>DUAO01000094.1:3751-13064 GCA_012960805.1 Flavobacteriales bacterium | reverse complement strand
TTATTCATTTCTAAAACAATAACTCCACCAACAGATTGAATAGTTGCTGATTTTGCAATTGTATACATTAGTTTTCGGTTTGTTATTACGCCTTTATAGTGGTTTTCTTCATCTAAAACAGGAACAACAGACAAGTTGTTTTTTTCTAATACTTCAATAATATCGAATAGATGCTGAGTGTGTTTTACATGAGGTGAAGCCAGATTATTTAAATGCTCTTCTATATATTCATCTGCTGAGTCCCAGTTTCTTATCTCCTTATCAGAAACCACTCCTAGGAAGTAGTTGTTTTTAACTATAGCAAGATGATTTATTCTAAATTGATCCATCATCTCTAAAGCTCTATTCCCATCCTCTTCAGGGTGAATACTTTCAATAGTTGATGAAATAAGTTTGCTTGCTTGCATAGTGCAAAGATACTATTTTTTACTTTTGCTTTATAATATGACAAAGCTCAGTGTAAATATAAATAAGATTGCCACTATACGGAATGCTAGAGGTGGAGTATCACCTTCAGTGTTAGAAGCAGCTATTAATTGTCAAAAATTTGGTGCAGATGGAATTACTATTCACCCAAGGCCTGACGAAAGGCATATTACAAAAAAGGATGTTTATGATATTAAACCAATTATTACTACTGAGTATAATATTGAAGGATATCCATCAGAGGATTTTATAAAAATGGTGATTCAGGTAAACCCAGAACAAGTTACTTTGGTGCCTGATGGTATTGATGTAATTACTTCTTGTTCGGGTTGGGATACTATCAAATTTCAAAATTATTTAAAAGAAATTATTACTGAGTTTAAAGAAGCAGGAATCCGAACATCCATTTTTGTTGACCCGAAAATTGAGATGATTGAAGGAGCAAAATTATGCGGAACAGACAGGATAGAATTATACACAGAAGAATACGCAACACAATATAGTATAGATAAAAAGAAAGCTATTTCATCATATATAGAAGCTGCTAATAAAGCCACTGAATTGGGACTTGGAATAAATGCAGGGCATGATTTGAGTTTAGAAAATTTGGAATATTTTGCAAAAGAAATACCAAATTTAGCAGAAGTTTCTATTGGACATGCACTTATAAGTGATGCACTTTATTTGGGATTGGAAAATGCAATACAGATGTATAAACGACTTTTATAGATGAAATTACATTCAAAAATATATGGAGATAAAGGGCAAGATTTAATTGTTGTTCATGGGCTGTTTGGCATGAGTGATAATTGGAATTCTCTTGGGAAACAATTTGCAAAATATTGCAAAGTACATTTAATTGACTTGAGAAATCATGGAAGATCACCACATTCTGAAGATTTTAATTATGAGGTAATGTGTGAGGATGTATTGGAATACATGGAGGACAATAACATTCAAAAACCAATTATTTTAGGACATTCTTTAGGAGGAAAAGTGGCCATGAAATTTGCCTTTACATATCCTGATAAAATAGAGAAATTGATAGTGGCTGATATTTCCCCCAGAAGATATAATAGTGATTTTTATAAAAACCTTTTAGGAACTTTATACAAATTACCTTTAAAAGATTTTGAAAAAAGAAAAGAGATTGATAGCGTACTTTCTTCTACTTATGAGGATAAAGGAATGCGCCTGTTTCTTTTGAAAAACCTTTACAGAAACGAAAACAAGGAATTTGCTTGGCGTTTTAATATTGAAGTCCTTTTGGAGAAAATAAATAACATACAAGAAGCCAATTTTGTAAAAGGAATTTGTAAAGTTCCAACTCATTTTATAAGAGGAGGGAACTCAAATTATATAACAACACAAGACGAACTAATTATAAATAAACATTTTTCTGATTTTAGTATTGCTACTATTGACGGTGCAGGACACTGGCTGCATACAGAGAATCCTAAACATTTTTATGATGAGGTGATTGGTTTTTGTTTGCTATAGTAATTTGAAATAAGAAATATATTTGTGTATTTTAGCAAACGCCAATGAAAAAAATAGTAAAACGATCTTTAGTAAAAACTGTAACCTGGCGGTTGATTGGGAGTATGGATACTTTCGTGGTTTCATATATTGTTACTGGAACTTTTGAAGTCGCATTAAAGATTGGAGGAATAGGCTTATGTACAAAAATGATTATGTACTTTGTACATGAATTGGTTTGGAATAAACGAAAAAAGAAAGGGCTTACAGCTAAGAGGAGTTTCTTTAAAACTATGACATGGCGAATGATAGGAAGTTTAGATACATTCATCATTTCACTATTTGTTCTAGAAGCCGTAGCAACTGCCGCAACAATCGGTGGGATTGGTTTCTTTACAAAATCAATATTATACTTTTTTCATGAACGCGCATGGAGCAAAGTTAAATGGCTTAAAACTAATCCAGCACTATTAAAGGAACATGAAATTTGATCATTTGACATATACAGAGGCAGGACACTGGCTACATTCAGAAAATCCTGAAAGATTCTATACTGAGGTTATGGGATTCTGTTTAATGTAAATCAACCAAGAAATTTAGTCAAATCAGTTACGGTAGAGTAGTGGGGGTATTTTAGGTTGATCCCTATTCAGTTGATTCTAGAATCTTATCATCTGGCCTTCTTTTGCAAGATTAAATCCTTTTTTTAAAACTTCTTTTTGGGCAGTACTTCCTTCAATTAACAAAGGGTTAGTGTGGTTAAAATGTATAAAATGTACTTTTTGTTTGTCGGCATCAGAGAGAGTAGAAAATAGATCCATACTCTCCTCAACAAAAGGGTGAGGTATTTCACTCATATCTCTTTTCAGTTCACCATTCTTATAAAAGGTAGCATCTAAAAAAGCATAATCTACCTTTTTAATAAGTTCACTTATATCCGTTTCCCACTTTTCCCATTTGTCAATATCCGGAATAAAAATTAAGGATTTGTTATTTATCATAATTTCATAACCTACGGTTTCCGAAAACTCATCTCTATGCGGAACCAAAAAAGGTTTTATTTTTATTCTTTCATTCAAACTAAAAGTAGAATCTGATTTTAGCGCTTTAATATTGATGTTTTCTAATTTTACCAATTGGCTCCATGGTCCGTTTTCCTCCAAAAAAGTCTTCATTCTTGGCATTGCAAAGACAGGAATATTATTTGTTCCCATTACCTCTCTACCAAAATGCATGAGCCCTGTATAATGACCCATATGAGCATGGGTTAGTAGTACTCCATCAATTTTTTCTGTTTGGGTTGCGCCTTTCAATAATTGTAATTGATCTTTAATGTTAGGAGTGGCATCTATAATCCACTGCTCTTTACTTATAGGGTCAATAATTGCCAGACAAGAAGTAGTCTTTTGTAATGCAGGATTATTCCAAGCTGCTGCACAACACTCTTTTTTGCAATTCATTTGCGGATATCCTGCATCTTGAGCAACACCCAGCACCATTACATAAGGTGTTGTAGGAGTTTTTTCTACTCGCTGATTGCAAGCAAAAGAAAATATAATAATTAAGTAAATTAAATTTCTCATTTTATAATTTTTTCAAAACAATAATACTCATTTTTGTTGGGCTTCAAATTGATGGCCCCTAATTCTCTATAACCTAATCTTCTGTAAAATTCCATAGCTTTTGGGTTTCCTGAATAAGTATCTAATCTGATGGAATTTAATCCTTTTTCAGTCACCAAATTTTCTGCAAAAAGCATAAGTGATTTGCCAATTCCATCATTCCAAAATTCTTCTTTAACTCCCAATCGGTGTACGACTAAAAAAGAATCAAATTTATCTTCCCAATTAATTTCTAAATAGGTTTTATCCTGATTTTGGTCAATATTAATACCTGCAATAATGATTTCATTTTCAATGACAACAAAATAAGTTTGAGCGATTAAGTCCGCCATAATTACCTCAGTATTTGGGTAAGTCGCATCCCATTGATCAATGTTGTTTTCAAGCATTCCAGCAACACATGATTTATACATTAACATGATATTTTCTAAATCAGGTATTTGTGCTTTTCTGATTATCATTGTATAAGTAAATTGCACCCCCTCACATCCGAGTTATCAAATCTTCCCAGCACTGAAAAAGAATTGTCATCAAATGTTCTTCCTAAATCTTGAGTGGCAATAAATGGGCAGGAATGGATATTTGCCAAATCAATCACATTAATACCGCCTTTTTTATTGTCTCCCATAATTGATAAAGGATCATTTACATCCCTAACTAGTATTTTCATCCATGGTGGCGACTTGAAAATGTTTTTTCCTTTGGAGTAGCTTTGCGATAATAATTCTGTCATTCCGTATTCTGAATGTATATTTTTAGTCAAAAATGCTTCTTCCAGTAATTTGTGTATTTCTTCTTTCAGCAGTTCCTTCCGCTTCCCTTTCACCCCACCAGTTTCCATTATTAGGGTATGTTTTAGGTGCTGAGGATGTTGTGCGGCCAAGTCCAATAATGCGTAAGTTACACCAAACAAAATTGTTTTTTGTCCTTTTTTCTCTAGTTCAGTTATTGTGTTAGAAAGTTCAGACAGGTCGTTAAGATAAAATCCGCTTTTTGGATGTCCTGATTTTTTAATTAAATCATCAACCATATAAATAAGTGATGAACCTTCTCTTTCTTGATATGAAGGGAGTAAGGCTAAAATGCAGTAATCATTTATGTCTCCATAAAACTGCTGAAAGGTATTTAAATATGATTTTTTATAAAGTGATAAATCAGCTACTAGATGTTTACTTTGTTCGCCTGTTGTTCCACTACTTAAAAAAACTTCCTCCACTCCTTTACCTTGGCAGATAATCTGTTCTTGTTTAAAAAACTCTATAGGTAAAAATGGAATTTCATAAATATTAGCGGGCATTTTTCCTTTTAATATTAATGCAGCATATGGAGCGTAAATAAGATTATTTTCCATTTGATAATCAAATAATTTAAGAGACATTTCTTCAAAATCAGATTCTGAATTAATTGCCATAATTTTATTGATTAAATTTTCCATTTTCTAGTTCTACAAATGTACTATATTTACACAAAATATAATTCATGACATACAACAAGCTAAAACCCTTCACTATATTAATTTTCATACTTTTTATCTCTTGCGGAAGAAATAACAATAAAGAAGTACAACAAGAAAAAATTAAAACAGAAGTAGACTCTTATCAATTTGATATAGAAAACACAAAAGTAATTTGGAATGGCTATAAGACTAATGATAAAGTAAAGGTAGTAGGGTATTTTGATGAGTTTAGCTGTGATAGAGAAGATCAAGAATTCAGTTCAATTGAGGAATTAGTAAATGGATTACAATTTTCAATAAAATCTTCAAGTTCTGTTTCAGGAGACCCTATGCGCGATAAAAACCTTCAAGATCATTTTTTTAAATATTTAACGAAAGATTTTGTAATTAATGGCACTTTAAACAGTCCTATTAATGATTCTATAGATGTAACTTTTGATGTATTTGGAAAAACAAAACAAATAAGGCTTGCATTTTTATATCATATAATACCAGGTTGCCCATACTTTGATCATATTGTTGAAATCAAAGGCTCAATCAATCTTGAATCACAATTTGATGCACTAAAGGCATATAACGCAATTAGCAATAAGTGCTATGATTTACATAAAGGTGCAGATGGAATTTCAAAAACATGGAAACAAGTTGATGTTCATGTTAAAGCCTTAGTTATAAATACCAATTATAGCCAAATTAGACAAGAGGATTCTAGTCGTATAGGGTATATTTCTATAGAAGAAGTATTTGCTAGAAATGAATTCATATCCAATAGATGATTAAACTCTCTTTTAAAAATCCATACTTAATAGTAGTATTTGCTATTTTAGTTTCGGTAATGTCCATTGTGTTAGTGCCCAGGATGGCTGTTGATATTCTGCCTCAATTCAAAAAATCGGCTATGCAAATCCTTACTCTTTACCCAGGGATGCCAGCAGAAGTGGTGGAAAAAGACATCACAAGCCGAATGGAAAGATGGACAGGACAGTCCAATGGAATTTTAAAGCAAGAGTCCAAAAGTTTGATGGGGGTAAGTTTGGTTACCAACTATTATCAAGAAGATGTAACGGCTGCTGAAGCAATGGCGAACACTTCCTCTTATGCTATGTCGGATATGTATTATCAGCCACCAGGAACCTTACCGCCAATGGTGCAGCCTTTTGATCCTACTGCCTCTAAACCACTCATGCTTTTAACAGTTAGTTCCGATATTAGAAACGGAAAGGAACTTTATGGATTGGCCTATTATTCCCTAAGGCAAATGCTTAGCGGAGTGAAGGGAATTATTTGTCCGGCTGCTTTTGGTGGATCAAAAAGGAGAATTTATATTTATGTAAATCCAGCAAAAATTGAGGCATTGGGAATTTCTCAAACCGAAATTTCTGAGGCAATTTTGAAAAATACGACCATGATTCCTTCTGGAATTGCAGAAATTGGGAATTTGACTTATGCCATTGATGCACAAGGAATCATCAAACATGTTGAAGAATTTAATGATATTGTAATCACCCACCGAAATGGAATTCCTATTTACATTAAAGATATCGGTGTGGCTTCTGATGCTAGCGCAATACAAACCAACATTGTGCGTATTGACGGAAAAGAACAGGTGTATTTGCCGGTTTTTAAACGACAAGGAGCTAATACCATTGCTGCTGTTGAAGCAGTAAAAAAAGCCCTACCACAATTAAAGGATAGAATGCCTGAGGATGTAAATTTGAATGTGATTTTTGATCAATCTTCCTATGTAAAAAGTGCAATTTCTTCTTTGGTTTTTTCAGGGATTAGTGGATTGATTCTGGTGATTTTGGTATTGCTGCTTTTTTTAGGAAATTACCGTTCAGCACTGATTGTTTCTCTTTCTTTACCACTTTCAATTATGATGGCCTTTATAGTTTTGTCCGTTACTGGGCAAGCTATAAATAGTATTACCCTTGGTGGAATTGCTTTGGTTTTAGGGCTTTTGGTAGATAATTCCATTGTAGTTTTGGAAAATATTGATAGGCATTTGCAGATGGGAAAAAATGCTACAAAGGCCGCTTTGGATGCAGCATTGGAAGTAGCAACTCCTGTATTGGCTTCTACTTTAGTGATAATAGTTGTATTTATTCCAACCCTATTTTTAACAGGAATTGCCAAAGATTTATTTTCACCATTGGCCATTACCGTGGCTGGCGCCATGTTGGGGTCTTATATTTTTTCTCTTACTTTAATTCCTATTGCTGCTGCAAATTTGTTTAAAAACAAATTACCTAGCACTGCCGAAAAAGAAAAAACAGGTTTTAGAAAAACAGTTGAAAAATGGCGAATTACTTATCAAGAAAGTTTAGAAAAAGCATTACAGAAAAAGAAATCTTATTTACTGTTTACACTTGGATTATTCCTTTTATCACTTTTTGGTTTTGTTAATTTGGGTTATGAATTATTCCCAAAAACAGATGTTGGACAAATGGAAATTTTGGTACGAAAAGAATCTGGAACACCCCTTAGAACCACAGAAAAAACAATCGCCAAAATGGAAGGCATACTCAAAGAAGTAATGGGAGATGATCTTTCTCAGACCGTTTCCAATATTGGAGTTTTTTATGATTTACCGGCTGCTTATACGCCAAACTCAGGGACACAAGACGCTTTTATTAAAGCACAATTAATTGAGGGACACGAAAAGGCAACTGATAGTTACGTACCTATTTTAAGAGAGCGTTTCCACAATGAATTCCCTGGGGTTGAGGTGAGTTTTAATACAGGAGGATTGATTACAGCCGCTCTTAATGAAGGGAAATCCTCTCCAATTGATGTGCAAGTAAAAGGTAATAAATTGGAAGTATTACGCGCATTGGCCGAACGATTGCGTGATACTATAAATGCAATCCCAACAACAAGGGATGTTCGTATTTTACAAAGGATTGATCAGCCTACCAAAGAGATGGATATCGACAGGGTAAAAGCAGCAGAATTAGGAGTAGAGCCTGTGGATGCCATTAAGAATTTAGTATCGGCTTTAAACTCTTCAACCACTTTTGACAAGGCCTTTTGGATTGATGAAAATAATGGAAATCACTATTATGTAGGAGTAACCTATCCTGAGAGTGAAATTAACAAAGAGCATACTTTGGAAAATGTAATTGCTACTTCCAAATTTGGGAATCCTGTACCTTACAAATTATTTTCTCGAATCAGTGAAACCACTCAGCCAGTGGAAATTAATCATCATAATTTAACGCGGGAATTTAATGTGTATGCTAATGTAGAAGGAGCAGATATTGGTAGTGTTTCTGATGATATTGCATTGAGAATTAAGGAGTTTAGCAAAACCCTTCCAAAAGGATATGAAGTAAATTTTGAAGGAGAAGTTGCTGTAATGAAAAGATCATTTGCCAATTTAGGATTGGGATTAATATTGGCTATTTTGTTTGCTTTTCTCATCATCACACCACTTTTTAAATCCTTCCGTCAGCCGCTAATTATCATTTTAGCATTTCCATTAGGGCTAATTGGAATTGTTGCTTTAATGATGCTAACCGGTACTAATTTGAGTATACAATCAATTATGGGAATCATCATGATGGTTGGAATTTCAGTTTCTTACGGAAATATTTTAATTGACAGAATCAACAACCTAATTAAAGAGGGAATGCAAAAAAAAGATGCTATAATAAATGGTGCTTCTGATAGATTCCGACCAGTATTAATGACTGCCGCAACTACTGTGTTTGCTTTGTTGCCAACTGCTATTGGAATTGGAGAATCAGGAGGGGCAAATGTGCCATTAGCCATTGCAGTAATTGGCGGAACAATAACCGCTACTTTACTTACTTTATACATCATCCCAATATTTTATTTAATGATCGCAAAAACCCAACATAATGAAAACTAATTTTTTTATAACGCTACTTGCTTTCTTGTTGCTTTCTTGTTCTGATAGCGAAAATAAGCAAAGCGAAAAAACAATTCAAACCGAAAAGAATCCAAATGTAAAAGTGGTAAATCCTCAACAAAGAAGTTTTACTTCCACTTTGCAAATTATTGGAAATGCCCTACCCAACAAACAGGTAAATATTCATGCAATGGAAGGAGGGTTTTTATCTGAACTAAAAAAAGATATTGGAGATAAAGTGCAAAAAGGAGATGTGTTGGCAGTGCTGAATAATCCAGAACTTACTAGAGAATTGGAAATAAATAAAGTTGAAAAACAAGTGGCTGAGGCCAATTATTTACGCTTTAAAAAAGTGATTGCAAAAACTCCTGAACTGACTACTTTGCAAGAATTTGAAAAAGTAGAGGCCACTTATTTAATGGCCAATGCTAAATACAAAGCCACTACAAATAAGGA
>DUAO01000094.1:0-3724 GCA_012960805.1 Flavobacteriales bacterium | reverse complement strand
TTAGCGGAATGATTACTACAAGAAATGTGGAATTGGGTACGCTTATTCAAAGTGGAATAAACAACACAAATGCTGCTGCCCTTTTTGAGATTATGGATATGGAAATTATTCGCTTGACTATTGCACTCCCCGAAACAGAAGTAGATAATATAAGCAAAGGAATGCAAGCAGAAATCTCATTTACGGAACTTCCAGGGGAGCAATTTTTAGCCCAAGTTTCTCGCATGGCAAATGCTATTGATAATCGGAATAAAACCATGAAAGTTCAGTTAGATATTCCTAACCGTAACGGAAAAATAAAAGCAGGAATGTATGCTAATGTTGCAATTCAGTTGCAATCCACTGGCGATAAAATATCCTTGCCAAATGAGGTGTTGATTGCAATAAAAAGCGAGTTTTTTATATTGCAAGTAAAAGATGGAATTGTAAAAAGAACACTTATCAAAAAAGGGTTGAGTAATACTCATTTTTTTGAAGTGCTCAGCAATGAAATAAATGAAAATTCAAAAGTAATAGTGGAAGGAAAGGCAATGGTAAAAGAAGGGATGAAAGTAAAAGCAATTAAGTAATGAAGAGGTTATTTTTTATAGGAATTTTATGCAGTGTGTTTTCTGTAAATGCGCAAGACACTTTGTATTTGTCGCATAATAAAATGCTGCAAATGACCCTAAATCAGAATTTGCAAATTCAGAGTAATGAACTTAAATTTACATTAGCCAAAGCATCATTTTACAAAAGTATTGGCAAGGCATTACCAACATTAGGAATGGGAATGAATCGCTATGAACTTAGTGGTTTCACTCAAAGCACAGAAGGCGATTTTGTAGATGTAAATAAAAATAATGAGTGGAGTGGGAAAAGTTTCAGATTAAGTTGGGACTTGAGCGAATTACTCTTTAATTCAGCTGCTAAAAAGCAAGGAGTAAAAGCTGCTTTTTATAGTAAAGAGGCCAATAATATTGATGAGAAGATTATGGTTTTCAGCAATTATTATCGTTTGCTAGCAAGTGAGGAAAAAGCAAAAGCGATTACTTCATTTATCATTAAAAACACAGAAATTATTGCCCAATTACAATTGCAAGTATCGGCTGGTTTGCGTTTGCAATCTGAATTATTATTAGCGCAATCCAATTTGAATAATTTAAAAATAAAACTGCTCCAACAGCAGCAAATTACTACTGAATTATCTCAGCAATTATTAGCAACCCTTAATGTAGAGGGTAATTATATTTTGAAAACAGATTGCGATTTTTACATCAACAATACAACCACTATAAACGATTTGAATTTGGAAGAAAAACTAAATAATCGCTTTGAGTTGCAACAATTAAGCAGTGAAGTTTCTGCAAGTAAGTGGCAAAAAAATAGGGAGTTGTATGGTTTATTGTTGCCTAAAATTTCTTTTGGAATGAATGATGGATTGCTGAGACCTATTAGTCAAGATGCTTTGGGAAATCAAAACATTATGACTACTTCTGTGCAGTGGAGTATTCCATTGGGTAATATTTTTCCTGCTGGAAATTACAAAACTGAGAATAGTTTATATAAACTCAAGATGCTTGAAAAATCACAATTGGAAAATGATTTAAGAGCAGAGATGCATGCACTTCTTGCCGCATTTAATTCTGCAAATCAGCAACATGAATTAGCTAAACTATCATCAGAGTTTGCTAAATTGGCTTATGAGCAATCCTTTCAAAGGCAACAATTAGGAACAGCTTCTCAATTGGAACTTTTTCATGCAGAGAAAGAATATTTGAATGCGAAACTCATTTATATTGCTGCTATTGCTTACAAGCAGGAAATAACACACAAAAAACTAGCTGCATTTTCTGAAAAAGTAATGCCATAAAAAAAGAAGGCAAGCGCCTCCTTTCTCTTTTATAGATATTTAATATTTACTAAAAGTCCAATTGAACCCTCATCATAACTGCATTTTCAGTTATCACTTCTGTTTCATTTGTCATTTCTCCCATTACATAGTTGAGCATTACTCTTGTATTTGGATTCAAATACCAATTTAACCCGAATGTAATGTCCTCTAATGAGCCATATTCTTGCGAGTTAATAGCTGAAAATCGTGCAGCCACTTCTAATGCTCCCCACTCATTTATCGCTCCATTCGCTCCATAATTGTTATTTGGTTTTACTCTCCCAAATCCTGCTAAAGAACTTTTATAAGACCTGCTTTCCCCCGTTAAGAAATAAGAAACTTGCCCGTAATAAGACATTATTTCATGAGTAATAGGCGTGTTCCACTGTCCAATTTCTGTATCAATAGTTGTTTGTAAAGCCTCTCCTTGTAATGATAGGGAGCCGTTTACATAAGCAACTTCCCCTGCAATAATATTAACATTTTGCACTTGGTTGTTATAGGTGACATTCATTAAGTTATTTCCTAAATGATTTTCTGCTCTTGATGAAAAACTATATGTTTTATCATTGCTTTTTCTTCTGCTATTAGCAATTCCTAAATGCAATAATTTATCACCATCATTCATGGCTAAATAAGTAGCTCTTGAAGTAATATTTAGATTGTTGTTTGCAGTTTTGTCATTTCCAAAGGCATTACTTTTTCTAAAAACCCCTGCTTGAAAAGATAACTTTTCGCCAATAATTGTATGGTACATTGCGCCTGTATTTCTTTCGGGAGTCATAGCAATAGGCAATCCTCTTTCCATAAAGGTTATATATTTACTAGAAGTTAAACCTTCTAATCTTAATGGTTCTTTAAAGTGCCCTATTTTTACATTCCCTTGTATTGGTAATTTGTTCAGTTCCATCCAAACATCTTTAAAGGCAATTTTTCCGCCAGCAAAATCCAATTGCAATTTATATTTCACATTGCTATACATTGTTCCTGAACTGTAAAGTCTTACTCTCCTGAATTCAGATCCAGTATTTCCAAAATCATCAGGGCCCCAAATAGCCATATCATACATCATCCTTCCTCCATATGTTATTTGATGATTAGATACCCAGCACTCAGAAGTTTGTGCATTTGCAAATACAGTGCTTAGCAATGCTATTGCAAGAATAAAAATTGGTTTCTTCATTTTTTCTATTGTCTAAATAATAATAGTTACTTTTTATTTATCTCCTACAATTGCTTCAGAAATATTGAAGACATGATCTCCAACTTTTTCAAGAGAATGAATTAGATTATTATAAATCATTCCTACTTGAATTGGCATTTCTCCTTTCTCAATTTTTTGTAAATATGATTTTCTTAATTTGTTTCTCATATTATTGATATTAATTTCAGCATTATCAGCTTCTGTTAATGTTACTTTAGAATATTCTGAGTTTAAGTTCTTATTCATAATATCTAAAGCTTTCTGAACTTCATTCAACAGACCTTCAATACTTTTCTTTGATTCAGCAGTAAATTCTGCTTTCCTTTCCTTCTTTCTCTCAATTGAAATTGACATTTGATAGCAGATGTCACCAATTCGTTCCATATCGTTAATAATAGATATCATGGACCTTACTTTGAAAGAAGCGGAATCACTCATTTCTCCTTGAGCTGCTTTTGCTAAATAATCTGCGATTTCCACCTCCATTCTATCAGTGATATCCTCATATTTCTTGATTCTTTCCATTAACTTATTAAACTTCTTGCTATTGGTTTCTTTCCTTAATTCCAGAATCATATTATATAATTTGCTAGTAATCTTACCAAACTTGATTACTTCTTTTTGAGCTTCTAATACTGAAAGTTCTG
>DUAO01000093.1 GCA_012960805.1 Flavobacteriales bacterium | reverse complement strand
GTAATATTAACATAAGCAGGAAGATTCCCATCAAAATCAAGCAAGGTATGTAGTTTTACAGCTCCCTTTTTAGTCTTGTATTTTGCCCAATCAAACAAGGATAAGCACAAACTTATGGTACTTGCATCCAATAAAAATATTTTTGACTTTATCTTAAATTTAACCTGTTTAAAACCTTGTTGCTGTCCTAATTGTTTTTGTAAGGCATAATAGTAATCTCTAAACAACTCCCAGTTCCTGTGCTTATTTTGATAACTTAAATTTGACTTTGTTGGAGGATGTACATTTCCTAAATGATTTAAATCGCCTGTTGCTGAGCGTAATCCGTTACTTATATCTCGTAATGATTGGCTCTTTGCAAAATGACAAAAAAGCATAGATGTTAAGTGTGACCAACTATCAAAGCCTTTTTCATACTTATCGGTTTGATATGTTTTTACTATCTTCTTAAAAATTGAACGGTCTAATTTCTGTATTATTTGACCAAATAGTGTTATGTTTGACATAGAGAGTGTATGTTTTTGTTACCCAACTCAAAGTTAATTTGAGATACTTGAATAGACACTCTCTATTTTTTATTTATTTCCAATCGTTTAGGACGGGATTGATTTAGAATCATTAGTGTCCGATAAAAAAAGCAGCAATATTTGCTGCTTTTTTCGTATAGTTGAATAAATCTCTGACAATAAATTCAATTATGGGTAAAAGTAATAATTTTTTCGGACAGCCGATATTCAGCCAGATGGTAGGGTTGTTAAATAAATCACAAATAACAACTCTCTCTAAAGAACATAATTCAGACCACTACTGTAAGCGATTCTCTACATTTCAACACTTAATTACAATGGTTTATGGAGTTACTTCTGGATGTAACTCATTGCGTGAACTCTGCGGTGGTATTGTAAGTTATGGTAATAAGATTACACATTGTAAATTTGATTATTCACCGAAAAGGAGTACTATTTCTGATGCCAATAAAAGAAGAGACTGCATTGTTTTTGAGGATATCTATTATGATTTAGTTAATCAATATCTACCTGCTTTATCGGACAGCCATAAGCAGCTGATTCTTGATAAGAAAGTGTTTGCAATAGACTCTACTACTATAGCGCTTTTTCAACCAATTTTTGAATGTGTTGGGCGGAATCCTAATAATGGGAAGCGAAAAGGAGGAATAAAAAGCCATCAAAAACTAGATATGCAGGCTGGGATTCCCGTAAAAGTATACCATAGTAATGCTCGAGAACATGATTCTTTATTTATACAAAAGCAAGGAGTAATGAATAAGGGAGAAGTAGCCTTGTTTGACAAAGCATACAATAATTATGCACTTTTTAACCAGTGGAATGAAGAGGATATATTCTTTGTTACCCGATTGAAAAGCAATGCCAAAGAAAGGCTATTAAAAGAGTTTGAACTTTATGAAGCAACACCTGATGAAGTTTTAAGAGATGCTAAAATAGCACTAAAATACAAAGATGAGCAAGGATTTGAAAAGCAAGTCGAATTGCGCTTAGTATCATTTTATCACAAAGAAAAAAACAAGGTGTATTATTTTTTGACTAATCTTTTTGATTTACCTGCTGAGCAGATTGCTTTACTTTATAAAAAACGATGGGAAATTGAATTGCTTTTCAAAAAAATAAAACAAAACTTCCCTTTGCAATATTTTTATGGAGACAATCAAAACGCTATACAAATACAGATTTGGTGTACGCTCATTAGCCTATTGTTGATTACTGTTATGAAAAAACAACTCACTAAATCATGGAGCTTCTCAAACCTTGTCAGCTTACTCCAAAAACATCTTTTTAGTTATGTTAATTTTGTAGACTTTTTCAATAACGTAGATTCTTTTGCCAAAGAATTTGTTAAAAACAAAGGAAATCCTACTAATTACCAAAGTGTTTTTGATTTTCAGTAATAAAAATAAGAAGGGGCTTACTTTTTGATTTTCATAAATCTAGCCCCATTTTATTGAGGTAATAGAAAGTGTTTTGTTATTTTAACTTTTTATCGGACAACAGTGATTTATTTTATTTATTTTTGATTTCAAATCTAAGTATTATGAAAGTAAAATTTATATTAATATCTTTAATTGTTTGCGGGGTTAGTGCAAAAGGTTATTCAATAAATAAAGACCCTAAACAAGAGAAAAAGAAGACTATTAAATCAAAGTATGATTTTACAATTTTCAAACTATTTTCGTAATTTAATTGCGCTGCACTGC
>DUAO01000092.1 GCA_012960805.1 Flavobacteriales bacterium | reverse complement strand
AATATCAATTTCATTATTTCTCATATACTCGCTCACCATTCTATAGCCAATATAATAGCCAACTCTTCCTGGCGCTTCAGGTGGCATTCCTTTTGCAAAAGGCGCGTAATTAATGAAAGTTCTGAATTGCTGTTCCTCTTTTGAAAACAACAAATCTTCATACACTATATATTGCCAAATACTAGCCTCATTCTCTTCCACCCAATCCATTTGAGCTTTTGAAAAACGAAACTTATCTTCCATAGTACTTTCAGGCAACATTTTATCAATACAATACATTACCTTCCCTTTATATATAAGCTGAGAAAGCAAATCTCTACCACCAATATATTTCTGGAAATGCTCATTAATCCATACTTCCGCAACATTAGATACAATAAACTTTTTTTGCTTCTGAAATCTTAAATACTCAGGGTCGCCAAGTAGAGAATAATACTTGCTATTTTTTCCTAAAAAATTCTCTAAACCAATAGCAATATTATTATCATAAGTAACTACTCCATAATTAAATCCACCAAAAAAAGTAGTTATTTCAGGTATTGGATAAGAAGGAAAATCAACTGAAAATTTTCCAAATGCAAATTCTAATTCTTCTTCAATTTCAGAAAAATCAGCAAACAACAGTGCTACAGAATCATAAGCCTCTCGCATATCATTATGCTGGGTAAATGCCAATAATTCATGATAGTATTGCGTATCGGTAAGATTTCCTTTTTGCATAATCTGAGTTGCAAAAACTTCATTAAAGGTTCCAAAATCAGCTTCCCATTTACTAGCCAATTCCTCAACATTGTCATTATTTATTTCAAATAATGTTTTTTCAAACCTGTTCACTTTTAAATCTACTTTTTCCTTGTCAGCAGTACAAGAAAATAATAAGACTGCGGTCAGAAATAAGACAATACGATTCATACTGCAAAAGTAAAAAGTTTTCGCTTACATTTGCAAAGAATTATGCAAACTACAGCAATAATAAATCATATTAGTAATTGGCTGCACAGCTATGCTAAAAATAAGAATATGAAAGGATTCGTGATTGGAATCTCAGGTGGGATTGACTCAGCAGTTACATCTACAATAGCGGCAAAAACAGGGTTACCATTATTCTGTTTGGAAATGCCCATTCATCAAAATAAAACACAAGTAGACAGAGGACTAAAACATATTACTTGGCTAAAAGAAAATTTCAATAATGTTAGTTCTGTAAAACTAGAACTCACTCCTGTTTTTGACGGGTTTATTGCTCAACTTCCAAAAACTGAAGAGCACAATGAATTGGCTTTAGTCAACACGCGTGCTCGCTTAAGAATGACTACTCTTTATTATTTCGCACAAGCTAATAATGCTTTGGTAGTGGGTACTGGAAATAAAGTGGAGGACTTTGGTATTGGGTTTTTTACTAAATATGGTGATGGGGGGGTGGATATTAGCCCTATTGCTGATTTGTTAAAAACTGAGGTGTATGCTCTTGGAAAAGAATTAGGTGTCAATAAGGATATTTTAACTGCCGATCCTACTGATGGATTGTGGGGAGACGACAAAACAGATGAAGAGCAAATTGGTGCCACTTATCCTGAATTAGAATGGGCAATGACTTTTTCAGCAGATGCAAAAAACCTAAGCGCAAGAGAAAAAGAAGTACTTAATATTTACACAAAACTTAACAAAGCTAACCAGCACAAAATGCAAGAAATACCAGTTTGCACAATACCAAAAAATCTTAAGTAATTTATTTTTCCTAATTTAGCCCCCATACTAACCAAAAAATAAAATTATGGGAAATTTAGAAAAACCATTAACTTGGGGGCTTACTATCCTTTTATTAGGATATTTATTTGTAGCTAATTGTAAATGTGGTGAAGAAGCTTCTTGTACAGCAAACAATGGCTTTAATATTGAATCAGAAAATGAAACTATTGATGTAAATCAAGAGATAAAAATTGAAATTCAGGTAGAAGATGAGAACCTAAATGTAGATAGCATAGTAGATGCAGTGCTTGAAGATATTGACATGGAAGGCAACATTGATACCGTAATAAAAATTGACTTAGTAGAAGAAACTGCAGAGTAGTAAAACTTCTATTTATAAAAACAAACAAAAACCCATTAGTTTAGAGTGGGTTTTTTATTTCCTTAACCTCCCTTTTACAAAAGCAACTATGAGCAGCATAGCAGCTACAAAAACAGAGAGCCTACCTATATAATCGCCGAAAACACTGTAAAAAGTAATTTCATTATTAAGGGGAGCCTCAGCAGCAATACAAAAAGCTTCATCCCAATTTGTGCTTTCTAACACCTCTCCTTTTGCATTAATCACGCCAGAAACACCAGTATTAGCTGAGCGAATAATAGTTTTTCTCTGTTCAACAGCTCTTAGCCTAGCATACGCAAAATGCTGTTTGTAACCAACCGTATTTTTCCACCAACCATCATTGGTAATTATGGCAATCAGATTTGTTTTCCCTTTTTGCAAATCGCCATAAATACTTTCATAGCAAATCAAAGGAGTAATAATTTTATCATTCACCATAAATTGATGTACTGTATTCTCACTTCCCAATGAGCCACTAGTTCCGCCCAAATCAACAGCTAATTTTGCCAAAGGATCTAAAATATATGGAAATGGCATTTTTTCAACCCCAGGAACTAATTTCGTTTTATGATACACCTCAACCTTTCCGCTATCAGGAATAAAAATAGCGGAATTATAGGCATCATAAAAGATATTCTCATTTCGTATTTGTCGAGCAGTAGTCGTTTTTTGATCTCCATGCCCAAAAATTTTACAAGTAGAGGATCCTACCAAAATATTCAGATTCGGAAAATATTTTTGCAATTCCCGAAACGCTCTAACACTATGAGCTGCCTCAATTTTATTTTCCCAAACCCCTTCCAATAAAGCTGTTTCTGGTCCTATTAAAAGCTGAGTTTCTTGTGTCAAGTGAGGTTTTGCTAAAGCAATAAAATTAGCCAATTGCTGTTCATAGCCTACATTAAATTTATCTGTATAAGGATCAACATTCGGCTGAACAATTAGCACTTTTAATTGCTTTTCCTCTTTTATATCAGGCATTAAGTAATAAGAACTAATAATAGGAGTAAGTAATACAAGTAAAGGGAATACGATTGCTTTCAAATTTTGTTGTTTTGCTAATCTAAAAAGTAAAACATTCATTAATAGCACCCATAATGACCCTCCTAAAAAACCTGTAAATTCATACCATTGCACTAGATTAGGGGAATTTGAAAAACCATTTCCTAATGTTAGCCATGGCCATGATAAATCCCAATTCAAATGCAAATATTCCATTGAAATCCAGAAAACAATAAAAGCTAAATAGCCCAATCTAGTTGTAGTTGCTGATTTAATTTTATGAAATAGGTAAAAAGCGGTTGCCATTAGTGTTGCATTCACCAAAAATGCAGCAATTGCGCCAAATAATGTAGCATGATACACCCAATAAGTAGTGATTGCATTAAAAATAAAAAATGCTAAAAAAGAAAACCAAAATACTTTTCTTCCTTTTCTATTATCCTCAGAT
The DNA here is from genome assembly GCA_012960805.1 of Flavobacteriales bacterium. Classification (GTDB taxonomy): domain Bacteria; phylum Bacteroidota; class Bacteroidia; order Flavobacteriales; family BACL11; genus UWMA-0277. The sequence continues at coordinate 9,720 of DUAO01000092.1, read as the reverse complement.
TTTTGCAAATCATCTTCCAAAATCAAAAGAGGAACAAAAGCAAAAAGCAAAATAGGAAATACACCAATTTCTGGCCAAGAAAAAGCTAGCAATAAGCCACTCGATACTGATAAGAATAGTTTTCTCATAAGGGTTACAAATATTATCATATTTTTGCTGATATGAATGCAATCACAAGAAATATCCCAAATATAATTACACTAGCTAATCTTTTTTGCGGATTATGTGCCATTATTTTTGCTTTTCAAGGGAACTTACAGCTAGCTTCCTTTTGCATTTTTGCAGGTGCTTTTTTCGATTTTTTTGATGGACTAGCAGCCCGCTTATTAAAAGTAACTGTAGATCTAGGAAAACAATTAGATTCCATGGCTGATATGGTTACTTTTGGAGTTGCTCCAGGATTTATCTTATTTCATATTATGTGTGATTCGTCCCAGGAAATACTATTTAGGAGTGCTACTGTTGAAGGATTCTTTTTCCCGGCAATTTTAGCGCTACTTATCCCAATATTTTCAGCTGTGCGTTTGGCTAATTTTAATATTGACACAAAGCAAGCTACTTCATTTATTGGCCTACCTACACCAGTACTTGCTATTTTTGTAGCGTCATTACCGCTAATTGATAAATATCAACAACTCTCAATGCTTTCGGATCTTAGATTCTTAATTGTAATTACGGTTATTCTTCCACTGCTTTTAGTGGCAAAAATTCCTTTATTTTCATTGAAATTTAGCAAAGAGGAAGGCATGGCATCAAACTTAAATATTTTCAGAATTACACTAATTTTAGCGTCCGTGATATTATTATTCGTTTTTCAGTTTGCTGCTATTCCATTTATTGTAATTTTGTACCTGATTTTATCAATCGTAAATAATTTTATAAAATGAACTTCAAAGCAGAAATAGATGTAATGCCACTTAAGTCGTTATTAGACCCACAAGGGAAAGCCGTAAGTGCTAGCATGGGAAATGTTGATTTATCAGAAATTGAAAATGTAAGAATTGGCAAACACATTACATTAGAAATTGAGGCTGAAAGCAAAGAAATAGCGTCATCAAAAGTAGATGAAGCTTGTAAAAAAATGCTTTGCAATCAGATTATGGAATCGTTTGAATTTACCTTGGAGGAGATGTAATTATCTCCTAAGCTCAAAGTTTTTACCTAAGTATACTTTTCTAACTTGCTCATCAGCCGCTAATTCTTCAGCGGTACCTTGTTTTAGGATATTTCCTTCAAACAACAAATAAGCCCTATCTGTAATTTTCAAAGTTTCGTGTACATTATGGTCGGTAATTAATATTCCAATATTTTTATCTTTTAGCGTAGCAACTATCTGCTGAATATCCTCTACAGCAATAGGATCAACACCAGCAAAAGGTTCGTCCAACAAAATAAATTTAGGATTAGTTGCTAGCGCTCTGGCAATTTCAGTTCTTCTTCTTTCACCGCCTGAAAGTAGTCCTCCCATATTTTTACGCACAGGGTGCAATCCAAACTCATCAAGCAAAGATTCGCATTTTTCTTGTTGTTCTTTCTTGCTAAGTTTAGTCATTTCTAATACCGATAAGAGATTATCTTCAACCGTCATTTTTCTAAAAACGGAAGCTTCTTGTGCCAAATAACCCAAGCCCAATTGTGCCCTTTTATACATAGGTAATTTGGTGATGTTTAAATCATCCAGATACACAGCTCCTTCATTGGGTTTTACTAAGCCAACCATCATGTAAAAGCAAGTTGTTTTCCCTGCGCCATTTGGCCCCAATAACCCAACAATCTCCCCTTGCTTTACCTGAACAGAAACACCTTTGACTACTGCTTTTTTTCCGTAATACTTAATAATATTATCTGCTCTTAAAATCATGTTTTTTCTTTTCTTGATTTTTAATTACTCTTACTGATATCTTAATACTCAACTCATACAATATCATAAGCGGAAAGGCAACCAAAATCTGTGAAGTAATATCTGGCGGTGTGATAATTGCTGACAAAATAAGGGTAACTACCATAGCATGCTTACGATACATACGCATAAACTCAGGAGTAAGCAATCCTATTTTGGTTAAAAAATACACCAAAATTGGTAATTCAAAAATAATGCCATTTGCCAAACTCACAGTAGTAACTGTCGAGATAAAAGAAGTCAAACTAATCTGATTCGCTACTGTGCTACTTACTTGATAAGACCCTAAAAAATTAACTGATAGTGGTGCAATTACATAGTAGCCAAACAATACGCCAAATAAAAATAAGACCGAACTAAAGAAAACTACCCCTCTTGCTATTTTAGTTTCAGCATCATAAAGTGCAGGACTAATAAAACGCCAAAATTCCCAAAACACATAAGGGAAGGCAACTATAAAGCCTGCAAAAATAGAAGTTGTAATATGAGCAGAAAATTGCCCGCTCATACTAATGTTCTGCAAACTAAAAGGAGATACTTTCATGCAAAGCGCATCATCTAATCCTAAAAAATTAGAAATACTACACAAAACTTTATAGGTTGGGAAATCTGGTTTTTGAGGTCCTAAAAGAATAACATCAAACACAACTTCCTTAAAAATAAAAGCAATAATGGCAAAAAATAAAATTGCCAGAGCAGAGCGAATTAAATGCCACCTGAAGATTTCCAGATGATTAAGAAATGACATTTCTTCTTTTTGCGCTCCCATTAAACTACTCCTTCTTTAATTATTTCATGAATATGAATAATACCCTTGTATTTCGGTCCAGCCATAACTAGTAACTGACTTATATTATACCTTTCCATCATTTGCAAAGCGTCATAAGCTAAGGCATCTATTTGTATTGTTTTCGGTTGTACGCACATAATATCTTGGGCCTGTAAGTTTTCAAAGTTTGTTTTTTTCTCCAACATTCTTCTTAAATCTCCATCCGTAATAACTCCTGCTAATTTTTCATTGTCAATTATAGCTGTAGCGCCAAGTCTTTTTTTAGATATTTCAATTATTACTTCATTAATTGTGGATCCACTGACAACTTGAGGGCTGCTATTTTCATGCAGAATATCAGCTAATTTTAAATACAAACGCTTACCTAAAGTTCCTCCTGGATGAAAACGAGCAAAATCTTTATCAGTAAAATTTTTACATGCCAATAAAGTTACTGCTAAGGCATCTCCCATCACTAATTGTGCAGTAGTGGAAGAAGTGGGAGCAAGGTTGTTAGGGCAAGCTTCTTTTTCAACACTAACATCCAATGCAAAATTAGCTTCCTTTGCCAAAAAAGAATTCATATTGCCGGTAAGAGCTATGATGGCATTCCCCATATTTTTAATAAAGGGCAAAAGCGCTTTTATTTCAGGTGTGTTCCCGCTTTTTGAAATACAAATAACCACATCTTCTTTTTGAATATTCCCTAAATCTCCATGTATGGCATCAGCAGCATGTAAAAAAACAGCTGGCTGACCAGTTGAATTAAAGGTAGCCACGATCTTGCTTGCAATATTGGCACTTTTACCAATTCCGGCTACAATTAAGCGTCCTTTAGCATGCAAAAGCAAATCAATAACTTTAACAAAGTTGTCATTAATCGCACTCTCAAGTTTCTTGATTGCCTCTACTTCTAGGACAATCGCTTCTTTTGCAATTTTTTTTATTTCAGTTGAAGATTTCATAACAATAAAATAGTATATTCGTATTCTCAAAAACAAGAACAAAAGTATTACTTTTAAGTTAAGTATGGGTATTTCCAAAGAAACACTAAACCAAAACCTGAAAAGTATTTTCGGATTCACTAGCTTTAGAGGAGATCAGGAGAAGATTATTCTGAATCTGCTAAAGGGAAATGATGGTATGGTGATAATGCCAACAGGTGGCGGAAAGTCCATGTGTTTTCAACTACCTGCATTATTATTAGATGGATGTGCAATTGTAGTTTCGCCACTTATTGCTCTGATGAAAAACCAAGTAGATGTACTAAGAGGCTACTACCAGAATGAAAGCATAGCCCATGTACTCAATTCCTCTTTAAATAAAACCCAAACCAATCAAGTCAAAGAGGATATAGCCTCCGGAAAAACAAAACTCCTATATGTAGCTCCAGAATCATTAGTAAAGCAGGAGAATATTGAATTTTTCAAATCAGTTAAAGTATCCTTTTACGCAATTGATGAAGCCCATTGTATCTCAGAATGGGGACATGATTTTAGACCTGAATATAGAAAACTAAAACAAATAATTGACAATATAGGAAAGGCTCCTATTCTTGCGCTTACCGCTACAGCTACCCCAAAAGTACGGCAAGACATCATGAGAAATCTCAAAATAAATGACGGGGAATTGTATCTTGATTCATTCAATAGAAGTAATCTTTTTTATGAAATATGTCCAAAAAATGATGTAGCAAAACAAATCATGCAATACATAAGTTCCCGTAAAGAAGAGTCAGGAATAGTATATTGCCTAAGTAGAAAAAAAGTAGATGAAATATCGGAGATTTTACAAATAAACGGTATTAAAGCTTTGCCTTACCATGCAGGATTAGATGCTAAAAAAAGAGTTGAGCATCAAGAAGCTTTTTTAATGGATGATTGTGATGTTATGGTTGCAACTATTGCTTTTGGCATGGGAATTGATAAAGCAGATATTCGTTATGTTATTCATCATGATATTCCTAAAAGTTTGGAAGGATACTACCAAGAAACAGGACGTGCTGGAAGAGACGGAGGAAAAGGAGATTTAATGACCTTTTATGATTATAAAGATATTGAAAAATTAGAAAAATTCTTACAAGGGAAACCTATTGCCGAGCAGGAAGTAGGTCGTTTACTAATCATGGAGACCATTGCTTTTTCGGAAACCTCAATGTGCAGAAGAAAATATTTACTTCATTATTTTGGAGAGGAGTTTGATGCAGATAAGTGTGAGAAAATGTGCGACAACTGCAAAAACCCTAAAGAGAAAACTGAAGGAATGGAATATGTTAAATTATTGCTTGAGGGTGTGTTAGCTTGTCGTGAACGATTCAAGCCTAAAGAAATAGCAAAAATTATGGTAGGTGATAGCAATTCACTTATCAATCAACATATGTCGCAGATTGAAGATGTGTTTGGTTCAGGAAAAAAGAAATCAATAGGGTTTTGGCATGCTATTATTCGACAAATATATGTGAAACAATTGCTTACTAAGGAAATAGAAAGTTATGGTGTATTGAAAATTACAGAAACAGGAAAAGAATACCTCAAAAAACCTTATTCGTTTGAAATTACTGAAGATCATAACTATGAAAGCTTGAGAGCAAATAGTAGTGGTAAGCAAAAAGGAGAAGCAATGGATACTCTTTTATTTAACATCCTGAAAGATTTAAGAAAGAAAGTAGCTAAGGAAATTGGCTTACCTCCTGCAATATTATTTATGGAGCCCTCCTTAATTGATATGGCAAATCAATATCCTATAACAATGGAAGAAATGGCTCAAGTACAAGGGGTAGGAGAAGGAAAGGCTAAAAAATACGGAAAGGAATTTATTACTACAATTAAAAAATATGTAAAAGAAAATGGCATTGAACGCCTGCAAGATATTGTAGTTAGAACAGTAGCTAGTAAAATCTCCAACAAAATATACATAATACAATCCTTAGACAAAAAATTATGGATTGATGATATTGCAAAAGGTAAAGGAATAAGCCGTGAAGAACTACTTACTGAAATGGAAGAGATTGTAGAAAAAGGGACTCGTCTGAATGTAGAGCATATTATAACAGATATGATGGAGGAAGACGAAAGAGAGGATATACACAAATTCTTTAAGGAAACAGAGGAATTTTCTTTTGATGAAGCAAGAGTAGAGTTTAAAGAAGATGAATTTTCTGATGATGAAATCAGATTATTACGCATTGACTTTATATCGAAAGTAGCCAACTAAAAATAGATTTTAGTAGCTAAAGATTATACCAATAACTAAAAACTGCCAATTTGAACACTTTAATATTATCAGGTTCAGTATCAGAAAATTCACGCTCCTTTTTATTATGTAAAGCAGTAGAAAAGCAACTCCTTTCAAAAGGCAATACCATCACTTTTGTAGATGCCAGAAAAATCCCAATGAATCCAGCACACAGAGAAATAACAGATGAAATGCAGCAATTAGCTGAACAGGTAAAACAAGCGGACAACATTATTATTGGTATGGGCGTACATTGTTATAGTGTAAATGATGCATTGAAAATATTATTAGATGCTTGTTTCTCAGATGCAACCGGAAAATTCTTTGGAGTACTGTGTGCAGCAGGAGGAGAGAGAAGTTATTTATCCACTATGCACCTAACCCAAATCTGCATGAATGAATGGCGTATGATACAACTACCCAGAATAGTTTTCGCAACAGAAAAAGATTTTGCAGAGGATATAATTACTTCAGCTGAAGTACTGGAAAGAATAAAGCTTTTCTCAGAAGAATTTCATGCTATTGGGCGTAAACTATTAGCTTAATTTTTTATTGTCAAATAAGCCATAAGTCCCATCCCTACTTTTAAAGCCTCTTCATCAATATTGAAACGAGAAGTATGCAGACCATGTGTAATTCCTTTACTTGTATTGGCCGTTCCTAGTCGGTAAAAACAGGAAGAAACTTCATGTGAATAGTAGGAAAAATCCTCTGCAGTCATCCTCATATCTAAAGTAATTACATTTTCTTCTCCCATATATTCCTTGGCAAAACCAATCGCATCTTTTGTTAAAGGCTCATTATTATACAATGAAGGATATCCTTTAATGATTGAAAAATTAACATCAATGCTATATTCCTTAGCTATTGCTGATGAAATCTCCTGCATTTTTTCATGGGCTAAATTTCTAAATTCCTCATTCATAGTACGAAAAGTACCTTTGAGCTCAATGCTTTCAGGAATGACATTAGTATGGCCGTTTGCCTGTATAAAACCAATAGCAAACACAGAAGGCATTTGCTGATATTGCAAAAAATGTTCTTCTAGATTTGTAATTAATTTGGCAGCTGCAACTATAGGATTGTTATATTTATGTGGTAAAGCAGCATGCCCGCCTACACCTTTTATTGTAATGTAAAGCTCATCAGCAGAAGCCATGTATTGTCCTGGACGAAAACCTACTTTTCCTACTTCCAGTTCAGGAAAAACATGTTGAGCAAACATTTTTTCTACTTTAGGATTTTCCAACACCCCTTCTTTAATCATTTGCTGAGCTCCGCCTGGAAATTGTTCTTCAGCGGGCTGAAAGATAAACTTAACACTTCCTTCCCATTCGCTTTTCAAGCTATTTAATATTTTAACAACCCCTAGTAATGATGCAGTATGTGCATCATGTCCGCAAGCGTGCATTACTCCCTTATTAATCGAACAATACTCCACCTCATTTTCTTCAATTATTGGTAAAGCATCAAAATCGGCACGCAAAGCAAGGGTTTTTTTCTCTGGATTATTCCCTTTTAAAACCACAACAATTCCAGTATCAGCAATGCCATCCGTAAAAGGAATATCCCATTTAGTTAGGAGAGATTTTATATAGGCAGAGGTTTTATGCTCATGAAAGGAAAGTTCGGGATGTTGGTGTAAATATCTTCTTATTTCAACTATTTCATCAAAATAAATAATTGCAAGTTTTTTTATTTGATCTATCATTTTGAAAAAATAAGTTTTATAGCCCCTATCAACATTATTACACCAAACACCTTTCTGACTGTTTGATCAGGTAAACTAATGGATAGTTTGGACCCAAAATATCCGCCCACCACAAAGGTAAGTGCCATTACGGCTGCATATTCCCATTTTACAAAACCTTCCTTGTAATAGTTCATTGCAGCCAAAATACCAATAGGAGGCAACATAGCAAAAAGAGCAGTCCCTTGCGCCTGATGTTGGGTTAAACCCAAAAACATAATCAGCAAGGGTATCATTAAAATACCACCACCTACTCCCACTAAACCACTTAGGATTCCTGCAAGCAAGCCAATAACTATTAGTATAATACAAGTTGTAATGTCCATAATACAAAAGTAAAAAGAAAAGGGAGGACAGGCGGATGAGAACAGATATTTTCAACTAATTAATTAACATATATTTGCCAAGTTAAGCAGGAAACAGAATCCAGAAATTAGCAAAACCCAATAAGTTATGAATATCAAATCTTTTACTTTCAATCCTTTTCAGGAAAACACTTATATTGTATATGATGAAACTAAGGAGTGCCTAATAATTGACCCAGGCTGCTATACGGATGCTGAGCGGAAAGAATTAAAAGCTTTTATTGAAGAAAAAGAATTAACACCTGTAAAGCTAATAAATACGCATTGCCATATTGACCATGTGCTAGGAAATAAATTTGCAAGTGAGCAGTGGGATTTAGAATTATACATGCACAAAGAAGACTTGCTAGTGCTTGAAAAGGCAGGAGAGATTAGTAAAATGTATGAATTGGAGAATTATGAAGGTTCACCCTACCCTAAGCACTTTTTGGCTCAGGGCGACAGGCTTACTTTTGGAGAAAGCAGTTTTGAAATCCTGTTTACGCCAGGACATGCGCCAGGGCATATTTGTTTATACAGCAAAGAAAATAATCTACTTATTGCCGGTGATGTTATTTTCCAAAGAAGCATAGGGCGTACTGATTTGCCAGGGGGAGATCATAGCACGCTTATTAACAGTATTATTACACAGCTTTTTCCTTTACCCAATGAAACACAAGTGTTTTGCGGACATGGTCCTTCTACCAATTTAGGATATGAAAAGGAGAATAACCCCTTCCTACAATAATAGGCGTATGTGAAAAGGTGTTAGGTTCGAATCCTGCTTCCCGACTTTTTTTACAACTCCCTATATAGCACAACTCATATCTTCCCCGCAACATAAAGGAGATTTTATTTTTCCATGTCCATTTGGGCATTTTGAAACCTGTACCTCTCTCCCATCATCTAACTTGAGCATATCATTAACTAATGGAGCATTACACTTACCACAAGTTGCATTAACAGACATACCACATTTACTACACTTATAAGTTTCCATAATATTTTTTTTGGCAAACTTAAGGAAAAGGTTAAAACCATGTGCTAAAATAATTCCTTTCATCACGACTTTTTCTACTTTTGTAATGTTTAATTATTTTTCATACATAGTATATGATTATCAAGATTAACAATAAGGAAAATAAAATTGCTGAAGAAATCCGAGCGATATTCCAGGCATCATATACCGTGGAAGCTAAGATGTTAAAAGCTGTTGATTTTCCTCCTTTGAAAAGAACAGTATCTCAATTTCTGAAAAGTGATTCTGAATTTTATGCATACTACTTAATTAAGAATATAGCTGGAGTAATTGAAATTGAGAATCATAAAGATTTAACTCACATTCAAAGTTTAGTCGTTTATCCAAAATATTTTAGAAACGGGATTGGAAGAAAATTAGTTCAATTTATATTAGATAACTATAAGGCAAAAATATTTACTGTTGAAACCGGAATAGATAACCATCCGGCTATAAAATTATATACAAGTTTTGGGTTTCAAGAGCAAGCGCAATGGGACACAAATCACGGGGTAAGGAAGGTTAGATTTGAGAAGATGATATAGTTTTGCTACCCCGACTTTCTTCTTTTTTCATAATCCCGTATCAATAGGTAATACACAAACACCCCAAAAGCATACAAAGCAGCGGTTATGTAAAAGATATAGGCATAAGGCAAGCCTTCTGATTTTAAGTGTCGGAATATTTGTGAACTGAAAAACCAAC
>DUAO01000091.1:761-2237 GCA_012960805.1 Flavobacteriales bacterium | reverse complement strand
TGCTGGAGGTAATATTGTTTCATCATATGCTGGAGCCGTCGGAAGTATAATGGGATGGTCCTTTGAGGGAGCAATTATTGACAATGATATGTCTGGGAATATACAAAGACTAGTAAAAGGCATTGAAGTTAATGATGAAACATTATCCTATGATGTTATCAATGATGTTGTTTATGGAGAGGGACACTATCTCAAACACCCCCAAACAATTGATCTAATGGAGTCTGAATTTTTATACCCTGATTTGGCAAATAGACAAACTACACAAGAATGGGAAGAGTCTGGAAAGCAAACAATTTATGATGTTGCACACTTGAAGTTAAAACAAATGATGAAGGATTATTATCCAGAATATATCGACAACAAAACTGATGACAAAATAAGATCTAAATTTCCAATTCGACTCAAAAAAGAAAGGATGAGATCAAATCCAAACTGGAAATAAACTATTAATGAGATTATTATTGTTAATGGCACTGATTTGAACCAGATTGCAGGTGCATAAATATTGCTAAAGCGGGGTTTAAATAAGACGTATAAAAAAACCTGTATAGCAAAAAAGCTATCAGGTTTTTTTTTGGAAATAAAATTGTATGATTAAGGATATTTCATTTGAGTTTTTTCCTCCTAGAACAGAGAAAATGGAGCAGAAACTAAAGCAGAATATAGGGGCATTAATGAGGCTGTCTCCTAGATTTGTTTCTGTCACCTATGGTGCAGGTGGAACCACTCGATATAAAACTCATGAAATTGTTCATAAATTAATCAATGAGACTAAACTCAATGTTGCTGCCCATTTAACCTGCATCAATGCTAGCTTAAATGAAATTGATGAAGTTATAGAAAACTATGTGGCTGTAGGCGTTAAACACATTGTTGCTCTAAGGGGTGACATGAAAGATTTAGATCAATTTATCCCTCATCCTCAAGGTTTTACTAATTCGATCGAATTAGTAAAACATATTAAAGACAAAGGTGGCATCAAAGTTTCTATTAGTGGTTATCCTGAACAACATCCTGAATCCCAGGGAATTACAGCAGATATTAACTTTATCAAATCTAAAATTGACGCTGGAGCTGATCAAATAATTACCCAGTTTTCCTTTGAAAATCAAAATTATATTAAATATAGAGATACATTAGTAAGCCAAGGTATTAACATACCGATTATTCCAGGAATCATGCTTATTAAGAGTTTTAATGGCATAAAGAATATGAGTAGGAAAATTGGCATAAAGGTGCCAAATTGGGTTGATAAAATCATTGAAAAGGAAAGCGAAGAGACCCAAAAGATAATCGCTGAAGATGTTGCTATAACCCAATCAGAGGAATTAGAAAAGAATGGGTTTGAACAACTGCACTTTTACACCTTAAATGAATCTGAGATTATGATAAATATCTCCAAACATCTAGGCTTCCATACAAAAAATAATATTGCATAAAAAAGGATAATAATGATAACAATCCAATCTCAAA
>DUAO01000091.1:0-529 GCA_012960805.1 Flavobacteriales bacterium | reverse complement strand
TGAAGCGGCAAGCATTGCTAAAGAATCATCTAATAAATTTGAAAAACATGTTTTTATAGCGGGTTCAATAGGCCCAACTGGTGAAATATTAGAGCCTTTGGGTGCTTTATCTAAAACAGATGCCCAAGCAGCTTTTAAACAACAAGCGTTAGCATTGAAAAACGGTGGTGCTGACTTATTATGGATTGAAACCATGTCCTCAGAGGAAGAAATGGAAGCTGCTTTATTAGGGGCAAAAGAATCTTCATTACCAATCATTTGTTCCTATAGTTTTGATACTCATGGTAAATCAATGATGGGCCTAGAACCCTCACAGCTTGCTGAACTTGCCAGGAAATTCTGTCCAGATGTTATTGGTTATGGAGCAAATTGTGGCATAGGGGCTTCTGAGTTAATTGGTTCTTTAATTTGCTTTAAAACCTCTAAAAAGAATGAAGATCTCTTACTTGTGGCTAAGGGTAATTGTGGTGTTCCTGAATTTAAGGGAGATGCCATAGTCTATAATGGAACCCCAGAGATGATGGCTAAG
>DUAO01000090.1 GCA_012960805.1 Flavobacteriales bacterium | reverse complement strand
AGCTCAGTATTTGCATTGCTTAGCTGATTGTTAAGCGCTTTAATGGTACTATTTAAGTCAGTGATTTTTGCATTTAAATCAGCAGTTACTTCATCATGTTTTGTTTGTGTTTTTCTTAAAGTGCTGAGCTCATTATTTGTTTGTTTTAGCTCAGCTGATAAGTTTGCAGAGTAAGTAGAACATTCTTTTAAGTTAGCGCTAGTTTTATTTGCAGACTTTAACTGTTGTTTTACATTGTTAAGTTCAGTAGTAAGTTCGTTAATTTCCCCTGATTTGTTTTTTATTGATTCGGAAAATCTGGTTTTAGTTAGTGTATGCGCATTCTTTTCTTTTGTTAAATCAGTAGTTAAAATTGTTTTAGCTGATTGAAGCGAGTTTATTTCAGTTGTCAGTTGCGTTATTCTTTGGGCAGATGATTTATTTACTTTGTTCAAATCATTTGTAAGTTCAGTGTTTTTGCTTTTCAAATTAGTAAGAGTTGTTGATAATGTTTTTATTTCTTTTTCTTGTTCAATAGTAACTGAAGCAAATTCAGTATTTTTAGTATTCAGGAGAGCAGTTGTTTCTGTAAGTGCAGCCACATCATTAGTTAATGTATTTTTTTTAGTATTTAACTCATTAATTAAGACTGTATTGTCAGAGATAGTTTTTTCTAGTCCTTCTATTTTTGAATTATTGTTTTTCAAATTAGTAATATTTTTTTGTAAACTAGTAATTTCTTTTTCTTGCTCAATAGTAACATCAGCCAAATCAGTGTTTTTCTGAGTCAAGTTTCTTATTTTTTCATCTTGATTTCCTCTTACTTCAGTATTTAAATTGTTAAGTGTAGCATTATTTTTTTCAAGTGTTTCAATTTTTTTATTTAACTCCTCAATTGTAGTATTTATATTTGTAGTATCTTCATTAGTATAAGTTGCTGCTAACTGTTCATTATCACCTTTAGTGTTTATGTAATAATAAGCGATTCTGGCTTTTGTTTCAGGACTGATAATGATGCCACATGAGCCGCTTGTATAGTCTGGAATAAAAAAGGTAGTAAGATAATCATTATTCACATAGACATCATAAATATTATTTTCAGTATGGATCTCTACAGCATTATGCTTATCAGCTCCATTAATAGTTTTGTTTTTCACCCAACCCCCCTTCTTACTATCACCACTAAGTGTTTTGTAAGTGTCTCCTAGCAATTGTTTTATTCTGTACTCTCTTTTTTTATTAATTTCAAAAATAATAGCTCCTTTTCTATCTTGTTGTGATTTGATGATTATTCCAATACTAGCTTTTTTGTTTTTACTTGGACCTATTCGTATAGCTGTTTTTAGTATAAAATTATTTACAGAAGAATTGCTAGCAATAATTGTATACTCACTATCTTTATTATTTCTACACAAAAAGTAGTCACCTTTATCCAATATGAAATAATTTTCAGTAGTAGTTACAATAGAGAAAAAATTTCCTTCAGCATTAAAATCCTCATGTATTATTTCCTTGTTGTAAGCAGTTGCTGAGATTTGTTGGGCTACCCCATTAGTTAACAGTATAGTGCTTAGGAGCAGTAAAGTGATAAAAATCTTTCTCATTGATATTTATTATTTGTGATTGCGGTAAATTTACAAATATTGTTTTTACCATTTCATATAAAAGAATAACTTTGCAAACATGAAAAAAATATATTTAATTCTATCTGTTTTTGCTGTTGTTTTTACTGCCTGTGAAACTGATTTTGATGTTAATGCTACATGGGAAGAGGTGACAGTTGTTTATGGCTTATTGGATGCGGGTGATGGAAAAGAAGTACAGCAAATAAAAATTAGTAAAGCATTTTTAGGTAATATGGATGCATTGCAAATGGCTCAATATGCTGATTCAATAAATTTTGATCCTAATGATTTGGATGTAAAAATTTTTAGAATTAAAAATAATGAAGTTATTGATTCGGACACTTTATCTGCTGTTACGGTCATTAGAGATGGAGATCTCTTTAATGACACAATAATAATTTATAAATTTCTAAATGATGATTTTCTTAAATCAGATTCTGAATATGAATTAATTGTTGAGAATAAGGTGACTGGAAATGTAGTGAGTGGGCATACTGAGCTGATAAGTGACTTTTCTTTTGATTTAAGTGATGAGTATAAATTTGGGTTTTATAATCCTTTTCTAGCAGATAGCGCAAAATACCGCTCAAAGCTATTAATATGGAATCATTTTACAAACGGAAAAATTTATCAAGTAGACATAAGTTTTGATTATTCAGAAAATGGAGAATCAAAAAATTTAATTTGGAGTCAACCTTTAGTCACTTCTGATGGTAATATCATGAATACTCTTTTAGAAGGAGAAAAGTTTTTTACTTTTTTAAGAAATAGTATTACAAAAGATGACACTAAACATAGAAATTTTGTAAATATTGATTTAATAATGACAGTAGGGACTTCAGCTTTAGAAACCTATGTTAATGTTAATAGACCAATTACAGGCATTGTTCAGCAAAGACCACAATTTACAAATATTAATAACGGAATAGGCATATTTTCATCTAGGTTTACTCATGTAAGAAATGATGTTGATTTATCCCCAGATACAAAAAATTACTTAAAAGACGAATTAGATCGTAATTTTGAATAATCCTGACGCTTTGTCAGTAAATTAGTTTTGATTTTATCTAGTAATATGCTTTTTATGACAGTTTTGTCGTATAAATTATTATGGCATTATAATTGCAATAATTACTTTTCAGAAAACAAATTATTTAAAATTTAAAACATAATAAAATGAGTAAAATTATTGGAATCGATTTAGGAACAACAAATTCATGTGTTTCTGTAATGGAGGGGAATGAGCCTGTGGTTATCCCAAATGCTGAAGGAGCAAGAACAACTCCTTCAATTGTTGCATTTATTGAGGGTGGTGAACGTAAAGTTGGGGATAGTGCAAAACGTCAAGCGATAACTAATCCAACAAAAACCATTGCCTCTATAAAAAGATTTATGGGCGAAAGCTTTTCAGCTATGACTAAAGAAATTAAGAATGTTTCTTATAAAGTAGTAAAAGGAGACAACAACACGCCAAGAGTTGATATTGATGGTAGGTTATATACGCCTCAAGAAATATCTGCAATGATATTGCAAAAAATGAAAAAGACAGCTGAAGACTATTTAGGAACAACTGTAACTGATGCTGTTGTTACGGTGCCAGCTTACTTTAATGACGCGCAAAGACAAGCAACAAAAGAAGCAGGAGAGATTGCAGGGTTTACTGTAAAAAGAATTATTAATGAGCCAACTGCTGCGGCATTGGCCTATGGATTAGATAAAGCTGATCAAGACAAAACAATTGCTGTATTTGATTTAGGGGGTGGTACCTTTGATATTTCTATCCTTGAGTTAGGAGATGGGGTTTTTGAAGTAAAATCGACAAATGGAGATACGCATTTAGGAGGTGATGATTTTGATCAAGTAATTATTGATTGGTTAGCTGAGGAATTCAAGAAAGATGAAAGTATGGATTTAAGAGAAGACCCTATGGCTCTACAAAGATTAAAGGAAGCGGCTGAAAAAGCAAAAGTTGAGCTTTCTTCATCTACTAAAACTGAAATTAATTTACCATATGTTACTGCAACTGCATCTGGTCCTAAGCATTTAGTACGTAGCTTAACAAGAGCTCAATTTGAAAAATTAGCTGATAAATTAATTCAAGCTACTCTTACCCCATGTAAAAAAGCAATGAAAGATGCTGGAATGAAATCATCTGATATTGATGAAGTAATTTTAGTAGGAGGATCAACAAGAATTCCTGCAATTCAAGATTTAGTAAAAAAGTACTTTGGGAAAGCACCGTCTAAAGGAGTAAATCCTGATGAGGTGGTAGCAGTTGGGGCAGCTATACAAGGAGGAGTATTAACAGGTGATGTTACTGATGTATTATTATTAGATGTTACGCCACTTTCATTAGGAATTGAAACCATGGGAAGCGTTATGACTAAATTAATTGAGGCAAATACAACTATTCCTACTAAAAAATCTGAGGTGTTCTCTACTGCTGCAGACAATCAACCTGCTGTTGATATTCATGTGTTGCAAGGAGAAAGACCAATGGCTACAGATAATAAATCAATTGGTCGTTTCCAATTAGCTGATATTCCGCCAGCACCAAGAGGAATTCCTCAAATTGAAGTAACTTTTGATATTGATGCTAATGGAATATTAAATGTATCAGCAAAAGATAAAGCAACAGGAAAAGAGCAAAATATTAAGATTGAAGCTTCTTCTGGTTTATCTGATAAGGAAATCGAAAAAATGAAGCAAGAAGCGGAAGCAAATGCTGAAGCTGATAATAAATTAAAAGAAACGGCTGATAAAATTAATGGAGCTGATGGAATGATTTTTCAAACGGAAAAACAATTGAAAGAATTTGGCGAAAAATTATCGGATGATAAAAAGAAACCAATTGAAGATGCTTTAGTTGAGTTAAAGACAGCGCATGAAAGTAAAGAGTTAGATGCAATTGATGCTGCAATGGAAAAAATAAATACTGCATGGACAGCTGCTTCAGAAGAGATGTACAAGGCATCACAAGAAGAAGGAGCTGCAACTGAAGGAACGCAAGCCGATCCAGTAACTGATGATGTAACTGATGTTGAATTTGAAGAAGTAAAAGAAGACGAAAAATAATCTTCTTTTCATAATACTTTAAAAGCCCTGCAATTTGTGGGGCTTTTTTATATTTGCTACATGATAAAAAAGCTAAATAATATATGTGTTTCCGGTTCAGCAGGTAAACCCATTTTGATTGATGTGACATACAAAGCGAATGCTCAACCAAAACAAGTGGTTGTGTTTTGTCATGGATTTAAAGGCTTTAAGGATTGGGGACCTTTTAATAAAATTGCTACCCATTTTGCAAAGCAGAATATTGTATTTATAAAATTCAATTTTTCATATAATGGAACTACAACTGATGATCCTCTAAATTTTGGGGATTTAAAAGCTTTTGGAAATAATAATTTTTGTAAGGAATTAGATGATTTATCCTTAGTGTTGGATTGGATAGAAGGGAGTAATAATTTGAAGGGAGAGATTGATGTTTCAAAAATTTCATTATTCGGACACAGTAGAGGAGGAGGAATTGCAATGCTTAAAACAGCTGAAGAAAGGAGGGTAGATAGAGTGGTTTCTTGGGCATCACCATCAAATTTTTTAAACAAATTTTCTAGTGATGAAAAACTTACTAAATGGAAAGAAACAGATGTTGCGTATATTTACAATGGCCGCACTAAACAAAACATACCTATGTATTTCCAGTTTTACAAGAATTGCCAAGAGAATAAAAATAGATTAAATATTGAGAATGCTGTACGAAAGATGAGTATTCCTCATTTAGTAGTACATGGGAGTGAGGATCCTACTGTTCTGCTTACTGAGGCAGAAAATATAAAAAGCTGGAATGCAGATACATACTTGCATATTATTGATGGAGCTAATCATGTGTTGGGTAGTTTTCATCCATACAACTTAGATAAATTCCCTAAGCACTTACTTTAACAGAGCTGGAAAATGTTCTGAGTATTGTGCGTTTTATTTCTAGGTATAAATTGTTGATTTGTTGGTATACGTTTTTTTATTATCTTTGCCTAAAAAACTTGCAACTATGAAATTACTACTACCCTTTTTTATTATGTTCTTATCTTTTTCGGCTAAGGCTCAAACTGAAGTAGCAATTTACACAAATTATGGTACTATTAATTTAGCACTTTATGACACAATAGTTCCTAATACAGTAAGTAATTTTGTTAACCTTGTTAACCAAAAGTTTTATGATGGGGTTATTTTTCATAGAGTAATTGATAATTTTATGATTCAAGGGGGTGATGGTACACCTGTACCTCCAACAATTATGGATGAATTTGATGTTTCATTGAGCAATGTACAAGGAACAATATCTATGGGAAACTCAGGCCCTAATACAGGTACTTGTCAATTTTTTATTAATTTGGTGAATAATACTTATCTTGATTTTGATAAACCCCCTTTAAGTTCCAAGCATCCTGTTTTTGGTACTACTATAAATGGTTTTAATATAGTTGAGGATATAGGTGCTGTTCAAACGGATGGGAATAATGCTCCGCTAGTAGCAGTTGTTATGGATAGTGTTAGGGTAATAAGTCAGGTATTAGCAGTAGCGGAACAAGGTGCATTAAATAATAACAGAAAGCTACTTAAAATTGTAGATGTATTAGGTCATGAATGTAAGACAACTACTAATATACCGCTCTTTTACATTTATGATGATGGAACAGTGGAACAGAAAATCAACTTAGATTAAAGATTATAGTATTTAGATATTAGCTAAAAGAAAAGCCGAGCAAATGCTCGGCTTTTTTTATATTTGTGAGATGATACAAAAGCTTAACAACATAGTTGTTCAGGGTTCAGCAGGGAAACCTATTTTAATTGACGCTACTTTCAATGGAAATAAACAGCCCAAACAAGTAGTGGTTTTTTGTCATGGTTTTAAAGGGTTTAAGGATTGGGGACCTTTTAATAAAATTGCAACTCATTTTGCAGAGCAAGATATTGTATTTGTAAAATTTAATTTTTCTTTTAATGGTACTACTATTGATGACCCAAGTAATTTTGGGGATTTGAAAGCTTTTGGAAATAATAATTTTTGCAAAGAGCTAGATGATTTGGGTTTGGTGTTGGATTGGATAGAAAATTGCAAGGAGTTAAAAGGAGAAGTTGATTCTAGTAAAATTTCATTGTTTGGACACAGTAGAGGTGGTAGTATTGCTATGCTAAAAACAGCAGAAGATAGGAGAGTGGATAAACTAATTGCTTGGGCTTCACCCTCTAATTTTTTGGATAGATTGCCTAAAGGTGAAAAACTAGAGAAGTGGAAAGAAATGAATGTTGCCTACATCTATAATGGGAGGACAAAGCAAAATATGCCAATGTACTTTCAGTTTTATGAAAATTGTATAGCAAATGCTGAGCGTTTAAATATCCAAAATGCAGTAACTAAAATGAATATCCCACACTTGCTAGTGCATGGGAGTGAGGATCCTACCGTATTGCTTACTGAAGCAGAAAATATTAAAAGTTGGAACAGTAATATAGGCTTGCATATTATTGAAGGAGCTAATCATGTACTGGGTGGTTTTCATCCTTATGATTTAGAGGAATTCCCTAATGATTTGCAAGAAGCAGTTGATGTAACACTTGATTTTCTAAAAGGGTAGGCGAGCAGAAGGAGTTTCGCTTTGGTCAGCAAAATCTTTATCCAAATATTTAAAATAACCTGAAATTGCAATCATAGCAGCATTGTCCGTACAGTATTCAAACTTTGGAATATACAAGGAATATCCTTTTGTTTTAGCGAGCTCAGTAAGCTGACTTCTTAAGTAAGAATTAGCGGAAACACCTCCAGCAATTGCCAATTGTTTAATGCCTGTTTGTTTTATTGCTTTTTCTAGTTTCTTTAATAAAATACTAACAATACTGTGCTGAATAGAAGCACATAAATCGGCTAAATTCTCTTCAATAAATTTAGGATTCTTCTGAAGGTTATTTTGTATTTTATAGAGGATAGAAGTTTTAAGTCCGCTAAAGCTAAAATCCAATTCCTTTATTTTTGGTTTTCCAAATTCAAAAGCATAAGGATTTCCATTTTTTGCGTATTGATCAATAAGTGGTCCTCCAGGGTAAGATAAGCCCAATAGTTTAGCAGATTTATCAAAAGCTTCTCCTGCAGCATCATCTATAGTAGTTCCAATTACTTCCATTTTGTTATGGCTATCAACCTGTACAATCTGAGTATGGCCACCAGATACAGTAAGGCATAAAAAAGGAAATTCTGGCATAGCTTCTCCTTCATCAATAAAATGAGAGAGGATATGGCCTTGCATATGGTTTACAGCAATAAGCGGAATATCCATGCCCATAGCAAAGGATTTCGAAAATGAACCCCCCACTAAAAGCGAACCTAAAAGCCCAGGGCCTTTTGTAAAAGCGATAGCCGTTATATCCTCTTTTGTTATGTTTGCTTTTTTGATAGCAGCATCAACTACAGGAATAATATTTTGCTGATGCGCTCTAGACGCTAATTCAGGAACAACTCCTCCATAGATTTTGTGTATATCTTGGTTAGATACTATATTTGATAGTATTTTTTGTCCCTGTAAAATAGCAGCACAAGTATCATCACAGGATGATTCTATTCCTAGAATTATAGGAATTTTACTCATCTAATTTTTTGAATGAATGCCCCATTTTATCTCTTTTAGTTTTCAGATAAAATTCATTATGAATATTCGAATCTATTTCAAGAGCTACACTTTCAACTATTTCAATGCCATAACCCATAAGACCAACTCTTTTTTTAGGGTTATTGCTTAGTAATCTAATTTTAGTTACATTCATTTCTCTTAGTATTTGAGCTCCAATACCATAATCTCTATCATCCATACTAAAACCCAATTCAGTATTAGCTTCTACTGTATCACGTCCTTTTTCCTGTAATTCATATGCTTTTAGTTTATTGAGTAATCCAATACCTCTACCTTCTTGGTTCATATATACTAAGACTCCTTTTTCTTCTTTTTCAATTTGTTGTAAAGCGGATTGTAACTGATGCCCACAATCGCATCTACAACTTCCAAATATATCTCCAGTCATGCAAGAAGAGTGCACTCTAACTAGCAGTTCCTCCTCTTTTTCCCATACACCTTTATAGATAGCTAAATGTAATTGTCCGTTTGTAGTTTGTCTATAGGCATTTAATTTAAAATCACCATAATCAGTTGGTAATTCTATACTTGCTTCTTCTGAAATTAAGGATTCATTTTTTATTCTGTATTCAATCAAATCCTTAATAGTGATGAATTTCAAATCAAACTTTTCAGCAATTTTATGAAGTTCAGGAGTTAGGGCTACTGAACCATCTTCACTTAATATCTCAACAATAACTCCAGCTGGTTGTAATCCTGCAAGGCGAGCTAAATCAACAGCAGCTTCAGTATGTCCCGCACGCCTTAATACTCCTCCTTGTCGTGCTTTTAACGGAAAGATGTGCCCTGGTCTTCCTAATTCATCAGGATGAATATTGGGATTAACAAGTGCTTTTACTGTTTTTGCTCTGTCAGAAGCAGAAATCCCGGTAGTACACCCATTTCCTATTAAATCAACTGAAATAGTAAAAGGTGTTTCGTAAGCAGCTGTGTTTTTACCAATCATGAGTTCCAATCCTAATTCCTGACATCTACTTTCCAAAAGTGGGGTGCAGATTAAGCCTTTACCATGAGTAGCCATAAAGTTAATCATTTCAGAAGTTGCCATTTCGGCAGCTGCTACAAAATCTCCTTCATTTTCTCTGTTTTCATCATCAATAACAATAACTACTTTTCCTGCTTTAATATCCTGAATTGCTTCTTCTATAGTATTGAAACTCATATTGTAATTTTATGCAGCAAAAATACTAAGTTTTACTGTACCTGCTCCTTTTTAAAGAATTGATTTATTCTTTTTAGTAAAGGACTAAAATCAAATAGTTGCACATCATTTTTAGCCTTATAAATTAAAAATAATGCAATGAGAGAAAATACCATATTTGCAATCCACATTCCTTCATAAGCTTTCATACTTAAATCTTTTACTGATTTTTCACCTATCATACTTAATACATGATAAATAAGAAAAAAGAAAACTGAAAACAAAACTGGAAGCCCGAAGCCCCCTTTTCGGATGATTGCTCCTAAAGGCGCTCCTACTAGAAATAAAAGCAAGCAGGCTATTGCTAAGCTAATTTTTCTGTGCCATTCTATATTATGTTTGGTAATGATGATTTTACGATATTCTAAATCGTCCTTATTTGATTTTGTAATTGATTTAAGGGCTTGCAATTTATTAATTGCAATATCATATTGCTGTTTAATCTTAATCTTACTGAAGGGCTTAATTGCAATTAAATTATCTGCTTCTGAGTTAGTAGTGTATTTATCAGTAATATTTTTAGTAAACGTTATTTCTCTTTCTTCATATTTATTAGTTAAAGAATCGATAGCAGTAGCTAATTGTTGATTGCTTAACATAGCATAATGTCCTTTGTACAGGGCCTCACTATTATTTATTGTATTGAAACTAGATAAATTAAAACGGATTAAATTTTCTTTAAAATGAGTGGTACGATAGGGGTTTTTTCTTTTACTTCCAGTAATATCAATATAAGAATGACCATTGTACAATATGAGTTCTAAATACTTTTCATCTTTTGTCAATTGCATAATTCCGCTTTCAGAAATAATAACCTTATCGTTTCCATTTTTCGCAGTATGATCGTAAATAATAATGTCTTTCAGGGTTTTACCATCAGAGTCTTTTTTAGCTACTTTTATACTAAACCCTTCGATATCCTTATAAAAGATACCTTCTTTGATGTTGAGTGCTGGTTTTTTCTTCTGTATGTCATAAAGCATACTGCCATTTTTTAGGTTAGCAATTGGCATTACATAATTTGAAAATAGAAAAGATCCGTAAGCAATAATGATGACAAATATTGTAAGCGGAAAAAGAATTTTTAGGAGTGAAATTCCTGAGGATTTTAAAGCGACTAATTCATAATTTTCGCCTAGTTTTCCGAATATCATTACGGACGAAAGCAACATAGCAATAGGAAGAGCAACTGGCACAAAACGAGCTGAAGCATAAAATAAAAGTTCTGCTATTTGAGTGAATTCAAGTCCTTTTCCAACTAGGTCATCTATATATTTCCATAAAAATTGCATTAATAGTAAGAATATAGCAATAAAAAATGTGGTAATAAAAGGACCTAAAAATGATTTAATTAGAAAAATATGTAACCGTTTCATAAAGAAAATGAGTTAAAATTATGAACCAATTGCTCTTTTAAGGATGCTAATTTGTTTGCTCCACAGTTCAGTTTGTTCTTTTTGATCTTGTTTGTCTTCTGCAAAGTCGGTAATCATTAAGGAAACATCTGAAGTCATTTCATCTACTTGAATTAAAAACTCAAAATAATCTTCTTTGGTATTATTTTCTTCCCATTTAAACCTAATAAATCGATTCATTTTTAGTTTTAAGAGTTTGGCTTTTTGACTACTACCATCCCAAAAGAAAGTAAATATTTTATCGTTAATTATAACATCATCAGCAAACCATTCTGACAATCCGCTTGAAGTACTAAGGCGATTGTACAATATATTCACTGATGAATTTATTGGAAATTCTAATGTGTATTTTGCTAAATGGGACATTTGTTTTAATAAGTTTGCAAACTAATTTTACAAATATACTATTTTATGGCGTTATTACAATCAATGGAAAGGCAAGGAAATTTTTTGTTTAAATACAGAGGGCAATTTCCGGTTATATTATTCATTTTGGCAGTTCCTTTTATTTATTTAACAGATTATAATATGATAAGTGAGCAGGGTCAAACTTGTTATATGTATACTGCCTTTACATTATCTGCTATTGGCTTTTTGGTCCGTTTTTATACTATTGGCACTACTCCTCAAGGTACAAGCGGCCGTAATACTAAGGAACAAGTTGCTGCTGTTTTGAATTCAACAGGTATGTATTCCTTGCTGAGACATCCTTTATATTTAGGAAATTACCTCATATGGCTAGGTATAGCAGTGGCTACTTTCAATATTTATTTTGTAGTGATTATGAGTTTGTTATTTTGGGTGTATTATGAAAGAATAATGTTTGCTGAAGAGCGATTTTTGGAAGGTAAATTTGGTACTGCTTATTTAAATTGGTCCAATACTTTGCCTGCTTTTATACCGGCATTTTTAAATTTTAAAAAATCAGACACTTCTTTTTCAATTATAACTGTGCTAAGAAGAGAGTATGCAAGTGTATTATCCGCTGTTATTGGGTTTTCATATATTGAAGTTCTAAGAAGTTATATTATTAATGGCTCATTGACAATTAGTGATTTCACATTAAGTATATTATTAGGAGTTACTTCAGTTGTAATAATATTAAGGACTTTAAAGCACTACACTCATTTATTAAATGAAAAAGGGAGAAGTTAACTTTTTCGTAAAATAGATTTACGAATAAGGGAAAACAATATATTTGCACCCTTAAATTTGGCGTGGTAGCTCAGTTGGTTAGAGCGCAGGATTCATAACCCTGAGGTCGGGAGTTCAAATCTCCCTCACGCTACTAGATACAGAAGACCCTTTTTAGGGTCTTTTTTTATGCCAGAAATTATGGATGGCAGAACATAAGTAGAATAAATAGGTGTTTTTTTACTTCCTCCCTATAACTACAAAATTTTCCTATTTCGTTTAATTTTTTTATAATTGTTTAACAATTTAATTAAAAGATACAGAACAGAGAAACTATTACTCAGCTTTTTTCTATCCACCTAACTTAACAATTTTCTGCACATTTCTCACCATCAATTGCAGCAGAGATAATTCCACCTGCATAACCAGCTCCTTCACCGCAAGGATATAAACCTTTTATTTGTGGGTGCTCCAATGTTTTATTATCTCTAGGAATACGGATAGGAGAGGAGGTTCTGCTTTCAGGAGCGTGTACCACTGCCTCATTGGTGAAATAACCTTTCATCTGCTCACCAATTTGTCGCAATCCTTCTTGTAAGCTTTCTCCAATAAAATCAGGTAATATAGTGTTGATTACAACTGACGTTGTTCCTGGAATGTAAGAGGTTTTAGGAATGTCAGTTGATAATATGTTGTTAGCGTAGTCAACCAATCTTTGAGCGGGTACTCTTTGTGTTTCTCCTGCTAATTTCCATGCTGATTGTTCTATTTCTTTTTGAAATTGCACGCCTGCTAAAGGGCCATATTTTTCATATTCTTTAAAATCTTCTACTTTTAATTCTACTACTATTCCTGAATTAGAGGTAGGGTAATCTCTTTTGGATGGCGACCATCCATTGGTAACCACTTCATCTGGGCTAGTGGCACAAGGAGCTATTATTCCTCCTGGGCACATGCAAAAAGAATAGATGCCTCTACCGCCAACTTGTTTTATAATTGAATAAGGTGCAGGAGGCAAATATTCCCCTCTACTTTTACATTTATATTGTATTTGGTCAATTAGTTCTTGAGTATGCTCTACTCTTACGCCAAGAGCAAAAGCTTTGGCTTCTATTGCTATTTCTTTTTGGTGTAATAATTCAAAAATATCTCGAGCAGAATGCCCAGTTGCTAATATGATTTTGTTGGCTTCAATTTTTGTTCCATTTAGTAGTTCAACTCCCTTTACAGTATTATTTTTAATATTAATATCTGTTACTCGACTATTAAAAAGTACTTGTCCTCCATATTGAATAATGGTATCTCGAATAGCTTGTATGATTTTCGGTAGTTTGTTTGTGCCGATATGAGGGTGAGCATTTACCCTAATTTCTGGCGTTGCACCATGCCTAACCAGTACATCTAATATTTTATTTACACTTCCTCTTTTCTTGGAACGCGTATATAGCTTTCCGTCTGAAAAAGTACCAGCACCTCCTTCTCCAAAACAATAGTTAGAATCTTCATTAACGATATGGTTTTTGGTGATATTGGCTAAATCTCTTCTTCTAGCTCGTACATCTTTTCCCCTTTCAATAACTATAGGTTTTTTACCATTTTCAATCAGCTTAAGGGCTGCAAAAAGACCAGCAGGACCAGCTCCAATAATAATAACTTCCTCTTTCCCATTCACGTTCTGATATTCAAGAAAATCTTCTTCTCTTTGTACGAATTTTTCTTTTATATAAACAGCGACTTTAAGATTGATTTTAGTTATTCTTTGTCTAGCATCAATGGATCGTTTAAAAATTTCAATGTGTTTGATGTCGGTTTTAGGAATATTCAGATGTTCCGCTAGTGTAGTTTTTAACAAATTAGGGGTTGACGCCACTTCAGGTAAAACTTGTATTTGAAAGGTATTTATCACGGTTCAAAAATACAGATTGCCATTGAACGAATAAGACCTTTTTAAATTTAATTCTGATTAGCATGAAAAACTATTTTGTAATTGTATTTTTGC
>DUAO01000089.1:13801-14389 GCA_012960805.1 Flavobacteriales bacterium | reverse complement strand
TATTCCGAGATAAATAAATCAGTTGCAAGTGTAGATGAATTTGCAATAATAACACCTGACATTCCTGGAGCATGAGGGTCACATTGATAATCATACGTTCCAGCTAATGTAAAAATCCACTGAAAAGTCCAACCAGCACCAACCGAATTACCAAAACCTTCCGGGTTATTAGGAAAAGTTGCTTGAGTACCATTCACATTGTGATTGCCCCCCGTATTATTCCATGTTACGGTATCTCCAACATTAATAGTTAAACTAGAAGGAGAAAATGAGCTTCCTGCAGTGTTAATTGTGTGTGAATTTTGAGTAATTCCTAGAAATGGAATACAAAATAAGAAAAGTAGTAATTTTTTCATGATAAATTGATTGTAGTTAATAAAATGTATTTGTCGTAATACAGCCGTTAAAATTAAGCAATAAAAAATGAAAAGTGGGATAAACTTATAAAATATTGATTTTCAAATGAATTTATGTTTACGACTATCTCTTATTGAAGAATTAATTTCTTAGAAATCACACCTTCATTAGTTGTGATTTCTAAGAAGTAAATTCCTTTAGCATTATTGGAAAGATTAATCTGTTTGGTGT
>DUAO01000089.1:13231-13699 GCA_012960805.1 Flavobacteriales bacterium | reverse complement strand
TTGATGGGTTAGGGTAAATAGCTAAGTTAGTTATTGTATTACCTCCTTCTAATCTTATTACAGTTGGCTGAGTCCAGTAAATAAGTGATGTCCATTGTGGAGATTTCCAAGGGCCACCAGCAGGATCACACCAAGTTCTTGCCTGAGCTCTATATGAACTGCCTGGATTAAGACCGTTCTTGTTTTTAGTGAATGTTCCATAATTAACGCCAGTACCACCTACATTGAACCAAGTTCCATTATTAGTATCTACTCTTGCTTTGATTCTCATAAAGCTATAGGCTCCATTTGAACCGTTCCAAGTAAAGGTAGCTTGTGTAGTGGAGCCTGAACTTACCGTTAGGTTACCAACATTTGGACAGTCATCTTCTGTAGTGAAGTTGTAAAGTGCAGTCCATGCGCTTCCAACACCATTTCCAGAACCATCACAATACCAAGCTTTCATCTGATACTCATAATATGTAGATG
>DUAO01000089.1:2082-13160 GCA_012960805.1 Flavobacteriales bacterium | reverse complement strand
CCCATGGTCTTTTGAGTGAAGGTTGAACTACCAACTGCTCTAAACTTAATACGGTATTGATCTACCATACAGTTAGCATCATTCATGTTATCCCAGTTTATAGTAGCTCTGTTTTGAACAACATTCGTGGTATTTAATCCTGTTGGTGCATCTTCTGCGCAAGTACTACCAGTATAAGTACATGAACCATCATCTGTAGTTGCATTAGAGTCGTAGTTAGTTGCTGTTGGGTCTGTACAGCCAGTAGATCCAACTGATACTACAACCGTATCGCTAATAAAGCATGTCCAATTATTAAATCCAACATACACCACATATGTTCCTGCGCTTAAATTAGTAATGTCTTCTGTTGTATCTGATGGATTTGTATTCCAGAAATATGAGAATGGAGCAATTCCTCCTGCCACTGTCATATCAATTGATCCATCACTTGCCCCTATACTACTTTCATTGGTAATTACATAAGATAAGGATAATGGGAATGGTTCATTAACAACAATTGTATCTAATAGATTCTGACTTTGCGCATCTGTGACATTTATAACATAATTTCCTGCAGTAATATTTGTTAAATCTTCAGAAGTGGATCCATTACTCCATAAATATGAATATGGAGGCACGCCTCCACTAACTGTAATATCAATTGAACCTGTAGAATTTCCAGTACAAAGAACATCTGTAACTGAGTAAGTTAATTGTATAGGAGTTGGCACATTGTCAATTACATCTATAGAATCAACAATATAACAATTATTTGCATCTAAAATATAAGAAACATATGTTCCGGCACTTAAATTATATAACGCTGAAGAAGTAGATGTATATCCAATCCAATAGTATGTGTAAGGAGGAGTTCCTCCAGAAACTGAAACTGAAATAGATCCATTACTCATTCCGGCACCAGTTGTATTAGTAACTGTATATATTGAAGTAATAACAGTAGGTTCAGTTATATTATATGAAGCATTTACAGTTTGTCCTAATGCATCCGTAACATAAACAGTATAAGTTCCGGATAATAAGTTTGATATATCTTGAGAAAATAATCCATTACTCCAAACGTAAATATATGGAGATAATCCTCCATTTACGGATAAATCTATACTCCCATCTGATAAACCATTACAGCTAATATTTGTAGTAATTGCGGTAAGAACAGGAGGAGCATATGTGCAACTCCCATCATCAACAGTTGCATTGGGATCATAATTTGTTGCATTAGGATCGGTACATCCATAAAATGTACATGTAGTTAAACAACTAGCTCCATTGATTCCAGGAGTTAAAGCATTACTAACAACAATAGAATGAAAGTCAATTAAACTACCTGCAGAAGTTGTATGACAATAACTCATTATTGTACCCACTTGTGGAGTAGGATTATTTGCACAACTACCCTGTACATCTACACAATTATCAATTGGGCCTCCAGGCCAACCACACCAGTGTGTATGATGAGATTCAATATTATGACCAATCTCATGACTACAAACCATTAAGTTCCAAGTATATGATGGATTTGGAAAATTAAAATTTGTTGTATTATTTAAAGATGCACTAAATCCGTATCCCCAAGAGTTATCACACAATACATCAAGATAAGCAATACCTCCTGTACCAGTATTTGATCTTTTAGTCATTAAATGCACTAGATCTCTCGAAATTGATCCATTATTTGATGTCCAATGATTTCTTAAAGCAGAAAGCATGTTACTAGCATCATTTATATAAGAAGCATAAGGATCAGTAGTTTCCCAAATAATTGTAGTAACAATAGAGATGTTAAGATTTACCTCACTAGCGTATACTTGACTAACTCCAGCAATAATTGCATGTGCCCAATTTGTTGTAGTTGTATTTGAACTGAATGTATTTCGAGTATGTTGATCTACCTCAACTGCTAATTCCAAACATTTAGGATTTGTAGATGATGATTCTGGATAATTCTGTTCAGTGCTTATCTGTTCAATTTTTTCTTCTACTTCACAAGAAAAAGTTTTGCTTATCAAACAATCGTTTATATCAAATAACAGAAATTCATTATCTATTTTGTTTATTTCAAATTGCCTGTTATTGTATTTATAACTTATAATAATAGTATTTTCAAAACATAAGAATGTTCCTATTGAATTACCTTCAAATAAAATATAATAGGATTGAAAATTAGGAACATAATCTCCTGTTATCTGTCCGTTAGATGTTTCAATGATTAAATTATGTTCTTGATTTAATACAGAAAATTTCTTCATATTCACATTCAAAAAACTCTCATTAATAAGGGGGAGTTTTAGAAAGAAATTAGCAGAATTTTCAGATATTATCTGATCTAAAAAAACTCTATTGACGCTAACAGCTTTAGTATTCTGTTTATTATGTGTTACAATATTCTCAGGAACAGAATAACTAAAAACATTGTCTTGTGCAGAAATCTGTTGAATTCCAAAAAATAGAAAAAATATGATATAGAGTTTTTTCATAGCTATAACTTGTTTATTGAAGAATCAACTTTTTATTAATTATTCTATTATACGTTTCAATCTCTAAAAAGTATATCCCTTTTGTATGTTATTATTTTTTAATTTTATACTTCTCTTGAGCTTCTACAAATATAGGAATTATTTTTTACAAATTGATTTGTAGTCGCACCATTCACAAGCTTTTACATCAGAAGCTTGTTTAAAATCATCATTTATTATTTTGGTAAGCACAATTTCTAATTGCTGCTGAAAGTCTTCCATAGCATTCGCATCAATTTTTATAATTTGTTTTTCCTTGCTACTTATTTTCTTGCTCACCTTTATTAAAGCTGACTTTAGGTTTTTAAAAGAAAAAATTCCTGCTACAACATCAATATCAATATATTGAGGATTCATTTTCAAATACAAATACGCATACATTAACAATTGAAAAGCTTTTGCTTTATTAGGGTTATCAATAATTTCATCATACTCAGTAAACATAACTTCTGAATCTTCTACTTTTCCTGTTTTATAATCAATAATACGCAAAGTGTTTCCCTTAAAATCTACACGATCTGCTTTTCCAATTAAATTAAAATCCACCCCATCAAGCTTTAAGGAATATTTCAATTCTTCCTCCTTACCAACTATTTTAATTTGTTTATTTTCTGCTAGCGCTTTTTGCAATAATTGCACTTCTAATTTTAAAAAATCCTGCGTTAGTTTCTGTGCAACTTTCAAGCTTAAATAATTCTTACCCTCTTGCATGCCTTGTTCAGAAAGCACTACTGTAAAATTATCTTTTATCTGCTGAAGAATTGTTTTTGTATTGTCCTTAATAAACTTTTCAGTAAGCACACCTAAAGGATAATATTTATCTAAAGCATCATGAATTGCTGTACCCATTGTACTTGCGTCAGCATATTCATCCACTTGGTCATCCACCCTTATTTTTGCCAAATAATGATAATAAAATTGTAAACTGCAATTATTATATTTATTCAATGCGGAAGGGGAAACCCCTTTATCCGCCCAAGCTTTTATCTCTTTATCTAAGCCTTTATTCTGAATTATAATTTCTGAATTAGCAGGAGCTTCTAACTCTTTTCCTTGATAAACTAATTCTTGTATCTCTCCTTTATATTCAGCTAATAATTGAGTAATGAACCTGCTTTTTTCACCACTACCAAAATCATCCGTTTCAGAATTATAGATGAGAGTTATATTATTGGCTCTTTGCAATAATCTGTAAAAGTGATAGGAAAAAACAGCATCACTCTCGGCATAAGTGGGTAATTTAAAATAGCGTTTCATATCATAAGGAATAAAGGAATTTACCGCCTTCCCTTTTGGCAATTTCCCTTCATTTACACTCAGCATGATTACATTTTTAAAATCAAGAGTTCTGCTTTCCAAAATCCCCATAAGCTGCACCCCTTTCAAAGGCTCACCCTTAAATGGTATGGTTTCTTTGGCTACTAATTGTTGCATAACTACCTGCAGGGTTTTAAGCTCTAAATCAAAATTATTTTCAGCAATCAGATTTTGTAAAACAGTTATACTTTTGTAAAAAGTAGCCAATACTTCTGATTCAATTGAACCTTGTTTTCCCACCAAAGGCAGTCTTAATTTTTCAATAAGTGTATTCAAAACCAATACAGCATCCTGTACATTTTTCCAACTACTAAAAATAATTTTAGCTATATCACTTTGTTTAAAATAAGAATCAATATTATGTTTGCTTACAAATACGATATTGTCCTTAATAATAAAACGTTTGAAAGCCATTACCTCTTTCTCTACTGATAATTTTGAAAAATAAGGATGCTCCACTACTGCAATTACATCTTTATAATAAAAGGCATTTTGCTTATAATTATTTGCATGAATCTGCATGGAAAATAAAGCTTCAATAAAAGCAAATAAAGCAGAATTTTTTAAAGGACTACCCATAGTCACATTTAGCTGCTTTACTTGAGAAGGTAAATTGTGTAGTACAGGAAACAAAAGTCCTTCATCTGCCAAAACAATGGCCGTATTACTATTGTCCAGATCTGTTGCAGAAAAACCGCTAATTACCTCAGCAGTTACTTTTGCTTGAGTGATATTTTTAGGACACGCAATCACCTTAAAACTTTGCTTTTCTGCAGCAAAATAATCCCCCACACCCTGAAAATCTATCTCTGACCATTTTTCTCTTTGTTCCTGCAAAAAACCACCAGCTTCATGCATAGGATTTTCATAATAAAAATTATCTGCATCCCAAAAAACACGAGCAATATCTTCTTTTTTCAAATAATCAATAATGGCTTGTTCTGATTTTGTGAGTGCATTTAAGCCAACAAACCATATTTTATTCCATTTGATTTTAGTGCTTTCTATTTGCTCAGACGCTTGTTTATAAGCCATCCCTTGATAGGCCAAACGTTCTTGCAATAGTGTTGATTTAAAATCAGTATACCAAGAGAGCATGCCTTCAAAAAAACTAATGTAATCACTCTGCATAGTTGTCAAATTATCTTCTGACAAACTCCAATCTTCTACACTCCAACTTTCCAATTCTTTTACATTAGTTAAATTGATATAAATAGATTTTGCATCTACTAAATTCCGATCAAGCTCATTAAAATCATGCAATAACACATTGCTCCATTTCAAAAAATCATCAAAAGCATCTATTTTTTTCGGAGGATATTTTAGATACGTTTGATACAATTTAAATTGCAAGGAAATATTATCCAACACCTCAAGCCCAGAAAGCTTTTCGGTAAACTCCTCAATGGAATAAAATTGAGGCAAAAAGATAGGTTTGTCAATTTTCTGGGACAAATAATGCTTTAAAAATACCACCGCTCTTTTAGAAGGCAATACTACTGCAACTCCCTCCATGCTATCTGGAAATTTTTGCAATAATCGTGCTGCTATTTTATCTAAAAATGGCTTCATAGTACCTCGACTTTTACTGGTTCTGAAGTATAAATTAATATTTTTTTAATATTTGATTTTCCCATTTTTCCTAAAGCAATTGCATATTCCGATATTTGTTGAATATGCTTATCTTGTCTTACGCCTGTTTTATAGTCAATAACTACTACGTCATTCGTATTTTTTGAAAACAACAAACGATCCGGAATGTAGGTTTTTCCATTTTCCATCAGAATTTCTTTTTCTGTTTTCACATCCCAACTATCAGTAAAATAAGGCTTTACTTCATTATGATTTAACAAATCCTTAATTGTAATTTGTAATTTTTCATAATCTTCTTTTGTACATTTTCCAAGTTTTAAAAAACTGTCAAGCACTACATCTTTTTGTTCGTAATAATGAATATCAGCCAAAGCTAAATGCAGTAATTTTCCCCAATCCCGTTTTGCATTTACTGTTTCAGTATCCCAAATTTCTTCAGCAGTGTGTTTTAAAGAAATTACCTCCCTCCAATCTAATTTTTTTCTTGTTACTACTGAAAAAGTATTGAGTACTTCTTCTTTATTTTCTCGCATCACATTTCCGTCTCCAATAATGATAGGAAAATTATCATCATATTGATATAAAAAGGCATTCAAGTTCCCTTTCTTCACAAAGTCAGCTGGAATTTTATCAGGCAGGAATTTCGAGAAAATATACAAACGCTCCTTAGGACGGGTCATAGCCACATATAATTTATTCAAACTATCCAGCAAGCTCATCTCCTTTTCCTTTTTATACTCGGTGCTGAAGTAAGAGTATTCCAAATTTTTATTTCCATTAATTAAGGCGGCTGGCAAATCCTTGTTAAAATGAGCTGAAGTATCCACCCAAATATCTTGGGTGTTTTTTCTATCTTCCCAATTAAATGGAATCATCACCACATTAAAAGCCAGTCCTTTAGATTTATGAATAGTCATTACTTGCACGGCATTTGTTCCTTCGGGAATCACAATAGCCTCCTTTAACTTTCTGTCTTCCCACCAAATCAAAAATTCTGTTAAGCTACTTCCTTGTTTTTCAGCATACGCCAATACCACATCCAAGAAGAAACCTAAATAAACATCTTCCTCCAACTTAAATAATCGGATGAGTTGCTCCGCCATTTCATAAAGTGGTTCTTGCAATATTTTAGCGCTATCCAAATGGATATTTGCTTGTTGTAAAAGAGTTTTAAACTCCTGCTCAGTTTTTATTTTAAGATTAAGTGTATGTAGATCTTCTCCTTTTAAAACTGTGCCAAATAAATAATCTGCCATTACTGATTTCGAAATAGCATCTTTAGGGTTTTGCAAGTATTTTAGTAAGGAAATCATTACATTTACTTTGGCTGATTTATGCAAGAGCAAACCTTCATTGGAAATAACTGGAATACGAGCAGCTGACAAGCTTTCTGCTACCAAAGCCACGCTTTTTCGACTATTACACAATATAGTCACATCCTTAAAATCATAATTATTTTCAGTAACTAATTTGTTAATCTCAATCACCATCTTTTCAAGAATTAACTCTTTAAAATCATGCTCTTTATCACCAAACAATTCAATATGAACATAGCCGCCATCCTTTGCAAAATCAGTAGCTTGTTCTTGCTCATTATAAATACCTATCAAATCCTTTGAAAGTAAGTTCTTGGTATTTTCAAAAAACTGATTATTGAATTCAATAATATGCTTTCTACTTCTAAAATTGTTTAACAAATGATTAGGATTGAAATGAGTATTTAGCTTATTTTCCCAATCTTTTTTAAAAAGCAATTCTTCCCCTTTATAGATTTTTGGCAACTGAAAAAACTGCTCTACTTCCCCACCTCTCCATCTGTAAATGGATTGCTTACCGTCCCCAACCACTAAGCTTTTTCCATAATCTAAGGAATCAGTAATTAAAGGCAGTATATTTTGCCATTGCAAAAGAGAGGTGTCCTGAAACTCATCTATTAAATAATGATTGTAGCGCTCACCTAAGCGTTCATAAATAAAGGAAGATGGTTGATTAGTAACAACCTTATGTATTTTAGTGTTAAAAGCTGAAATCTGCTCAATATTATTTTCTCTCTTATATGCCCTGATTTCTGTCATTAACTCATTCAGCACAGCAATGGAATACATATTTTTCAGGACAGCTATTACAGAATTATACTCGGTTAGCAAATCCATAAGTTCAATAAAAAATTGCTTTAATTGAGGTTTTAGTGCATCAACTAAACCTTTTATATTCTCCTTTTTTCCATCTGCATACCAAACATCATTGGCTATATTTCTTAAAAGTGCTTCAGAAGGCATCCATTTTTTATCCTGCTCATGCCCAACATTAATGCTAAAATGTTTGTAAAAAGTTCCTCTTAAAAAATGATCATTTGTTAAACCATTGTCATCAAAGAAAATACAAGCCCTGTCTGCTAAATCTTCTACTTTTTGAGCAATATTTTTTTTAGAGGCCTGCAAATCCTTTTTTACTTGCATGCATTGGCTTACAGTTAATAATTTTCCATCTGTAAACCCGCTTACTTCTTCTTTAAATAACTGCTGAGCAAAATCTTCTAGATCTTTTTCAATATTAGTGCTTTTCCCGTCTTCAGCTTTTTGCATAGCAAAATTGACTAAAGCAGAGGATAAATCTCCACCACTAGCAGAAATTTTACCCAACAACAAAGCCACAACTGGCTGAATAATTTTATAGGTATCCATTTCCAAATCAAAATTGTGAGAAAGACCCAAATCAGCTGCAAATGTCCGCACTATCTTATAGGTAAATTTATCAATGGTGGAAATACCCAAATCAGCATAATGATGCAAAATATGCTGATGAATTAAAGCAGCTCTTTGGAAAATTTCACTTTCAGCTAATTTGGTCTCTTCTTTCAGCCACCCTAGTATTTCATCCTTATCTTCTTGTTTTGCCAAACTATCCAAATAATCCAACACCCTTTCTTTCATTTCAGATGCAGCCTTATTGGTAAAGGTAATGGCGAGTATTTTTCGGTAATAATCTTCATAACCATAACGCCCACCTTTTAAGGCCAAAGCAATAAAGCTCAATGCTAGAGTATATGTTTTTCCACTACCTGCTGAGGAACGAAATATCTGAAAATTTTTATTCAAGTACTGCTGATTTTAAGAAGTTTAAATGTAGTAATAAATCCAATAATAAGAATGAGTAAGCATTGATTTTATCAACAATAACTAAATCTTTTTTTGTAAATTTTTGATAAAACACTTTTGTTATTCAAAAAACACTTAATTTCGCCAAAATTTAACTCAGAATATGGATAAAAATAAATTAAGAGAAATTATTTTTGGGTATCGTACCAAATCTGGCAAAATCTTTGATATTATTTTGCTCAATTCGATTCTACTATCCGTGATATGCGTTATGCTAGATAGTGATAAAGAGATCCATAAAGAATACGGATCCTTTTTACTGACACTTGAGTGGATATTTACTATATTCTTTACAATAGAATATGCACTACGAATTTACTGTGCACTAAATACAAAAAAATACATTTTCTCATTTATGGGTATAATAGATTTACTTTCTATTCTCCCAACTTATTTAATAGGATTCTACGCTCCTATTGGCTCTTTAATTGATATTCGTATAATGAGATTGATTCGTATATTTAGAATATTTAAATTATCGCCCTATCTTAGAAGTGGCCATACAATGCAAATAGCATTACGATCCTCTAGACCAAAAATAATAGTTTTTATTCTATCTATCTCTTTAATGGTCATCATTCTTGGAACCATTATGTACATCATTGAAGGGCAACAAAATGGATTTGATAATATTCCTAAATCGATTTATTGGGCAGTAGTTACTCTAACTACAGTTGGATATGGAGACGTAGTTCCTATTACTGCTCTAGGTAAAACAGTGGCCGTATTTATCATGATGCTTGGTTATGCAATTATTGCTGTACCAACCGGAATTGTATCTGCAGAGTTCAGTAAAAATAGAAATATAAAAAATCAAGAAAAAAATCAACACCATATAATATCAAAAGAAGAAGAGATATTACAAAAACTTAATTCTTTAGAAAAGAAAATAGACAAGCTACACTAGTAATAATATTGATTCCTTATTTCTGGTGAAGAAATTAATTACTCCACAACTATTTTACGCTCCATACTCCCATCCTTATAAAGGTTAATGTACGGTTTATTGCTTTCAGGAATTACTTTTCTTCCTAGTAAATCAACAGATTTGAGAAGTTGTTTGTTCCCCATTCCTCCTAATTCATTCACAGCACTAACAAACATAAGTGGACTGTATAGGAAATGAACTTCATGTGCGGTAGATGCAGTATAAACAATAGAAAACACATCAGCAGCATTTGGTCCTCCATAAGCAATATCTGGTTCAATTTTATGGCCAAAAGTTGTAGTATCGGAAAGCACCCCATTATGCAAGCTCTCACCATCACTTGCTTGCACATTATAAAAACACTCTTTTACTCCATTTCTGTTTTCCTCCCAAACTGAAACAAAAACACCAGTAGCAATATTTGCAGCAGAAATTTCCACTTTATCTTGCAATGAACTACCTGTATATTCTACTTTTGAAAAGTAAGATTTCTGCAAATCATTAGCATTCACATTGGATTTATACAATTCATTAATACCTGAACCACCATTACGCCTTACTACCATAATACTATCACCAAGTACTGCTCCAACCGGTGAGGAAGTTGGGCAGGAATTGAGCACCCAGTTTACATCATCCAAATCCTCAGTAGTGGCAAATGTCACCCCTCCATCAGTTGATTTTGCAATATAAGTATTACGCACATTACTATCATCATTTCTAAAAAGTAGGAATACATCATTATTTCCTTTAGTAACCAAAGTAGATTGACAACAATCACAAGGTTCTCCTGGGGCTAAAGCACTCACATCAACAGCAGCACTAAAAGTTGTTCCAAAATTAAAAGAAGTTTTTACCATTTGTTTCCAATCCAACCAGCTAGTTGTGCTTTCCATGTAAGATATTACAGGGTTACCATCTTCCCTAACGGTTAAATTAGGCATTGCAAATTTGTGAGTATTTGAATTATCTGAAACTCTTATGGTATCAGAAAATGTAAGTCCGCCATCAAAAGATTTTTTTAAATAAATAACATGATTACTATGCAGCAATGACTCGAAAATTAAATAAACAGTATCTCCTTTTGCCGCAACTTCAGGGCCTATAAATCCTGTAGGCGTCAAATCAGAAGTCACTAAATCTACTGCATTCCCAAAAGCTGTACCGTTCCATTTTCTACCTCTGATAGCTTTAGGGGTTGTAGCTTTTGACCAAATCACAAAAGGACTCTCATTAGCCGTTATTACCACTCTTGGTCTATCATAACCTTCAGCCGATCCGCTACTAATAATGATTGGATTATTTAATTGAAGTTGTTGTCCAAAAGTTAAAAAAGGAAAAAATAGAAAAAAAATAAGATTTTTCATAGCGATAAATTTTTCGATAAAAATAAACATTTTTACCTAACAATAAAGATATGGCCTCTATCCTGATGCTTCCAGCCCTCAAAATCTTGGAAATACACTTCATAAATATAAGTGCTCATTGGTAAGTCATTTCCAGTTTTATAATGTTTCCCATCCCAACCATTTGAATTTAAAAAACATTCCAAATCAGTAATATTTT
>DUAO01000089.1:0-2052 GCA_012960805.1 Flavobacteriales bacterium | reverse complement strand
AGAAGGTTTCCTCTCTAACGCCATGATGTGTTAAGCAGAACACATCATTCACACCATCCAAATCAGGAGTAAAACTATTCGGAATATACATCCAATACTCATCTGAAATCCATAATTGTTTAAGGGTAGTGTCACTACACCCATTATCATCCATTATAATTAAGCTAATCTGATAAATACCTAATGAATCTTTATATGTATGATAAGGACTTGAAGTAAAATCCTGAATAGTATTATCTCCAAAATCCCACTGCCAAGACACAATATTTCCTGTACTCACATCATTTAATTGTACTGAAGGAGATAAAATGCTCAAAGTATCAGTTGCAGTTGTAAAAAGTGCAGTTGGCGCTTGATAAATAGTAACCAAAGCAGAGCCTGAAATTAAACCTAAACCATTAGCAAAAGAAGTTAGAGTATAAACACCTTCTTCTTTTGTATAAAGAACATAAGGGTTTATAATAGTAGTTATTGAAGGCTGAGACACACCATTTATTGCATAAACAAAAGTGAAGGGGGGGGTAGCTCCACTAAAATAAATCTTCACCTCAGCAGATTTATTAATATTATCACAAATGGTATCATTTCCTGATATAAAAGCTTTTAAAAAATCTGTAACAAGCACACAAGAATCGCTTGCATTAGCCACAAAAGTAGCCGTTATACTATTTGCATTGGGTAATACCGAATTACTATAGGTTCTCCATTTGCTAAACAACCAGTTAGGCTGCACATTAGCAACTATACTAATTGTTTCTCCTGCCCAATAATTCTGAGAATAAGGCATAGCTTGAACCATTCCATTAATAGCGAAAGTTGCAGTACCCGGATTATTGATATTGTAGTTAATCTGCACCCCTAATCTTTGATGAATGATTGAATCTGTAAAAGCAGTATCACAGCCATTTATAGTTTGAGATTGAGTGTAGAAAAAACCAGTATCTACAGGATTGAAAACCATAACTTCTGTATAAATTGTGTCATAAGAATTATTAATAGAACCAATAGTTATTGTAACAGAGTCAACAACTGTACCAGAACACTGACTTTGTATGGCAGCAAAGTAGGTAGTAGTAACTACTGGCATTACATTTATAGAGCTACCTATACCTAAACTATTTCCCATATCATCTGTCCAAATTACAGCACCAGCAATAATGGGAAGATAAGCAATTGTATTAATTGTATAAGAAGTAGTTCCATTTGGAATAAATTCCCAACCCTCATTAGTTGCAGTCCAAGGTAATGGCCAATTTCTTGGCAGTAACAGAACTGGATCATCAACTATATCAGCATTAGTACTTGTTGCATCCACTAATCCTTGAACTGCAGCTCCACCATTCCATGCAATACAAAGAGGTTTGTCCTGGATGAACATCTCTATTTTATTACTGCCTTCATATAATACAACCTGAGATGTATGTAAATCAGAAGTACAAGAAAACATTGGTACTGCACACCATGTTACTACAAATACTCTATTTGGCGCTATACCGGTTGTTCCATAATATACACTTCCTCCTATACCTGTATTAATATCTTGCCATGGAGCCATGATTGCATTCTCAGGAAGAATTCCAGGATTAGGTATTGCAGCGTTAATAATCCATGGTGAGTATTGGTTTGCTTGAGTAAGATCAAAAGTAATATATCCGTTACCAGAAATTACAAGTTGTGTATATGATTGGCCATAAAAATTAAATGTAAAACCTATATCTCTAATTGAATCATGCGAATCATCTGCCTGCATACTACTTACATCAGAGCTTAAGGCATTCAAATTGATAATTTGCATACTACAAACTGTGGTGTCATTATTTAAGATAATTTGAGCAGACAATGGCAGAGCACCTAAACAAATCAAACTAATTAAAAATACTATTTTTTTCATAGCAATGAATTTTTCGATAAAAATAAACATTTTTACCTAACAATAAAGAGATGGCCTCTATCCTGATGTTTCCAGTCTTCAAAGTCTTGGAAATACACTTCATAAATATAGGTGGCCATTGGTAAGTCATTTCCTGTTTTATAATGTTTCCCATCCCAACC
>DUAO01000088.1 GCA_012960805.1 Flavobacteriales bacterium | reverse complement strand
ATGTAGAGTACAACAGCCAAACTCCTGTTCAGTTTGATGTAATTAACATGTTGGGCGAAAATGTATTGAGCCAAAACACTAACAATACTAAAAACACTACTATAGATGTAAGTAGCCTAACCAAAGGATTGTATTTCTTACAGATGACTACAGACTCAAAAACAACAAGCCTTAAATTTACAATGAATAAATAATCAATATGCGTTTAATTGTATTGGCTATTTTTAGCTTATTGTTTCAAAATTTTGCTTTTTCACAAGGGTGTTGTTCTGGGGGTAGTAGTAATCCTATTGCAGGAGGAGCTGCAACTGGAGTATTGCAAAAATACCAAATGGAAGTATCTCTAAATTATCAAGTTAATCAATCTAATAAATTCTTTGAAGGAGCAGAAGAAGTAGAACAAGTAGGAAAATTTGATGAGCTTAGTAGTGAGTACCTATTTTTAAGAACAGATTATGGGATTAGTAAAAAGCTAACTCTGTCCTTAGCTACAGGTTACCACTTAAACAAAACCCTAAAAGAGAAAGACACTACTATTACTCTTTCTAATTCAGGAATGGGAGATATAATCATTTTCCCCAAGTATGATATTTACAATGAGACTCAAGGCAACATCCGTTCAGAAATTACTTTAGGGATTGGTCTTAAAATACCTATAGGCTCTCATACAGATACTATAGAAACAACACCAGATGTTTGGGACTTAATCCCTCCAACTATTCAACTTTCAACTGGCGGTACGGACTTGATATTTTATTCTTTCTTTTTTAGAGAATATAAGAAACAAAAGCTTAGATTTTTCGCAAACTCTTTATATATAAGCAAAGGGTATAACTCTTTAGATGAGAAATTTGGTGATTATGCAAGTTTAGCCTTATTTGCCAGTAAAACATTTTTTAGAAATTGGGGATTAACCACACAACTAAAAGGAGAAAGTATTGGTCAATTACAAGCAAAGCAATCTAAACTGCTTGATTTAGTTGTTCGAGACCCATATGAGGCTGAGAACTTTCTTGAGAAACAAAAAGCTACTGGTGGTAAAAAAGTTCTTTTTGTTCCACAACTTAGTTATTCTCAAAACGGTTTAACTGTTTTTGCTACAAGTGAAATTCCGCTTTACCAGAACTTAAATGGATATCAATTTGCGTCACAAAACCAATTCACTATTGGAATAAATTATCGTTTCTTAACTAAGGAATGTGAAGATCCACTTATTCCTATTAACTAAATAAAATTAGTTTTTCATCAATTTATTAAGGATTTCAATTGCTGATTCAGCAATAACACTACCTGGTCCAAAAATACTACTTACACCCGATTTATAGAGAAAGTTGTGGTCCTGTTCAGGAATAACACCACCAGCAATAACAGCAATATCATCTCTACCAAGCTTTTTAAGTGCAGCAATTACTTGCGGAACTAATGTTTTGTGTCCTGCTGCTAATGATGAGATTCCTAGAATATGTACATCATTTTCTATTGCTTGTTTTGCAGCTTCTGCTGGGGTTTGAAAAAGTGGACCTACATCTACATCAAACCCTAAATCAGCAAATGATGTAGCAACTACTTTTGCTCCTCTGTCATGTCCGTCTTGCCCCATTTTTGCAATCATTATTCTTGGGCGCCTGCCTTTTTTTATTGCAAATTCATCCGATAATGCTAGTGCTTTTTTAAAGGTTTCATTATTTTGTATTTCCATCTTATATACTCCTGAAATCGTCCTGTTTGTTGCAGTAAACCTACCAAATTCTTTTTCTAATGCATCAGAAATTTCACCAAGAGTAGCTCTTTCTCTAGCAGCATTAATGGCTAATTCCAAAAGGTTTCCTTTTTTGTTTTTACAAGCAGAAGTAAGTGCAGCTAAACAAGTTTCTACTTTTTGGGTGTTTCTACTTTTCCTTATCTTATTTATGCGTTCAATTTGCGATTCTCTTACTGCAGTATTATCCACTTCAAGTATTTCTAATTTCTTGTCTTCTTTTTCTAATTGATTGGCATTTACACCAACTATTATATCCTTTCCACTATCAATTCTAGCTTGTTTTCTTGCTGCCGCTTGTTCAATCCTCATTTTAGGAATTCCGCTTTCAATAGCTTTTGCCATACCTCCCAATTCTTCAATTTCTTTAATATGCTTCCAAGCTTTTTCAGCAATATCATGCGTTAGCTTTTCTACATAATAACTGCCCCCCCAAGGATCAACAGTATCACATATTCCAGTTTCTTTCTGTAAGTAAATTTGAGTATCTCTTGCAATTTTAGCTGAAAAATCAGTGGGTAATGCAATGGCTTCATCAAGGGAATTGGTATGCAAACTTTGCGTGCCTCCCATTACTGCAGCCATAGCCTCTACACAAGTTCGAGTAATATTGTTAAAAGGATCTTGTTCTGTTAAGCTCCAGCCACTTGTTTGGCAGTGGGTACGCAAGGCTAACGATTTTGGGTCTTTAGGATTAAATTTCTGAACCAATTTTGCCCAAAGCATACGAGCAGCACGCATTTTTGCAATCTCCATAAAATGATTCATCCCAATTCCCCAGAAAAATGAAATTCTTGGAGCAAAGTCATCAATATTTAATCCTGCTGCAATTCCAGTTTTTATATATTCTAATCCATCTGCTAAGGTATAAGCCAATTCAATATCTGCAGTTGCTCCTGCTTCTTGCATATGATAGCCTGAAACCGAAATGCAATTGAATTTAGGCATTTTATGAGCCGTAAATTCAAATATGTCCGCAATGATTTTCATAGATTGTTTTGGTGGGTAGATGTAAGTATTACGCACCATAAACTCTTTGAGAATGTCATTTTGAATAGTCCCAGTAAGTTTCTCTAAGCTTACACCTTGTTCTTCTGCGGCTACTATGTAAAAAGCTAAGATTGGAAGAACGGCTCCATTCATAGTCATAGAAACTGAGATCTTATCCAAAGGAATTTGGTTGAAAAGAATTTTCATATCCTCAACACTATCAATTGCCACTCCTGCCATACCAACATCACCAACTACTCTTTCATGATCAGAATCATAACCTCTGTGTGTGGCTAAATCAAAAGCTACCGAAAGTCCTTTTTGCCCTGCAGCAAGATTCTTTCTGTAAAATTCATTGGATGCTTCAGCTGTTGAAAAACCTGCATATTGTCTTATTGTCCAAGGGCGCATAACATACATAGTAGAGTAGGGTCCTCTTAAATTTGGAGCTAAGCCAGCCACAAAATTTAAGTGTTCCAAATGGTTAGTGTCCTCTTTGGTGTATTCCTTTTGTATGTCAATTTGTTCAGGGCTTAACCATTTTTTTATTGATAGATTTTTCTTTTCCCCTATTTCTGCAAGCTCATAATCTTTCAATAATTCATCAATCAGATAGTCAATATAGTACGCCCCTTTTGTAGGGTCACTTACTTTATTAAGATAACTTTCTTTTCTAAGTATAGTTTGTTGATTTCTTACTATTCTCTCCGAAAATTCTGTAGGCATTTCAAATGTATGATTATAGGAGTTAATCATGATAGCATTTGCTCCTCCAAAGATGGAAGACATGCATTCCGTTGTAGTTCTGAGGATGTTGTTGTATGCAAACTCTTCTTCTTTGTTAGCTAAAGTTGTTGTTGCAAAGATAAAAGGAGATTTTCCTGTCTTGTTTTCCCATAAAATTCTAAAAGCTTTTAATTTGGTAATTTCTATAAAGAAATTACTACCAATTTCAAAATGGAATTGAATGCCTTCAGGATTTTCTAACCCTTGCTGAAAAGCAGAATCTATTTGTTCTTTAGCAGTATTTCCTTTAGGAAAAATAGTATTCAGAAAACCAGGTGTTTTGCTTTTAGTTAATCCATGAAAAGCACCTATTACTTCTCTCCCTTTTATAAATTCTTTCCATTGTAAAGGAAAGTCATTAGTATAATTTTTAAAATCAATTTTTATATGTTCTATTTGAATCCCCTCTAGTAACTTTTCTAAGTTATTAGGATTTGAAAAACACAAACCACTTACATCATTTTGGAGTGAAGTCAGTGCTCTTCTATTTCCTTCATTAGCATTACTTGCGTCAATAAGCTGATAACATTCCCAATTTTCAGGAAATGATACAGTATGAACAGGAATCTTATTATCTGAATGATAAATAGGAAAAATTTCAATTTCTTCAGTATTTGAAACTAACTTTTCAGT
The DNA here is from genome assembly GCA_012960805.1 of Flavobacteriales bacterium. Classification (GTDB taxonomy): domain Bacteria; phylum Bacteroidota; class Bacteroidia; order Flavobacteriales; family BACL11; genus UWMA-0277. The sequence continues at coordinate 10,236 of DUAO01000088.1, read as the reverse complement.
GTAGTCAGCTCCTTTTAAATCTGATATTATTTTTTCTTCCCACTCTTTTTTTGAAACAGTATTGAATTCTGAAAATAAATTAGTCATCTTCATTTTCTCTTATGATAAAAATATTTTCATTATCTTTTTTCATTAAGAACTTTTCTCTTGCAAATTTTTCTTGTTCTTCACTGTCGTTTTTAAGCTTGAATAGTTCTGCGCTGTCACTTTTAATCTCAGAGATATAAAACTCTTTTTGTTCTTTTAAGTCATCTACGTTATTTTTCATCTTATTCTGATTAATCAAATTATAGTCATCTAAGAATACAATCCAAAAGATAAAAAGTAGTAATAAGATAAGGTATTTGTTCCGTAAGGGTTTTGGAAGTAAGTTTATAATATTCCGTAATCTATCCATTGTACAAAGATAGAAAATTACTCATGCTAAATTTACTAGAACAGTAATTGTTATTTATGAGATGAGAAAAATTGTAGGTTGTTTGTGAATATTAACTTTAGTCTGTTTCCATTCTTCTATTATTTTAGTTTGAATGAATTCGTTAGGAGAGGTGATATTTGCTGCAATACACAATTTGGTTTTATTGTTGCATTGTGCTTTTAAGGCGTCAAGTAATTGATGGTTTCTATAGGGAGTTTCCATAAAAATTTGAGTTTGTCCTGTTTTTTTTGCAAGTAATTCCAGCTGCTTAATAGTTCTTATTCTTTCTTTTGTGTCAATGGGTAAGTATCCTGTAAAAGCAAAATTTTGTCCACTCATTCCTGATGCCATTAGTGCGAGTAGTATAGAAGAAGGACCTACTAATGGCACAACTTCAATCTGAAAATCATGAGCATATTCTACAATTTTAGATCCAGGATCGGCTATACAAGGTAGTCCTGCTTCTGATAATAACCCTACATTTTTACCACTAAGAATATGGAGTAAAAAATCTTCTTCTAAGCTAAGTGTGTCATGTTTTCCGTATGAATAGAAAGTTGTATTATCAATATCTTTTTCACGAACTATCTTTTTAATATGTCTTCTAGCAGTTCTTAAATTCTCGACAATAAAAATATTAATTTCCTTTATGTGATTAGTGATAATACTAGGTAGTACTGCTTCTTGAGAATCAGCACTTAAAATTGTAGGGATAAGATATAATTTTCCTTTATTCAATATTTTGAATGATTTTATCACATGCTTCATTTAGCATATTGTACACATTTTGAAATCCATTTTCACCACCATAATAGGGGTCTGGCACTGATTCGCACGCACCTGGATTAATTTCATTTAAAATCAATCTTATTTTTTTGTGTTCCTTCTCAGTTTTAGCAAGGCTAATTAGATGAGCCAAATTATTGGTGTCCATTGCATAGATTATGTCAAACTCATCAAAATCTGCACGGCTGAATTGTCTTGCTCTTTGGCTCTTTAAGTCAATATTATATTTCTTTGCAATCTCAATGGAGCGTTTGTCAGGAAATTTACCAATATGATATGCGGCTGTTCCTGCCGAATCTACTTCAATATCTAATTGCTTAGTTTTATGGGCTAGTATTCCTTCTGCCAATGGAGATCGGCAAATGTTTCCTAAACAAACCATTAAGATTTTCATATTGCTATGAAAGGGTTAATTTCTTTTCAATATCAGATATATACCCTTTAAATTGTTTGTCGGTATCCGCTAAATTGTTTACTGTTTTGCAGGCGTGAAGTACAGTTGCATGGTCTTTGTTTCCACAATGTTTTCCAATCATGGCTAATGAACTTTTAGTCATTTGTTTTGAAAAATACATAGCCAATTGTCTGCATTGTACAATTTCTCTTTTTCTTGTTTTTGACTTCATGATTTCAATTGGAATATCAAAATAATCACAAACAACTTTTTGTATGAAATCAATCGAAACTTCACGTACAGTATTTTTTACAAATTTATCTAGCATGTTTTTTGCTAAATCAATTGTAATTTCTTTTCTGTTCAAAGAGGATTGAGCTAATAGTGAAATTAAAGCGCCTTCTAATTCTCTTACATTTGTTGTGATAGAATAAGCAATATATTCTAAAACTTGATAAGGAATATCAATGCCATCTTGCTTGATTTTCTTTTTCAGAATTGCTAATCTTGTTTCTAGGTCAGGCGATTGTAAGTCTGCTGAAAGCCCCCATTTGAAACGAGATAACAGCCTTTGTTCCATTCCAATAATATCAACGGGTGCTTTATCAGAAGTTAAAATTACTTGTTTTTTATTTTGGTGTAAGTGATTAAAAATATGGAAGAAAACATCTTGTGTTTTTTCTTTACCACAAAGAAATTGCACATCATCAATAATTAAAATATCAATAGATTGGTAGAAGTGAACAAAGTCATTTTTTTTATTGTCCATAATAGCATCCACAAATTGAGTTTGGAATTTGTCAGCGGAAACATAAAGAACAGTTTTTTCAGGATGATTATTTTTTACCTCAATACCAATAGCATTTGCTAAGTGAGTTTTCCCGAGTCCTCCACTGCCATAAATAAATAATGGATTGAATGATGTTCCTCCAGGATTTTGTGAAACAGCAAATCCTGCAGAGCGAGCTAAACGATTACACTCCCCTTCAATATAAGCGTCAAAAGTATACGACTCATTTAATTGAGGGTTAATGTTAATTTTTTGTAAACCAGGAATAATAAAAGGATTTCTGATGGATGAACTATTCATGCTTATAGGCATACTTATAGGGTTATTCTTCACGCCAGCTTGTCCACTACTCGGGATTTTAGAGATGTAAGGTATTTTGTTAGAAGAGTTTTCTAGAATAATATTATATTCTAGCTTTGCATCTTTACCAATCTCTCTTTTTATAGTTTTTTTAATTAAGGTAATATAATTATCCTCTAGCCATTCATGAAAGAACTGGCTCGGCACTTCTATGGTAAGCGTTTTATCTTCAAGCGCTACAACTTTAATAGGCTTGAACCATGTTTTAAAGTTCTGTGTAGTTATATTGTCTTGAATGATTGCTAAGCAGTTATTCCAAATTTCTTGATAACTTTTTTCTGGCATTTTGCGGTCTTGATTTGTCGTTTAATAACTTATTTGAAATTTTTTCTTTTTATTTTGGCTGTAGCAAATATGAAGAAGTTATTGTTAATATAAAAGAAAATATTGACTTGATTTGTATTTATTTTTTACAGTAAAATAATATCAGATAAGAACTTTTGTTTAAAACTTTTTAAAACCCTTTTTTTAGGTCTTTTTCAAACTATTTTTAACAAATATTGACCTTCCAAACACTTTCTTTTCAGCATTATTTTGGCTAAAATGAAAATCAATCTTGCCAATGTTAATTCCAGCCCATCCAACTTGATTAATGAGGACTTTTTCCCTGTCTAAGTTTAGTTGACTTACGGGCTTTTTTAAGAAGGTATGCGTGTGTCCTCCTATAATTAAATCAATATTATGCGTTTGCTGTGCAAACTTCATATCCGAAAGCTTGTTTGATTTATATTTGAAGCCTAAATGGGAGAGGCAAATAACTAAGTCACACTTTTGATTTTTCTTTAAAAATGACGCATAATAATTTGCTTTTTCGATAGGATCGTGATACACAGTATTTTGGTATAATTTTTTTGGCACTAAACCTTCTAATTCTATACCAATGCCAAACACTCCAATTTTTAAATTTCCTTTTCTGAAAATTTTATAAGGCTTAAAAGTATTCTTAAGTATAGTGTCTGAAAAATCGTAATTGGCAATTAAAAAAGGAAAGTTTGCATAAGGCAATTGTTTTTGCAAGCCATCTAACCCATTGTCAAAATCATGATTACCTAAGGTGGCAGCATCATATTTCATTTCGCTCATGAGTTTGAATTCTAATTCTCCACCATAAAAATTAAAATAAGGAGTGCCTTGAAAAACATCTCCGGCATCTAAAAGCAATACATGTTCTTCTTGTTCTCTTATTTGTTTAATAAGAGCAGCTCTTTGTGCCATACCTCCTAATCCTTTATTTCTTCCGCTAGTGAAGGGATGGATGTGGCTGTGCATATCATTAGTGTGTAAAATAGTAAGTTTAACATCTTTACTTTTTGCTAATAAAAATCGCGGAAGTAAGGAAAGTCCAATCGCCCCAAGTCCGCTTTGCTTTATGAAGGCTCGTCTATTCCCCATTTTCTATAATTTGAATTCTTCTGTCAAGGCTTACAGCTATAGTATCGGTTTTACTGCAATAATCAATTATTGCATCTCTGATTTTTATACCTACTTTTTCTTGCTCTTTGTTTTGAAAAAAACTCATTTTATCTGCTAAATAATCAGAGGTAAGGACTCTTACTTTTTCTCCGTTTTCAAAATTAACAGGCCATGAATTACTGAGAATTTTCCCTTCTTTATCCATTGTAATGTTAATTCCTGAAAAAGGCCCTCCACCTCTTTTGCTAATATAATTAAGTAAGCCAATATAATCATCTTTATTTAGTTCTAGCACTACTAATTCATTTTCAAAAGGCATAAGCTCATAAAGTTTGCCTCTTGTTATTTTCCCCTTATCTATTGTAGTTCTTAATCCTCCGTTATTCATAACGCACATATGTGCATTAGTATAATTTAAACATAAATCGGTTACAAAATTTCCAAGTGTAGATTCGGCTCCATTTTTATTTAATTCTGTTTTTGTAAAAGAAAGTACCTCATTCATTTCTGCTTCAATTGCATTTTGATAGGGAGCGATAATTGCCAGCACTGTACTGTCTTCTATTGATTGAATCTCAATTACTTTATCTTCATACGATTGCAGAGTGTAACTTGGCGAACAAGCGCAAAAAAGGAATGCTACTATATATATAGTGTAGTTTCTTAACTTCATAGGGCTACAATATTAGTAAATAAAATATTGTATGTATACTTGCTGCATGTATTCTTTTGAAACAAAAATAAGGGTAAGATATGGCGAAACAGATCAAATGAGTTTTGTTTATTATGGTGTATATGCACAGTATTATGAAGTGGGGAGGGTGGAATTGTTGCGTTCATTAGGGGTGACTTATAAGGAATTGGAAGAGATGGGCTTTGCTTTGCCAGTAGTGAATCTCAATATTAATTATAAAAAACCGGCTTATTATGATGATGAATTAACAATTAGAACTACCATAAAGGAATTACCATCAGCAAAAATTACATTCTATTATGAAATGTTTAATGCAAATAATGAATTGCTAAATATTGGAGAAGTAGTTTTAGTATTTGTAAATAAAAAAACTGGTAAACCCTGTTTTGCACCTGAAATGGCCATAAATAAATTCAAAGAGAAGTTGGCGTAAAAAATAAAAGCCTTATAATTACTGTTAGCAGATTCTATGAAGTACTAAATCAATCATCTGTTCTACTGTTTTTTTATAATCTTTACTGTATTCTTTTGTAAGTCTATTGCCAATAACTGCACATATTGTAAGTGTATGGTGTCCTAGTGTTTGTCCTAAATAATAAAATGCAGAAGTTTCCATCTCAAAGTTGCAGATTTTCTTTTCTTTATAACGGAAGGTTTCCATTTTTTCGTGCAAATCACTAATGGCAGGTGTTAGTCGGAGTGTTCTTCCTTGAGGGCCATAAAAGCCAGGGGCTGTTGCTGTTATCCCATGTGTTAATTCAGGGAATTGTGCCAGTAAACATTCAGAAGCTTTAATGAAATAGGGTGCTGCTAAATTGCCTATCCAATTAGCATGAATGATGTATGCGTTTCCCATTTTTTGCTCAAGGATTTCTTTGTTTTGATAAAAATGAGCAAGTCCGTCAAACCCTAATCCATAGGAAGATGCAATAAAAGTATCAATAGCTATATTTTTTTGTAAAGCACCTGAAGTTCCCAAACGAATTAAGTTAAGTTTTTTCTTAGTTTTGTTAATGGTTCTAGTTTCAAAATCAATATTTACAAGGGCGTCCAATTCATTTATAACAATATCAATATTGTCAGGACCAATTCCGGTAGCGATAGCGCTAATTTTTTTCCCATTTAAAGTTCCTGTATGCGTTACAAATTCTCGGTTTTGAATTTTGTGTTCTATGCTGTCAAATTTATTAGAAATTACTGCAACTCTATCAGGGTCTCCTACTAGAATAATATCATCAGCAATTTCTTCTTTTGATAAGTTCAAATGATAGATTTTTTTTTCTGGTGTTAGGATTAATTCTGTGTCAGCTATTATATTCATTTAAATATGTAATTTTGTACTGTCAAACATAATAAATAATATCAATATGTCAGCAAGTAAAATATTAGTTCCAATAGGTTTTTCAGATCAGTCAATGATTGCTTTAGGTCAAGCGTTCAACTTAGCAAAAATCAATAATTCTGATGTTGTTTTATTATCTGTAATTGAGGATCAGAGCATGATGCAATCTTTGTTTTTAGACGACAATAGTCATAAATTACAGCAGAAAGTGAAGGGAAAATTAGAAGGAATTGCCTCTGAGTATAGTGAAAAATATGCTATTGAAGTGGATGCTATGGTGGCGAAAGGTAAAATATATGAGCAGATAAATGATGTAGCAAAAATGATTGCAGCTGATTTAATTGTAATGGGAACTAATGGGACTAATGGTGGTTTGAAAAAACTAATTGGCTCGAATGCAGAAAGGGTGGTGAGATTAGCGCATTGTCCTGTAATTACTATTAAAGGAAAAAATCATAGAAATGGTTGTGAAAATATTATTTTACCATTGGATTTGGAAAAGCAAACGAAAGAGAAAGTAACTCATGCTCTTGAGTATGCTAGATATTGGGACGCTACAATTAGAATTGTCTCGGTTATATTAAGAGATAATCAAGAGGTAAGAGATAAATTAGCTAGAAATCTTAAGCAAGTTGAGAAGTTTATTAAGGATGCAGGAGTTAGGTGTACTGCCGAACTGATTCAAGGAGAGAAGAAGCAAGCTCTTGGAGATTTTGTTTTTGAGTATCAGAAAAAATTTAATGCTGATTTAATCATGATTATGACTAAAAAAGAAGAATTATCACTATCTACTAATATTAGTGTAACAGCTCGTTATATTATTAATAATTCAGATGTTCCGGTAATGAGTATTCGACCTAAGGAGCAAAAATATTTAACAAAACCTACTACTGCTTTTTAATAATGTCAATACTTGAAAGCTTACATGATTTGTGTGTTAGTAAGGGGATAAGCGTTGCAGTTGCTGAAAGTTGTACATCAGGATTAATTGCATCAAAACTGACCTTAAAATCTGGAAGTTCTGATTTTTTAAAAGGAGGCATTATCGCATATCAGAATGATATAAAGATTAAAATATTGGGAGTAGATGAGCAAGCTATTTTACAATATACTGAGGTGAGTACTGAGGTGGTTAGGCAGATGGCTGAAGGGATAAGGAAAAGTTTTTTGGCAGATTATTCAATTGCTACAAGTGGTTATGCCGGACCTAGTGGTGGAACGAAAAATAATCCCATTGGAACAGTCTTTATTGCAATTTCAAGCGCTAGCGGAGTTGATGTTGAAAGGTTTATTTTTTCAGGAGATAGGCAAAGTATTGTGAATCAAGCATCTGAAAAAGCAGTAAGATTGCTTTATGATGCTATAAAAAAACAGTAATAAACTTTAATTTAGTTAGATTAGGTTGTATATTTGCAGCCCAAAAATCAAGAAGATATGTCAAGAATTTGTCAAATAACAGGGAAAAAAGTAATGGCAGGAAACAATGTTTCTCATGCTAAGAATAGAAACAAAAGAAAGTTCTACCCTAATTTACAAACTAAAAAGTTTTTTGTTCCTGAAACTGGAGAAACAGTTATTTTAAAAGTTTCTGCAAATGCTATCAGAACAATTGATAAAAAAGGAATTGCTGCTGTTTTGACTGAAGCTAAAGCAAACGGTAATGTTCTTGTTTAACAAGTAAGATATACTTATTTATATAAAAGTTGCTATCTTTGATGGCAACTTTTTTTGTTTAACAACTAAATCAAAACTAAAATGAAAAAAATATATAAAATATCAGCAGTATTATTTGTGAGCTTGTCTATTATAGTGTCTTCTTGTAAAAAAGAAGTAGATGGCTGTACGGATAGTTCAGCAATGAATTATTCATCTGATGCAACATCTAATAATGGGAGCTGTGTTTTTGCTTATGATATTGCTCAAGGAATATGGAATATTTCTTCTGCATGTGATGATCTTATTATTAGCATTCCTTTAGCAGGAGATTTCCCAGTACCATTAAATGATATGTTTCCTGAAACTATCGAGATAACAGGAGAAGGAGTAGGTGTTGTTTCTATAGATATAAATGGAGAGAATGTGTTGGCGGATGTTTCTTATGACGGAACAGTTACTATTCAGGATGGTCAAAAAATTTCACTTGATACAGGAGACTTTGGCGTGGTTGATGTTGATATTACAGGTTCAGGAAAGATTGAAACTGCAACAAATGGAGATTTAACATTGAATCTTGCTTTTGAAGTTCCTTTAGCTGGCACTCAATCATCTTCATGTGAGATTGCTTTCACCAAATAAATAGGAAGGAATAATTTAAATAGCTCTTGTGAAAGGGCTTTTTTTATGAAAAAAAATACAATTCTATTATTACTATTTTCTTGTACTTTTATTTTACAAGCACAAGAATTTAGTCGTAAAGATAGTCTAAGGGGTAATCTTACTGAAATCAGAACTTGTTATGATGTAACTTTTTACGATTTATTTGTAATGGTAGATGAAAAGGAGTTGTTCCTTGATAGATCATATAATATCATTCATTTTAATGTAGTGTCGGATTTTAATAAAATACAAATTGATTTAGCTTTAAATATGGAGGTGATGCGCATTGAGTTTGAAAATGGCGAACTTAATTTTGGTCGTGAATTTGATGCGGTATTTGTTGATTTCCCAAGAATGCTTAAAAAGGGAGAACAAGCTTCAATAAAAGTTTGGTACGCAGGCTATCCTAGAGAAGCTGTAAATCCGCCTTGGGATGGTGGTTTTTCATGGAAGCATGATAAAAATGGCAATCCTTGGATTGGCGTTTCTTGTCAAGGCTTAGGAGCTAGCGTGTGGTGGCCTTGTAAGGATCATCAGTCGGATGAACCCGATAGCATGCGCATTACCTGCATGGCTCGTTCCCCATTAAAGATTATTGCAAATGGTGATTTAAGAAGCGATACTTCGGTTTGGAATCAATATCTTAATTCTTGGGTAAATGTAAGGGAATGGTTTGTTTCCTATCCTATCAATAACTATAATGTAACGCTAAATATTGGAAATTATGTGAATTTTTCAGAGGCGTATATTTCTGGCAATGATACATTAAAAATGGATTATTATGTGCTTCATGATAATTTAGAAAAGGCAAAATCTCATTTTCAGCAGGTAAAACCAATGATGGAGTGTTTTGAAAATTATTTTGGTACATATCCTTTTTGGAATGATGGGTATGCCTTAGTGGAAACTTCATATTTAGGAATGGAACATCAATCGGCTATTGCTTATGGAAATGATTTTTTACCTGGTTATCATGGAAACACCTCTCATATTGACGGATTAGAATTTGATTTTATTATAGTCCATGAAAGTGGGCATGAATGGTGGGGAAATTCTATTACAACAAATGATATTGCTGATATGTGGGTGCATGAAGGGTTTTGCACTTATGCTGAGGTGTTGTATGTTGAGTGTATGTATGGCTATGACGCAATGTTGAGTTATGTGAATAATCAAAAAAGAAGCGTCAGGAATGATAAGCCAGTTATTGGTCCTTATCATGTGAATAAAGGAGGAAGTAGTGATATGTATTTTAAAGGATCTTTAATGTTGCATACGCTTAGGAGCTTAATTGAGGATGATAAATTGTGGTTTGAAATTATTAAAGGAATTGCGAATGAGTTTAAATATCAAACTATTGATGGTCAAGTTATCATTAACTACATCAATGAAGAATCGGGAAAAGATTTTACAGATTTCTTTAATCAATATTTAAAAAACAAAGAAATTCCTGAGTTTCAATATAAATTTCAGCAAGAAGGTAGGAATATCACTTTATTATATAGGTGGGAAGCAATAACAAACTTTGATATGCCTATTTTGATAAATACAGGACGAAAAGATTTTTGGGTGTATCCAAATGAGCAATGGAAAGAAATAGATTTAGGTAGCTTTGATAAGCATGAATTTAGGATTAGGGATGACTTGTTTTTTATTGATGTTAAAAAGCAATAATTATTGTTTTAATTTAGAATATTTAATTAAATTTGCAGCCCAATAAATT
>DUAO01000087.1 GCA_012960805.1 Flavobacteriales bacterium | reverse complement strand
CTGTTTCTGCATTCATAATGATGTGTGCTATTACTTTTAGGGTATCCTCATATTCAGCAATTAACTTATTGTTTCCTTTTTGAGCAAAACTATTAAGGCTAATAAGAGTAAAAAGGACTAAACATATTTTTCTCATAAGGCAAAGATAAGGTATAGTTTTTAAAAAAGATAAAGCCCTGCCAATTTGGTGGGGCTTTTATTTAAAAAAGTATTTTTGCCCAATGAATTTACAAGCAAGAATACAGGCATTTACTAAGCTAGGTGAATATCTAAAAAAAGATATATACCAGCAGGCAGAAGAGCAGTTGCATTTGGCAGAGGTACTTAACCCTTGGTTTACCAAGGAAAATATTGCTAGTGCATTAAGCGCTTGGCAGGAGCAATTAAGTGCCGATATGCTAAGCGCTTGGCTGAGTCCTTATAAATTAAAGGAAGTAGCAAGCAAAAAAAAGGTGCTTATCATCATGGCGGGTAATATTCCTTTGGTTGGATTTCATGATTTTCTTACCGTGCTTATTTCAGGACATAAAGTAGTTGTTAAAATGTCCAGTACCGATAATGTGCTCTTAAAAGTACTTATTGAAAAACTAATAAGTATCGCTCCAGAATTTAAGGAGAGTATCTTCTTTATTGATGATGTGAAAAACAGAAAATTTGATGTGGTAATTGCTACCGGAAGTGATAATTCAGCCCAGTACTTTGAGTATTATTTTAAAGGTGCTAAAAAGATAATTCGTAAAAACAGAAGATCAGTTGCCCTGCTGGATGGAACTGAGTCCGCTATGGAGCTAAAAGGCCTTGCTAATGATGTTTTTGCTTATTTTGGGTTAGGGTGCCGTAATGTTTCCAAACTATTTTTACCAAAAGGATATGATTTGGATAATCTGTTTAAAGCATTTTATCCTTATTCTCATGTAGTAGAGCATAAGAAATACGGTAATAATTACGATTATAATAAAGCTATTTTCCTAATGGGAAGCAATAAATTGGTTGAAAACGGATTTCTGCTTATGAAAGAGGATAAATCATTGCTTTCTCCAACCGCTATGTTGTACTATGAATACTATGATGCTATCGAAACTGTAGAGCAATTTATTGAAGAAAATGCTGAGCAATTGCAATGTGTGGTTTCAAAAAAGGATATTCCTTTTGGAAACACTCAAAAACCTAGCCTTTGGGATTATGCAGATGGGGTGGATACCATAGAGTTTTTAAGAACTCTTTAGTCTTGAAATTCAAAAGCCCCTAAGTCAGGGTTGTTTCTAGAGTTTCCTTCAATATCATTATCACTTGGTCCAACTCCAGCATCAATAGCAGGGGATTCTTCTGTTAAGTGAAAATCACTCTCTGTATTGTCTACAAATTTTGGCGATTGATTAATAATTACATTGCTATAATGTGAATTATCAGTATTAATTGTAGGGTCTAATTTTATAAGGCAATGGTCAAAACTATAATTAAACGCACCTAGTTTTTGCTCTTGAAAACTTACTTCCGCAGAAAGAGAGCCGTCAATAATACAATTGGTAAAATTGGCTTCATTCAAATCTCTAACATAAATATTTCCATCAGCTCCTTCATAGTAGTTGTTTAGTAGGATAGAGGGTGTGTTTCGGCGGTTGTAGTCCCAGTAGTTTGCAAAGGTACAATGGGTGAAATTATAAGTACCGCCAATATTACAAGCCACTGCATATTGTCCGCATTTGCTTATAATAGTATTAGTTGCTGTAATATTAGCGCCTTGCCCCAATATACCTATGGATGACATATTTTCAATAATGGTATTAGTAATACTTACTGTTGGATTACTGTTTGCAACAGTATCAGCATGTATGCCAATATTCCCATTACGGATAATAGCATAATTTATTTCATTATTAATACTTCCTGGCATTAGCCAAATTCTATCCCATTGTCCAGGAATATCTTTGTACCAAGGGTCAAGTCTATCTCCTTGAAAAGTCACTTCATTTCCAAGCGTTCCATTTACTTTTATACTACCGCCACTTGTATTTATAAAAGGATTTCCTACTAATATCCCCGAGTTTTTATGTAGATATATATTTGTTCCTGCATTTATGGTAAGCATGCAATTCGGATCTACAATGATATATCCGTAAATAACATGTGGTTTGTCGTTATTCCAAATTTCATTGCATTCTAGTTGATGGTAAAAAAACCTGGAAGTATCGTCTCCGTTTATAATATCTCCATAAGTATTTGCAGTATGAAAATGCGCATCTTGCCCCCAAGCTACTACATCAACATCTTGTTGTTTGGTGCCAGTAGTAAATACTAAAGAATCAGATAGGATGTAAGGAGTATTACTATTAGAAGGATCAATAGTTACTTCTAAGAAAATAAAAATACTGTCTTTAGCAGGAATTTCAATATTGCTTTGGTTATTGCCTGGAACTCCATCAATATTCATTCGAAAATGAGCAGCTGAATTTCCTTTTAGTGCAATGTTACTTTTTACATTAAAACTATTGTGATTATAAATTGTAAGCGTCTTAGTAATAGAGCCAATAGAGGCAAATACTGTATCAAAAGTTATTGTATCAGTTGAAAAATGCAAAGTAGCACTTTGATCAGTGTCCATTATTTCTTTCTTACAAGAAAATAGGATGGTGATAGTAAGGAGAGGAAGAAGGTATTTCTTCATTATTTGATATTTTTTATCCGATCCATATCTCTTTTTTGGTCTTTTTCTTTAATACTTTCTCTTTTATCGTAAATCTTTTTCCCTTTAGCTAAGGCAATTTCCAATTTTGCTTTCCCCTTTTCATTAATAAACAAACGAATAGGAATAATGGAATTCCCTTTCTCCTTTACTTTACCTAGCATTTTATTAAGCTCCTGACGGTTTAGTAAAAGCTTACGGTCTCTTTTTGGCTCATGATTAATATAACCTCCATTCGGATATTCAGCAATGTGTAAGCTTTTAACATATAATTCATTATCAATGAAAACGCAATGTGCATCCGAAATATTAGCTTTATTGTCGCGAATTGACTTAATCTCTGTTCCGAGTAGAGATATTCCTGCAACAAAGGTAGCTATGAATTGATATTCAAAGCTAGCTTTACGGTTCTTTATGTTAATCTTGGACGACATTTGGCAAATGTAATAATTAAACAATTGCTAAATTGACCGATTGTTAGATATTATCTTTAACCTAATGCTACATCTAAGCACATCATGACAATAAACCCTGCGATAAGTCCCATGGTTGCAAGATCAGAATTTCCACCTCTTTGGCTTTCGGGGATCACTTCTTCTACCACAATAAAAATCATAGCGCCTGCCGCAAAGGCTAGGGCATAAGGTAAAATAGGTAATACTTGCATTACTATAGCCGCACCAATTACAGCAAATACAGGCTCTACAATAGCTGATAATTGTCCCCATTTCCATGATTTCCATCTACTAAGGCCTTGCCTTCTAAGTGGCATAGAAACAGCAAATCCTTCTGGGAAATTCTGAATTCCAATCCCTATGGCTAGTGCAATAGCTGAGCCAATGGTGAAAACAGAATGACCTTCCATTCCTAAAAGTTCAGGGTTGGCAAGTGCACCAAATGCAACTCCAACTGCCAATCCTTCTGGGATATTATGCAAGGCAATGGCTAATACTAAAAGAATAGTTTTACGCCAATTGGTTTCCATTCCTTCTGCTTCCTCTCTTTTAGCGAAAATGTGTAGATGGGGGATAATTTTATCTAGAATATAAAGAAATATAGCGCCTAAGAAAAAACCAACTGCTGGCGCAAACCATGACGGGGAATCAGAAAGCCCCATTTCATTTTGCATTTCTACATAAGCAATGGAAGGAGCAAGTAGCGACCAAAAACTAGCGGCTATCATCACTCCCCCCGTGAATCCTAATGAAATGTCCAATGCCTTACGGTTACTGGATTTGAATAAGAAAACTAATGCGGCACCAATAGCCGTTAACCCCCAAGTGAAAAGCCCTGCATAGAGCGCTTGCATTACCGGTCCTTGCTGAATAAACCATTTGTATAATTCGTAATTTTCCATGCTAATTATGTTTTAATTAAAAGATATCTTGCTACATCATTACTAATGTGCTGTGTTTGTTTTTCTATTTTTATACTTAAAGATTGGTCAAAACTGATAGTCTCTAACACTTCTATCTCAGTACCAATACTTATGTTTAGTTTGGTGAGGTAATCCAAAAATGAAGTTTCATCTAAGGTAACGCCCATTACTTTTCCTTTAGTTCCAGCCTCCAATTTGTTTAAAGGAATTGTATTGGTCATTGGTATTTTACCATCTTTTGTTGGGATTGGCTCTCCATGAGGATCAAATTTTGGGTAGTTAAGGTAGATATCTAATTTGTTAATGAGTTCTACTGATTTTATATGCTCTAACTGTTCAGCCACATCATGTACTTCCCCCCAACCAAATGCAAGTTTGTTTACTAAAAAGGTTTCCCAAAGTCTGTGTTTTCTTAGGATGTTGATGGCTTTACTCTTCCCTGATTTACTAAGCTCAACTCCTTTATACTTTTCATATTTTATTAGTTTCTTATCCTGTAACTTTTTCAGCATATCCGAAACGGATGCAGGGGAAGTACCAATTTCATGAGCAATTTCATTAGTGGATACCTTCCCATCTTTATTTAATGAAATGGATAAAATGGCTTTTAAATAATTTTCTTTAGTTAAAGTAATCATGCTGCAAACATAAGAATTAAATTAATATAAATAAAATTTTAGATAAGTCTAAAAATTTGTACTTTTGCATTAAAATTATTATTATGAAATTAAGATTAATATTTATTGCATTACTAATATCTAATTCTTTAGTATTTTCTCAGTCAATCATTACAGATAGACCTGACCAGACAGAAAGTTCATCTACAATTAAAGGAGTGCAAATTGAGAGTGGACTACTAGTAGAATCTGATATTTATATGCCCGGAACTTTGCTTAGATTAGCTATAACAGACAATATAGAGGTTAGAGTTTTTAATCAATTTGAATTTATTAAAGGAGATAATAAATTATTAACTAGTGATTTAGAAATAGGAACTAAATTACAATTATATCAAAAGGAAAATTCAAATGTAGAGATGGCTTTTTTATCTCATATTATAGTACCAACAGGTTCTGCTATGACAACAAATGATAAAATAGGTACAATAAACAAATTATGTATTTCTCATCCAAATAATAATAAAATAGGAGTTGGATATAATATAGGTTATAATTACTTTGGTGAAGACAAGGGAGATGTAACTTATTCTATAGTACTAGGATCTAAATTAACTGATAAAGTTAGCATTTATATTGAGCCTTACGGAGAGGTTATTAATTTTAATAATAATATATCAAATCTTAACTATGGATTAACATATTTAATTAATGATAATTTTCAATTAGATTGCTCATCTGGGGTTGGCTTAAATCATGACATGAACTTTGTTTCTTTTGGTTTTAGTTGGAGAATAGGGTAGAGAGTTTATTAATATTATAAATTTATATAAATCTAAAGATTATATATAATAATTTACATTTGTAAACAATATTTTAATAAGATAATGCATTAAAATAGATTTACTTATACATATCAGAGAATATATATTTAATATGCATTTAATCAATCAATTATAATTTTCATATAAAGTGATATAGTAAGTAAATTAAGTAATTTATATATATTAATATTAAAATATAGAAATAAAATAGTAGTTTTGTAGTTAACATTTGTAAATAATTGAATAAATGCATAATAGACTCAAAAAATGGATGGAATATGAAGATTTAAAATCCTCAGCATTCGCTGACAAAATTGGCGTTAATCGTGCTACTATTTCACACATACTTTCTGGCCGTAATAAGCCAAGTATTGATTTTCTGGAAAAGCTATTGTATGTTTATCCTGAGGTAAATGCCAACTGGCTAATAACAGGAATTGGTTATATGCAAGTTAAAAAGGAAGAAAAACAAGTGCTTGTAACTAAGAAAATAGGGAAAGTAGTTGTTTTTTATGATGATAATTCTTTTGATGAAGTAAATTCTTAAATTCTAACTTCATTTTCTATTTTTGCATAAAAACTCCACATGTATAAAATAGTACGTTTCTTTTTATTCCTTTTTAACCCTGAATTCATTCATCATATATTATTCAAATTAATCAGATTTGGAGCAATGATACCTGGGAAAATGTGGGCATGGCGCTTAATGTTTAAAGTTAGCAACTCTAGACTGGAAAGAGAAGTTTTTGGATTAACATTTGAAAACCCTGTTGGCTTGGCGGCAGGTTTTGATAAAGATGCTAAACTTTTTGATGAATTAGCATCCTTTGGTTTTGGTTTTGTAGAGATTGGTACAGTTACTCCTTTGCCGCAAGAAGGGAATCCCAAGCCAAGATTATTTCGTTTGAAAGAGGATAGCGGAATTATCAATCGTATGGGCTTTAACAATCAGGGGCTGGAGGCAGTAGTTGCTAGATTAAGAAGAAAAAAATCTAATATTATTATTGGCGGAAATATTGGCAAAAATAAAGAAACACCAAACGACAAGGCGGTTGAAGATTATGAAATTTGTTTTGAAAAACTTTTTCCTTATGTAGATTATTTTGTGGTGAATGTAAGTTCGCCAAACACTCCTGGCTTGCGTGATTTACAAGAGAAGGGACCGCTTAATGTATTGCTAAATAGATTACAAGAACTGAATAGTCAAAAAGAAAAAAGAAAACCAATCTTATTAAAGATTGCTCCTGACTTAACCAAAGAGCAATTGGATGATATCATAGAAATTGTAGCTGACACCAAAATTGATGGAGTAGTGGCAACCAATACAACAATTGATAGAAGTGGGCTTAAAACAGATAAAACTAAGGTTCAGGCTATTGGAAGTGGTGGTTTAAGCGGACAACCTGTTAAAGCACGTTCCACTAAAGTTATTGAGTACTTATCAGTAAAATCCAATAAAGCATTCCCGATTATTGGCGTGGGAGGCATACATTCGGCTGAAGATGCATTAGAGAAGCTAGATGCTGGGGCTACTTTAGTGCAGATGTATACTGGCTTTATTTATGAGGGCCCCTCCTTAATAAAACGCATCAATAAAGCGATACTTAAAAGATGAGTTCTGTAATAAAAATAGTGGAGTGCCCCAGAGATGCCATGCAGGGAATCAGTGAGTTTATTCCTACACAGAAAAAAATTGAATATATCAATCAGCTTTTAAAAGTAGGTTTTAATACGATTGATTTTGGCAGTTTTGTTTCACCAAAAGCAATACCGCAATTAAAGGATACTGCTGAAGTATTAGCTGGATTGGATCTAAGCAACACATCTAGTAAGTTATTGTCTATTATTGCTAATAATAGAGGAGCAGAGACCGCTTGTACTTTTGAACAGATAAACTATTTAGGCTTTCCACTTTCCGTATCTGAAGAGTTTCAGCAAAGAAATACAAATAAAAGTATTACTCAGGCTTTAGGCGTAGTGGAAGACATTCAAAATTTAGCTGTAAAAAACAATAAGGAATTGGTAGTGTATTTGTCCATGGCTTTTGGTAATCCTTATGCAGAAAATTACCATCCTGATATTGTGGATAAACTGACGGAAAAGTTACATAATTTAGAAATAGGAATTATTGCCTTATCAGATACAATTGGAATTTCAGAGCCTAAAAATATTGCACCTCTTTTTAATACTTTAATTATAAATTATCCTACAATAGAATTTGGGGCTCATTTTCATACTACACCTGAAACGTGGGAAGAAAAAGTTGATAGTGCTTATCAGAATGGTTGTAGAAGATTTGATGCAGCTTTAAAAGGATATGGAGGCTGTCCTATGGCTAAAGATAAAATTACTGGAAATATGCCAACCGAAAAACTAATTACTTATTTTTCCGAAGGCTTAGGTTTGAATACAGCAGAACTGGTAAAAAGTTTGGAGTTTATAAACTTTATTTTCAACACATAAGATAATGTTTTTTTAGTTTGTTGTATGAAAAAAAGATCTTTTTTTAATTATCATTGTGTATTTTCAATCATTAAAATTTTATCAACAATAAAAACCCACATAAAAGCGAGTCTTTTTTAATATTTAATTATTTGCTGTTGCTTTGGGTGCAGCATCTAAAATTTCAGCATTTGCATTGTCAGCAAACTGAGCAAAGTTTTTATTAAAAGCATCAGCCAAATTATTCGCTTTAGTGTCATAAGCAGATTTGTCCTGCCAAGTATTTCTTGGGCTCAGAATCTCTGAGGGTACATTAGGGCATGTAGTTGGCATGTGCAAACCAAAAACTACATGTTTTTTGTAATCAACTCCTTCCAGCTCTCCATTCAAAATGGCGGTAATCATAGCTCTTGTGTATTTTAATGAAATCCTTTTACCCACTCCATACACACCTCCTGACCAACCCGTATTAATTAACCAAACATTTACATTATGTTCCTGCATTTTCTTTCCTAGCATCTCAGCATATTTTGTTGGGTGTAGTGGCATAAACGGAGCGCCAAAACAAGCAGAGAAAGTAAGTTGTGGTTCTGTAACCCCAGCCTCAGTACCTGCTACTTTTGCTGTATACCCTGAAATAAAGTGGTACATGGCTTGTCCTGCAGTTAGTTTGGATACCGGAGGTAATACTCCAAATGCATCAGCGGTAAGGAAGAAAATATTTTTTGGATTTTTCCCTAATGATGGTTTTGCAATATTGTCAATATGATCAATCGGATAACTTACTCTTGTGTTTTGAGTTATAGAAGTATCCTTATAGTTCACTTTATTTGTGCCTTCAAAAAACGAAATGTTTTCTAAAAGTGCACCTGGTTTAACTGCAGCAAAGATATCTGGTTCTTTTTCAGCAGAAAGGTCAATACATTTTGCATAGCAACCTCCTTCAAAGTTCTCCACTCCACCCATGCTCATCATCCCCAATTAAGTTTCTGTTTGGGTCAGCTGAAAGGGTGGTTTTTCCAGTTCCTGAAAGGCCAAAGAAAATAGCAGTATCACCTTTCCCTCCTGTATTTGCACTACAGTGCATAGGCAGTACATTCTTTCGAAATGGTAAAATAAAATTCAATGCTGAGAAAATTCCTTTTTTGATTTCACCAGTATAACCAGTTCCTCCAATAAGGATAACCTTTTTAGTAAAATTAAGGATAGCAAAATTATGTTGACGTGTACCATCAATTTCGGCATCCGCCATAAAGCCTGGAGCATTTAAAATGGTCCATTCAGCATTAAAATTTTCAATTTCAGCATCAGTAGGGCGTAAAAACATATTGTAAGCAAACATATTGCTCCAAGCATATTCATTTACCACGCGAATGTTAGTTCTGTATTTGTCTTCAGCACAGGCGTAAGCGTCTCTTACATAAAGTTCTTTTTTGCTTAAGTAGTTGACCATTTTTTGCTCTAGTGCGTCAAATTTATCTGCATCAAAAGATAAATTAACTTTTCCCCACCATACTGAATCTTCAGTGATAGCATCTTTTACAATAAAACGATCCATTGGCGAACGGCCAGTGAATTCTCCTGTATTGATATTAATAGCTCCTGTTGAAGTTAGTGTTGCTTGTCCTTTCTCAATTGAAATGCTCGCTAATTCTTCTGGAGTTAAGTTCCAGTGTGCAGTAGCATTTTTTATTCCTAAATCAGAGATGGTAGCATTAGTTGCTCGCTTGCCTGTTTCGGTCATAATCGTTTTTTTCGGGTTTTTTTGGTAGGACAAAGGTAAAGATTAATCGCTTATACAATAAAATTAACCTTGTTTTTTAATACTAAAAAATAATACAAGCCAGGCGCTAATTAATAAAAGCCCCCCTATAGGAGTAATCGGACCTAAAAAAGACAAGGATATCCCTACGGCTTCTCGTATGCTTAAAAGATAAATAGAAAATGAAAATAAGCATATACCTGCAATCATTAAGGTTAAACTTTTTTTCAGATGCTGATTAAATTTTTTAGCATTTAAAGCTAAAACTAATAATGCAAGGGCATGAAATAATTGATACCTTACTCCAGCTTCAAAGGAGTGAAGCTGACTTTCAGTGAGCACCTCTTTTAGCGCATGTGCCCCTAAGGCACCTAATGCTACAGCCGTAACTGCAAAAAATATTGCAAATTTTATAAATTTATCTGTTGTCATTTTGTGTTCTTTATTGAGGCAAAAATAATACTTTAGCACCTGAATTTACAAGCAAATGAAAAAGATATTAGTAATAGGGGCGGGCCGTTCGGCAGTAACATTAATTAAGTATTTATTGGATAATGCTGAAGCAAATAATTGGAGCGTTACTGTTGCTGATTTTTCAGAAGAGTTAGCCAAACAAGCGGTGAATAACCACCCTAATGCCAAAGCTATATTTTTTAATGTAACGGATGTAGTGCAAAGAGAAAATGAAATTACAGCTGCTGATATTGTAATCTCCATGTTACCACCATCCATGCATATTATGGTTGCTGAAGATTGTGTTCGTTTAGGAAAAAATTTGGTTACAGCTTCCTATGTTTCCAAAGAGATTTTGGCTTTGGATGAAAAAGCAAAAAAGGCAGGAGTGTTGTTGTTGAATGAAATTGGTCTGGATCCAGGAATTGATCACATGTCAGCTATGCAAGTAATTGATTGGATAAAAGAAAATGGGGGAGAATTGACTTCCTTTAAATCCTTTTGTGGTGGTTTGGTACATCCTGATTACGATAATAATCCTTGGAATTATAAATTTACCTGGAACCCCAGAAATGTAGTATTGGCAGGACAAGGAACAGCACAATATATTAAGCAAGGAAAATACAAATACATTCCATATCATAAACTATTTGGACGCACCGAACAGATGAGTGTACTAGAAGCTGGTGAGTTTGAAGGCTATGCTAATCGGGATTCATTGGGTTATCGAAAAGCATATGGTCTAGAAGATATTCTTACTTTGTTTAGAGGAACACTCAGAAGAAAAGGGTTTTGCAAATCATGGAATATGTTTGTGCAATTAGGCATGACGGACGATACTTATGTAGTTGAAAATTCGGAGAATATGACTTATAGAGAATTTACAAATCTCTTTTTTCCTTTTAATAATGAATTGACTGTTGAGCAGAAGTTTTGTAATTATTTAAGTGTTTCCAAAAATTCTGAGGAGTTTCAAAAAGCAGAATGGGCAGGTATTTTTTTAGATTCAGAAATTGGAATGACAAATGCGACACCAGCTCAAATTTTACAAGCTATTTTAGAAAAAAAATGGACACTTGGAGCTGAAGATAAGGACATGATTGTAATGCAACATCAGTTTGAATATATGCAAAATGGTCAGCAAAAGAAACTTAATTCCTCATTACTTGTTTTTGGGGATGACCCTAGATATACTGCCATGGCAAAAACGGTTGGCTTACCCGTAGCAATTGCTGTAAAATTGATTCTAAGTGGCACTATAAATTCAGTGGGAGTAAAGATTCCTACAACTAAGGATATTTATGCTCCTGTATTAAAAGAGTTGAAGGAAAATGGGATTAATTTTGTTGAGGAAAAACTTTAATGTCTGATAAGTATTTATTTGCATCTGAAAGATTAGGTTTTAGAAATTGGATAGATTCTGATATTCCAAAAATGGTAGATATAAGTTCTAATCCAGATGTAATGGAATTTTTCCCAGCAACTGCTACAAAAATTCAAACAAGAGAATTTATTGATAAAATGAAATTAATGTGTGTTGAGAAAGGGTACTGCTACTTTGCTGTTGATCAACTAAAAGATGAGAGTTTTATTGGATTTATTGGGCTCTATTATCAAACTTATGAATCTCCAGTTACTCCTAATGTCGATATAGGATGGAGATTAAATAAAAAGTACTGGAATAATGGACTCGCAACTGAAGGAGCAAAGAAATGTTTGGAATATGGATTTAATGTGATTAAATTAAAAAATATTATAAGCACTACCCCAATAATTAACACCAAATCAATAAGAGTGATGGAAAAAATTGGAATGGAAAAATTAACTGAATTTAAGCGTCCAAGAGTACAATCTGATAAACGACTTGAAGATTGTGTTTGTTATGAGATTACTAGTTCAAATTAAGTAACTCCTCAGGAATTTCTACTTCCATAACTCCTTTTTTTGGATCAATTCCTTTTACAAATTCTTCATGCATAGGAAAGCAAAACTCGCCTTGCTCTGTCTTTACATAAATTAATTGTTGTGCAGTTTGTGAATTGATGTAAGAAATCTTACCTAATTCCCCTTTATGAATATCAATTACCGCGTACCCAATTAGTTTTTTTTCTGTAATTTCATTTTCATTGGTTTCAGGAAGCCACTGCTTGGGTAAATACACTTTTTGTTTATATATTTTTCGAGCTGCTGCTTCAGAATTTATATCCTCAAATTTAACTAGAATAATATTGGGTTTTATTGAACGTGCTTTTTCAACAAAGAAAGGGACTAACTCATTCTTAATGTCTATTAAAAAATACTCCAATTCAGAAAAATTAAAAGGGATGTCATCATCATTATAGATATTGACATCCCCTTTATAGCCATGCAATTTAAAAACTGTTCCGAATAAGAAGCAATCTTTTTTTTGCATTATGTAAGTATTAAGATTTCTTTGTCTTTTTTTCTTCTGCTGGAGCTTCTTCCTCAGTCGCTTTTTCCTCAGCTACTGGAGTTTCTTCAACAACTTCCTCAGCTACTGGAGTTTCTTCAACAATTTCCTCAGCTGCTACTTCTTCAGCTACAACTTCCTCAGTTGCCATTTCCTCACTTACTGGAATTTCAGCTACAACTTCTTCAGTTGCTACTTCTTCCTCTACAACTGGAGTCTTAGCTACTGGGGTTTCAGCTACTTTTTCTTCTTCTGCTGGAGTTTCTTCAGTAGTTCCCTTTGCTTTTGATTTTTTCCTAGCAGGAGCCTCAGCTTCTTCAACAACTTTTTCTGTATCAGCTGTTTTTTCTGCTTCAGGCTCTTCAGTAACTTTTTCAGATGGAGTTTCTTTAGTAGCAGGAGCTTCATCAACAGTTTCTTCAGTAGCAGGAGCATCTTCAGTTACTACTTCTTCAGTTACTGGAGTTTCAGCCACTACTTCCCCAGTCACTACTTCTTCATCCACAACTTTCTCAGTAGTTGCTTCTGCTTTTTCTTCTTCAACCCCATCCTTAGTTACCACTTCCTCAGCTACTTCTTCTTGAGTGTTTTCTTCTGCCACGGTAACACCTTTAAGCGCTATTGCTTCAGCTCGTGCATCATTCTTAGCTTTTTCAGCAGCTAAAGCTGCTTTTACCTCAGCAATTGCCGCTGCTTTTAATCCTGTTTCTTTGTCAGCTACTTCATTCTTTTTTACCTCCATCCAAGCTGTAAATCTTTTCTCTGCTTCTTCTTCATTAAAAGCACCTTTAGCTACACCAGCCATTAAGTGTTTTTTCATCATTACTCCTTTGTAAGATAGCATAGCTCTTACTGTTTCAGAAGGCTGAGCACCTTTTAATAACCAGTTTACAGCCCTATCAAAGTCTAATTCGATAGTTGCAGGGTTAGTGTTAGGATTATAAATTCCTAATTTTTCAATAAATCTTCCGTTTCTTGGAGCTCTCTGGTCAGCTACTACAATGTGGTAAAATGCTTGTTTTCTTCTCCCGTGTCGTGCAAGTCTAATTCTTGTTGCCATTTTTTCTTTTAATTTGGTTAAACCATCTCTGTGGTTAGTCCTCATTATTGAGGGGCTGCAAAAGTAGAATTTTTTTCTAATATACAATCAATAGTAATTGAAAATTTATAGCTATCGTGTTTCTACTATTATAAAACAGCTTTTTATTATAAATAATAACTATTTTTGCTATCCAAAATTTAAAATTTGAATGAAGATGAGTGCAGCAGTCAAAACAGAAAAAAAGAAGCTATCAAAGGATGAATTTACAGCTACTATTCTAGCAGATTATCGATTAATAACAGAAGTAAGAGAATCAGGAGCGCAGGGCAGAAGAGATGTGCTTTCGGGTAAAGGAAGTTTTGGAATTTTTGGTGATGGAAAAGAATTGGCGCAAATTGCAATGGCAAAAGTATTTAGAAATGGTGATTTCCGTGCTGGATATTATCGTGATCAAACTTTTATGACTGCTATTGGACAATATTCCCCTAAACATATGTTTTCCTCTTTGTATGGTGATCCTGAATTAGAAAGAGAGCCGTCTTCAGGTTCAAGACAAATGATGAATCATTTTGCTACTCGTTTTTTGAATGAAGATGGAACTTGGAAAAATTTGATGCAGCAAAAGAATTCAACTTCTGATATGGCTTGTTTGACTTCACAATTCCCAAGATTAGTTGGCTTAGCACAGGCTTCACAAATTTATAGAAATAATCCTGAATTGGCTAAAAATAAGCCTGGATTTACAGATGGTGGTAGCGAAATTGCTTTTGCTACTATTGGAAATGCATCTTGTGCTGAAGGGCATTTTTGGGAAGCTATAAATGCAATTGGTGT
>DUAO01000086.1 GCA_012960805.1 Flavobacteriales bacterium | reverse complement strand
TGGAAAGCAATATGGGTTCCGTATTTCTCCAATGTGGATAAAAGTAAGTAGAACTTATTATACCGGTAAGTCAGATGCTTTAAAATTAGCTAAATCATATGTTAAAAAAGGTGATTGGGATGCTGCAATTGATATTTGGAAAGATATAGTTAATAGTCCTGACGAGAAAATAGCTAAAAGGTCAGCTTATAATATGGCTGTAGCTTCTGAAATAAAAGGAGGATTAGACACGGCTATTGACTGGGCAAATAAAGCAGAAAAATTAGGAGAGAAAAAAGCGTACAACTATATAAATATTTTACAAAGGCGTAAAATGGATGAAGAAAAACTTAAACAACAATTAAATAACTAAAACAATAAAATTATGGAAAATCAAGGATTACCAAAAGCAATGATTATGGGGATAGTAGGTCTTATCTTTATGGTTTTGTTTGGCTCAAGTATGTTTGTAACAATTGACTCAGGAGAAAAAGGAGTACTATTTAAAAAATTTGGCGGCGGATTAGAAAAGGATGTTGTCTATGGACAAGGGTTTCATGTTGTGGCTCCATGGAATGATATGTTTGTTTATGATGTAAAAATCCATGAGACATTTGAAAAAATGGAGGTATTGTCAAAAAATGGACTTTCAATTAAAATTGATTTGTCATTTCGATATATGCCAGTACAAGAAAAGATTGGATATTTGCATGATGAAATCGGGAGAGATTATCTAGAACGTATAATAAAACCTGAAATTAGATCAGTCACTCGTGAGGTTATTGGTAATTATTTGCCAGAAGAGCTGTATTCAACTAAGCGTGAAGCAATTGAAGATGAAATTGAAGAGCTTACTAGAATTAAAGTTGAGGCTAAGTATTTAACTTTAGATGCAATTTTGATTAGAGACGTTACATTACCTCTAACTCTTAGAAATGGTATAGAAAAGAAATTAGTTCAAGAACAAGAATCTTTAGAGTATGAATTTAAAATAGATAAAGCCAGAAAAGAGGCAGAAAGAAAAGAGATTGAGGCAAATGGTATTGCTAAATTTCAGCAAATTGTGAATAGAACTATTACGCCTCAACTTTTAAAATGGAAGGGGGTAGAAGCAACACAAGAAATTGCAAAATCTTCAAATGCTAAGGTAATTGTAATTGGTAATGGGGATGGTGATTTGCCTATTATTCTAGGAGGACAATAATATTTTGTATTATTGCGTTAATAAATATATTAATTAATTTTTAAAAAAGAAAAAATGAAAAAGATTACACTAATGTTGTTAGTAGCTATTGTTCCGTTTTTGAGCATGGCACAAAAAGGAAGTAAAGTTGAGTATATGATGATTAAAGGTATTGAAATCCAAATGAACAATGAATCTGCAGACCAGGCAGGAGATGTTAGAGAAATGGCATTAGGAAGTATATCTTCTGAAAATACAAAACTTATTGTTGCCTTTGATTATGGTGATCTAAGAAATGCAGAGGTCAAAGCAATGACGGGTAAAAGATATAGAACAATGATGTCTGCAGTAAATACTGCTGCTGAGAAAGGATGGGAATTTATTAATTCAAATGTTATTTCAGAGAACAAGATGAAAATTCATTATTATTACATGAAAAGAAATAAAAAGAAATAAGTAGTTTATTTTTTTATGGTTTTTTAAAAGCTCTGTCGAAAGACAGGGCTTTTCTTTTATTGAAACTTTCCGTTTATCATTACTTTTTCAATTACATTGTTGCCAAAACTGTAATGTAAATAACCGTATGATGGAATAGGTTTTGTAATAAATAAATTTGCTTTTTTCCCAATTGCAATACTTCCTAATTCTTTTTCAGCACCCATTGCGTATGCTGTATTTATTGTGGTAGCATTTATTACTTCTTCTGGTGTCATTTTAAGTGTTATACACCCTAAGGAGGCTACAAAATTCATATTACCACTTGGGCTAGAGCCAGGGTTGTAATCGCTAGCCAATGCAACTGGTAAGCCTCTTTCCATCATTTCTTTAGCAGGACCGTATGGAATCCCTAAAAAGAAGGAACAAGAAGGTAAAATTGTTGGCATACAATTACTTCCTTTGAGTGCTTCATAGTCTTCATTAACCATTTTTTCTAAGTGGTCCACTGATAATGCTTCTAAATCCACTGATGCCTTTACACCACCAATAACATTAAACTGATTGACATGCGTTTTTGCTTTTATTCCAAATTTGTTTGCAGCCTCCAATAATCTCTTGGTATCATCAATAGTAAAATACCCTTCCTCACAGAAAATATCTACATAATCTGCTAATTTTTCTTCAATTACTTTTGGTAACATTTCATCAATTACTAAATCCATATACCCCTCTTTATTGTCTTGATACTCCTTTGGTAGGGCATGAGCTCCTAAAAAAGTTGCTTTTATGGTAACATCCGTATTTTCTTTTAGTCGTTCGATTACTCTAAGTATTTTGAGTTCAGATTCCAATGTTAAGCCATAACCACTTTTTATTTCAATAGCCCCAGTTCCCATTTGCACTAATTCGTTTAGGCGCATAAGTGCGTCTTCATATAACTCATCTTCAGAAGCGTTTTGTAATTTTTCAGCAGAATTTAAAATACCGCCTCCTTTTTCAGCAATTTCAGTATAGCTTAACCCATTTATTCTGTCTACAAACTCACCTTCTCGGCTAGCAGCAAATACTAGGTGAGTATGGCTATCGCAATAAGTTGGAAATACCATGCCGCCTTCTGCATCAATTACCTCAGTATCGTTCCAGTCTTCAATACCATTCCACTGGCCCATACTTCCAAAAGAGGTAATGAGTCCATTTTCAATCTCCACAAAGGCATCTTTAATCGTGTTGATATTTTTCATATCATTTCCAGCAACCCATTTTCTAGGGGTATCTTCTGTTTGGATAAGTTCAGCAATATTTTTAATAACTGTTTTCATAGATTTTTTTGATTGTGCGAAAATACAAAATTCACTTCAATCATTATTGTATATTTGCTCACTATGGGAAATACCTTTGGGAAGATTTTTAGACTGACTACTTTTGGTGAGTCGCACGGAAAAGCTATTGGAGGTATTATAGATGGTTGCTCAGCAGGCTTGGAATTGGATTTTGAAAATATTCAAAAACAATTGGACAGAAGAAAACCAGGACAATCTAAAATCACAACTCAAAGAAAAGAATCAGATACAGTAGAATTTTTATCAGGAATTTTTGAAGGAAAAACTACTGGAACACCTATTGGGTTTGTTATAAAAAATGAAGACCAAAAAAGCAAAGACTATTCCTATCTAAAAGATACTTTTCGTCCTTCTCATGCTGACTTTACCTATCAAGCAAAGTATGGAATAAGGGACTATAGAGGAGGAGGAAGGTCTTCTGCTCGTGAAACTGCTTGCAGAGTAGTTGCTGGAGCTATTGCACAGCAGCTTCTAATTATGGTTGGAGTTCATGTAAAGGCTTATGTTAGTGTAGTTGGTAGTGTGAAAATGAATAAGTGCCATAATGAGTTAGATTTATCTAAAGTTGACACTAATATTGTAAGGTGTCCTGATGCTGAAATTGCAGAGCGAATGATTGCTGAGATTGAACAGATAAGAAAAGAGGGAGATACCATTGGAGGAGAAATTACTGCATTAGCTACAGGTGTTCCTGCGGGATGGGGAGAGCCAGTTTTTGATAAATTACATGCTGAAATAGGAAAAGCTATGCTCTCTATAAATGCCGTTCACGGCTTTAAATACGGATTTGGTGGAGTGGATATTTCTTCTAGTAGAGGGAGTAAGGTTAATGATAGTTTAGTTGATGAGAGTGGTAAAACAAAAACAAATTACTCTGGCGGAATACAAGGTGGTATTAGCAATGGAAATAATATTTATTGTGAAGTGGCCTTTAAGCCAGTGGCTACCATTATGCAAAAACAAGACACTATAGATAAAGATGGTAATATAGTTGAAATAAAAGGAAAAGGTAGGCATGACGCTTGTGTGGTGCCAAGGGCAGTAACTATAGTAGAAAGCATGATGGCACTTACTTTAGTAGATACTTATTTAAGGAATAAAGCGCATAAAATATAGAATTATGAAACGAATTTTCTTATTAATTTTTATGTGTAGTTTTTTAAGTTTTTGTTCAGAAAAAACTACTTATAAATGCACAATTTGTGAAATGAGTTTTGAAGAAAAAGACAGGAGTGATAAATGTCAGGATTGGTGCGAGAATCATCATTCTTGCAATGTCGAAATAATCAGCCATTCAATTAAATAAAATATGAAAAAAATAGCACTACATTGGAAAATAATAATCGGTATGGTTTTAGGGGTGATTTATGGCCTAATCGCTAATAAACTAGGTTGGATAAGCTTTACTAATGATTGGATAAAACCTTGGGGTGTTATCTTTGTTAATCTACTAAAATTAATTGCAGTTCCTTTGGTATTTGCTTCCCTTATAAAAGGGGTTGCTTCTTTATCTGATATTGCCAAACTCTCCCGTATTGGAGGTAAAACCATTGCTCTTTATCTAACTTCTACCGTAATAGCGGTTACTATTGGTTTACTACTTGTAAATACAGTAAAACCCGGAGAAGGTTTTGATATGAAATCTATTCAGCTTAGTGAAAATACTCAAACAGGTGCTAATAAAAAAATTGAAGATGCAAAAGAAGTAAAACAGGAAGGACCTCTTCAGTTTGTAGTGGATATTGTGCCAACAAATATTTTTTCTGCATCCAGTAATAATCGTAATATGTTGCAAGTGATTTTCTTTGCTATTTTGTTTGGTATTGCTATGATAATGTTGCCTAGCGAAAAAACAGTACATGTAAAAGGTTTTTTTGATGGAATAAATGATATTATCCTTCAAATTGTAGATTTAATCATGCTTGCAGCACCTTATGGGGTATTTGCTCTGCTAGCAGGTTTGGTGGTTGATTTTGGGGCAAGCTCTTCTTTATTTATTGCTTTGGGTAAATATTCCGCAACAGTTATCGTTGGCTTACTACTTATGATTTTAGTAGTTTATCCAATTATTTTAAAGCTATTTACAAAAATAAAGTATGTTGATTTTTTCAAAGGAATTTCTCCGGCACAGATGTTGGCTTTTTCCACAAGCTCTTCTGCTGCAACTCTGCCAGTTACTATGGAAAGATGTGAGGATCATTTGGGTGTTTCTAAAGAAGTTTCTTCTTTTGTATTGCCTTTGGGTGCTACTATCAATATGGACGGAACATCTCTTTATCAAGCGGTAGGGGCTGTATTTATAGCGCAAGCTTATGGAATTCCATTGGATCTTCCTGCGCAACTAACCATTGTGCTCACAGCAACATTGGCGTCAATTGGAGCTGCTGCAGTTCCAGGGGCCGGTATGGTGATGCTGGTAATTGTATTAGGAGCAATTGGAGTTCCAGTTGAAGGACTAGCCCTTATATTTGGAGTCGATAGAATCTTGGATATGATGCGAACGGTTGTAAATGTAACTGGAGATGCAACTGTAGCAACAGTGGTTGCCTCTACAGAGGGGCAATTAAACCCAGTTTCTGACGCTGAATTAATGAGTTAAATATGAGAATTTTTCTACTTCTTTCTTTTCTTCTTTCTTTTTCAACTGCTTATGCTCAATACTGTTTCCCTGAGAAAAGGAAAGAAAAAAAACTAGTTAAGAAAATTGAAAAGAAAATTGAGAAAAGAGCTTTTTATGTTGCATGGGATGCACTGAGAAATACGAATGATTATGCTGTTTTTCTGTCTCTAAAATCAGAAGTGCTTTGGCTAAAATCTGAGTTTTTTAATGCTGAAACAGAGGCTTTAAAAGCTATAGATATTTGTCCTGAAAATTTTCCAAAAGCGTATTATTTTTTAGGAGAAATTGCTTTTAATAGAAAGGACTATTTGAATGCGGATTTATACCTGAAAAAAAGTATAGAATTAGGGATTGCCGATCCTTATTATTCAGATGCAGTAAATTTGTATTCTAAAGCCAAGGTTATTGCTGAAATTATTAATAATCCTGTGTCATTTAATCCTAAAATTGTAGAAGGAATTTCCACTCAATTTGATGAGTATTTGCCTATTATTTCTCCTGATCAGGAAATGGCTTTTTTTACTAGACGCTCTGATAAAAAAAGTTTGCAATCCATAACAGTTACTACTATTGAGG
Source organism: Flavobacteriales bacterium (assembly GCA_012960805.1). Classification (GTDB taxonomy): domain Bacteria; phylum Bacteroidota; class Bacteroidia; order Flavobacteriales; family BACL11; genus UWMA-0277. The sequence continues at coordinate 8,815 of DUAO01000086.1, read as the reverse complement.
AGTTTATAATGAGTCAAAAAATAGATAAACAATTTAAAGTAGGTAGTCCTATGACTTACCCTTTTAATTTAGAAAGTAATGAAGGAGGAGCTTCCATTACTATTGACAATAAAATATTGTATTATACTAAATGTATCCGCAATGAAGAAGGCTATAATAATTGCGATATTTATTATGTTTTTAATCATAATGGAGTGTGGTCAGCAGTGCAATCGTTTTCTGATAATATTTCTCAACCTACTACTTGGGAGTCACAGCCTACAGTATCATCAGACGGGAAAACCATAATTTTTGCTAGTGATAGAAATGGGGGTTATGGAAAAATGGATCTATATGAAATTAATTTAATTGATGAAAAATGGACAGCTCCCAAAAATTTAGGATCAAATATTAATAGTAATGAACATGAAAAATCTCCTTATTTGCATACGGATGGAAAAACCTTATTTTTTGCGTCTACTAATTTCCCTAGCTTAGGTGGTTTTGATGTTTTTTATTCTAGAAAGGATAGTTCAGGACTTTGGCAGAAGCCCATAAACATAGGTTACCCTATCAATACAGTTGCTGATGAAATATCTCTTTTTGTGAGTACGGATGGAAATAGGGCTTATTTTGCTTCTAATCAATTACAAGGAGTTGGAGGTTGGGATATTTATTCTTTTGCCTTGCATGATGCCGCTAAGCCGAAACGAGTATTGTTTTTAAAAGGCGAACTAATGGATGAGAATGGAATGGTTTTAAAGGATGTTGAATTGGAGATAAAAAATATAAATACCAATGAGATTACAACTATAAAAGTAGAATCAGGCACTTATGTTTCTTCTTTAACTTTAGCTAAAAATGATGACGTATTAATTACAGTAAAAAAAGAAGGTTTTGCTTTTAATTCAACCTATGTTTCTGCTGAAGACACTGCTTTTGCTTCTCCAGCAGCTTTAAATATTGAGTTAGAATCTTTAGAGGAGGGGAAGTCATTTACAATTGAAAATATTTACTTTAGGCATAATTCTTATCAGATAAATTCTGTAGCCAGGCAAGTACTTATGGAGTTTGCAGCTTACTTAAAGTTGAATAAAGATTTAGTGATTGAAATTAATGGTTTTACCGATAATATTGGAGCGGCTAATGATAATCTTTTGCTTTCAGAAAATAGAGCTAAGGCAGTGTATGGTCTGATTACTTCTAGTGGTGTTTCTGCTAGCGGACTTAGTTATAATGGTTATGGTGAGCAGTTTCCCAAAGCAGATAATGCTACTGAAAAAGGGAGAGCAAATAATAGAAGAACAGAGTTCAAAATTATTAGGCAATAAAAAACCCTGCAATTGCAGGATTTCGGTATTAAATATGTTAATGAAATTATCTAATTTCTTTAATTCTTGCTTTTTTACCAGTTAATTCTCTTAAGTAGAAAACTCTCGATCTTCTTACTTTACCTTTCTTGTTTAATTCAATTTTTTCAATTAAAGGTGAATTAATAGGGAAAATCCTTTCCACACCTACTGAGTGTGAAATCTTTCTGATTGTAAAAGTTTCAGTTGCTCCACTTCCTTTTCTTTGGATAACATCTCCTTTGAAAAATTGAGTTCTTTGTTTCTCTCCTTCTTTAATTGTGTAGTAAACTGTAATATTATCTCCTGCTTTAAAGTTTGGTAATTCTTTTGTTGTAGCAAGTTCTTTTGCTATAGTTTCAGTAATGTTCATCTTTCTAATATTAGGTTGCGAAATCGGTTTGCAATGTTACGGATATTTTTTTATTTAATTATCCTAAGAGACAAACAATTTTACTCAGATAGATCAGGTCTTTTTTCTTCTGTTTGTTTTATAGCTTCTTTCTCTCTCCATTCAGTTATAAGCTTCTTATTTCCAGATAGTAATATATCAGGGACTTTCCATCCTTTGTAGTTAGATGGACGGGTATAGATAGGAGGGGCAAGTAAATTATCTTGAAAAGAATCGGTAAGTGCAGAAGTTTCATCTGAAATTACTCCAGGAATTAATCGTATTACGGCATCTGAAAGTATGGCAGCCGCCACTTCACCTCCTGTAAGCACATAGTCGCCAATGGATATTTCTTTGGTGATTATATGCTCTCTAACTCTTTGGTCAATTCCTTTGTAGTGTCCGCACAATAAAATTAGGTTGCTATGGGTCGATAAAGTATTGCAGATTTGTTGATTTAGTGTTTCTCCGTCAGGGGATAGGTAGATTATTTCATCATAGTCTCTTTCTGCTTTTAATTTGCTTATGCAGGCATCAATAGGTTGTATGCACATCACCATTCCAGCTCCTCCGCCAAATTGATAATCATCAACACTTTTCTGTTTGTTAGTGGAGTGATCTCTTAGGTTATGAATTTTAAGTTCTGCTTTGCCGTTTTCTTGCGCTCTTTTTAAAATTGAATATTCAAAATAAGATTCAAAAAATTCAGGAAATAATGTGATTATGTCAATTCTCATTTTGCAAAATTACAAAATCATATTGGTTTTGAAAGTAGTGCTTTAAAATACTAAAAAACAACCATGACAGGATGTCATAGTTAATTTATAAAATCAAGTTAATCAAAATATTATATAATACAATATAAATTAATAATTTAATATTAATTTTGAATTAAATTTTTGACTCAGGCTAAGTTATTTTTTTTGAAATTGGCCGAAAATTGCTAACAATTGTTGATATTTATTATTTGATAAGTTATTGTTTGTGTATCAAAATATCATATCTTCAACCCACTAAAATTAAGCAGTATGTATAAATTATTTTTTGTTAGTTTCTTTATGTTTTTGCTTTGCATTAATGCAAATTCTCAAACTTCAGACACTATTAATTTAAGCACTTTAGAGCAACAATTTAGCGATTCAATAGCGCTTCTGAATGAACAAAAGGAACAACACTTTAGTGATTCAATAGCGTTCCTAAATGAACAAAACAAACAATTGAAAGCTTCACGAGATGCTTACAATACTGGATTATTATTGTTGGAAAATGAGAATTATATTGATGCAATTGATTATTTTACGAATGCCATAATAATTGATTCTGTGTTTGTAGCTGCTTATTTAAGTAGAGCAAAATGCTATCAGGGATCAAATGATGAATTGGCAATTGCAGATTATAGAACTGCTTTTTCTTTGGATTCTACAAACTTGCAGCCTTTGTATTCGGTAGCAGCTTTGCAATTAAGATTAGATAAAATACTTGCAACACAGACTTATCAAACTATTATTGCCTTCAATAAAGCTGAACATAAAGCTTATAGTCAATTGGGAGTAATTGCTTTTTTAGTTAAAGACTATAAAGAGGCAGAACAATTATTCACACAATCATTAACCATTAATAAAGATGCATATACTTTAAATGATAGAGGGAGTTGCTATCGTAAATTAGAGCAATTTGATACTGCAATTCAGGATTACTTAGCAGCTATTGTTTTAAATAATAATTTGGCATTTGTATATAATAATTTGGCTAGTGTTTATGCTAAGCAAGGTGAAACTGAAAAAGCATTAAGTTATTATGATTTAGCAATTTCAAAAGATGTAAATTATGCTTTGGCTTATAATAATAAAGGAAGTATTTTATTAGAAAATAAAGAATATGATAAAGCAAATTTGGCTATTGAAAAAGCATTAATTGCAAATGCTGAATATGCTCCTGCATATAATAATAAGGGTGTTATTCATCATCAGTTTAAAAGATACAATGATGCAATTGCGGATTTTAACAAAGCAATTAAGCTAGATAAGAATTATGCAAAAGCATATTTGAATAGGGGTATATCTAGACAAATGGTGCGTGATGAAGATGGTGCTTGTTTGGATTGGAACAAAGCGAAAGAATTGGGAATTATTATGGTAAAAAAATATTTAGAGAATGATTGTGAGTAATATTAATAAGAAAAATCTATTATTGACGTATCTATTTTTATTGACTAATCTTATTTTTTCACAAGATATAGAGTTTAAAAATTCAAATTTCAAAGAAGATAAACAAGGATTAAAATTAGCAAAAGAAAATTTAGCAATTGCAGATGATTTTCGTGAAAATGGTGTGCAAAAAATACTTGCAATGCAAGATGCAACAGTAATTTTTAAAAAAGCTATCTTTAAATATCAAAAAGCTCAAAACTTTAATCCTAATAATGCTGAATTGAATTATAAAATTGGCAGTAGTTTATTGTTTACTAATAAAAAAAAGGAGGCTTATAGTTATCTGAAAAAAGCGAAAGAGTTGAATACTGATTTACCTTCTGATTTTTTATTTTATTATGCTATGGCTTTGCAGTTGAATGGAGATTATGTGCAAGCAATTGAGCAATTTGAGCAATTTTCAGCAACTGTCAAGAGAAAGGTGTATGAACTTTTTGAAGTATTTACTAAAAAATATATAAAAGAATGTCAGGGTGCAAATGAGATTTTGGTTACTGACCATAGAATTTGGGTGGACAATCTTCCTATCAACACTGAACATGATGAATGGAGTCCTTGTTTGAGCGCGGATGGTGAGTTACTAATTTTCACTTCAAATCAGCCCAATGAAAATAAAGTGAATGAATATGGTATGTACGATCAGAATATTTATTATGCTAATTTAAGTGCCAGAAAGTTTCATGAAGTATTGCCAATTTCAGAATTGAACACTGAAAATAATGATGTTTCAGGAGGGCTTTCCTATGATGGGCAAAGGCTACTAATTTTTAAGGAAGAAGATGGAAATACTGATGTGTTTGAATCGAAATTAAGCGGTATAACATGGGGAATGCCAACTCGAAAAATGGGAGAGAAATTAAGGGGTGGAAATACGGATGGAAATGAAACATTTTCCTCCTTTGACCCTCCAGATGTAAAGGTATATTATATTACTGATGGAGGATATAGTGGCAACAAAAATATCTATTTTTCAGGGGTAATGAATAGAGAGCGAAATTTATGGGGAAAAGGCCAGAGTGCTGGACATGAGATAAATACTAAGTTTCAAGAAGGCTCAGTCTATATTCATCCTGATGCAAAAACAATGTATTTTTCTTCACAAGGACATAATACGCTTGGTGGCTATGATATTTTTGTTTCCTATGTTGATGATTTAGGACATTGGGGAGATCCAATTAACTTGGGTTATCCAATCAACACTCCTTATGATGATTTGTTTTACAGCGCTACTGCTAGTGGGCGATATGCTTATATTGCCTCTAATAGGACTGGAGGCAAAGGAGGTTTGGATATTTATAGGGTAACCTATTGGGGAGCTGATAAGCCAATGACTTCAGATGTTCAAGATCAGCTGATGGCAAGTATTGCAAAACCTGAAAGTGATAATACAATTGCTGAACCTATAATTGTTGAAGAAAAATCATTAACTGTTTTTAAGGGAAAAGTAATTGATGCAATTACCAGAAAACCTATTGAGGCAGCAATAGAAATTATTTTAAATAAAACAGGAAAAATTTACACTTCATTTCATTCAAATAGTGCCACCGGAAAGTTTCTGTTGTCGCTTCCGGCCGGAGCTAATTACGGGATTTCTGTGGTTGCTGATGGTTATTTATTTCATTCAGAAAATTTTGATTTACCAAAAGGAGATGGGTTTAATAGTATAACTAAAGATATTGAGTTGAAAAATATAAAAGTGGGTAATAATATAACGCTCAGAAATGTATTTTTTGATACAGGAAAATGGGAGGTTAAAGCTGATTCTTATTCAGAATTAGAGCGTTTGGTTATGCTGCTGAATGATGTTTCTACACTAAAAATTGAGATTTCAGGACATACAGATAATGTTGGCTCAACATCCTTTAATGAGTTGCTTTCGCAAAAACGTGCTGATGCTGTAGTAAAGTATTTGCTAGCGAAGGGAATAGATAAAAAAAGATTGTCAGCAAAAGGTTACGGACAGTCTAAACCGGTTCATTCTAATGAAACAGATGAAGGAAGAGCAGCTAACAGAAGAACCGAATTTGAGATTATTGAAAACTAATTCAATATAATTTTCTGAGTTTTTTCAGCTGATGTAAGAATATAAACCCCAGTCTTTAAATAAGAAATATTTGTTGAATTCCTATTTGTTGTTAAAACTAGTTTTCCATTAATATCATATACATCCACAGTTTTTTTTGTTTTAATTGTTTTGGTTGCCGAGTTGAATGTAAAATCATCTTTTACAGATAAATCATTGATAGCATTAACTATTTCTTCATTTACAGCAAGAGAAGTTGTAAATACATTATCTCCATTATTATTTCCATTATTATTAGCAAAGAGAAGTGCTGCATAAAATATTGTACTGCCACTAGTATTAGTGGAAGCGGTCCAATCCATTGACCAGTTCTTAGTTGTGTTTCCACTATTCCCTGCAGTTTTATGTGTAACTGCTGTGTTATTTGTACCAGTAGCAAATTTTGTCTCTATAGAATTAGTGATGAAAAAGGTTCCTGCCTTACCCAACATAGCGTTTTCTGCAGTTAGCTCAAACCCAAATTTTGTACAGTTTGTTTTTATTCCTGTAAGTGTAATTGTATATGTGCTACCTATACTATATCCTGAAGCAGGAATATTTGTTGTAATAGTAGCAGTTCCTATTCCTGAGTTAATAGTTCCTGAATGACAGCTTGTGCAGTTTTGTCCATCCATTGGAGAATTAGTTTTCTCTCCTGGAGAACCGTCTTCCTTTGTGTTGGAAGTTGTTGGATAAAAGAAGATCGCTAATCCAATACAAATTGGGATGAAGAGTAAAGATTTTTTCATGGGTTCGTATTTTTAATTTAAGCAAATATATAAATATGATTTTTATCGAACTTATGCTTTAGTTTATTTAGTGTTTTTTTGTAAATTTGTAACAATTCTACAATTATGAAGATTAGCAGTAAAATAGAAATATTAGTTAGTTTTTCTTTATTTTGTTTTGTACAATCAAATGCACAGATTGATGTAATAATACGACTAATGATCATAGTTTAAATCATGAACTAATTGATGAATTTTATGAGAGCACATCTTCTGATTTCCATTTTACTGAGAATAAAGGGTAGTTAATATCAAGTGTTAAGTATCATTGTAAATTACATATTGGTGATATTTTTTTAAGGACAGCCAATTTAGTTTTGATCTTTTTTCAGCTGACTTTAGAAGGTCATTGCTGGTTATTATTCATATTACTGACAAACTTGGAGTAGATCATAATGTAAAAGGGAAAGCGTTACTCAATTAATTAATATATTTGCATCTTAAAATTTGAAAAAAATACAAGAATGAAAAGACTATTATTTATTTTTTTAGCAATTGCGGTAATTTTTGCTGCTTGCAAAAAAGAGGAAGAAACGCTAACTAATAATACTGCAAATAATTATGCTTTTTCGTGTAAAATAGATGGAGCTGATTTTACTGATAATAACCCTGTAGCTACTATAGATCCCTCTACAAATATTTTTACACTTGTTGCGAGTAATGGTTCTGATGAGGTTATAATTTATATTTATAATTTTTCTAATAGAACTGAAGGTGAGGAGATTTCCTTGAATGCTACGAATAGAGTTTATGTTAATTTAGGTACAGATTTTTATTCTACCACTATAGCAAATAACTCAGTAGGTGGTAAGCTTACTTTTTCTGAAATAGGAAATTCAATATCAGGAACATTTAATGTCATATGTGCGAATGATCAATCTGCACTTGTAATCATTACTGAGGGTGAATTTGTTGATGTTGCTTATTAATGTCTGAAAAATCAAAAATATTAGGCGTACAAGAGATTGATCAAAAAATAAAGAGATTAGCTTGGCAGTTGTATGAAAATAATGTGTCTGAAAAAGAGATTATTGTTGTGGGAATTTCAGAAAGAGGCTTAATTCTGGCAAAGCAATTAGTGGTTTTTATTCAGGAAATATCAAAGATAAAAACTAAGTTAGCGCACTTGGAGCTAGATAAAGATAATCCATACAACAAAGAGGTAACTTTGAATTTGGAAGAAAAAGAATATGCTGAAAAAGCAGTAATACTTGTAGATGATGTTTTGAATTCTGGGAAAACCTTAATGTATGCAGCTAAGCACTTTTTAACAACTCCTTTAAGTAAATTATCAACTTTAGTTTTAGTGGATCGTAACCATAATCGATACCCTATAAAAGCTGATTATATTGGCCTGTCATTAGCGACCACTTTACAGGAATACATTAATGTTGAACTAAAGGGTGCGAATAAGGGCGTTTATCTCTCTTAAAATTTCAGCTTTATTTTTATCATCTACGAGTATAGTATGCTGTGCTAATTCATAAAAAGAACTTCTATTTTTAAGTTCTTTTTTTAGATATAATTTTAATTCTTCATTAGTAATATTAGCAATTAATGGTCGGCTTTGTTTATTGTCTTTTAGTTGATTGTACAAGTGATTAGCAGAAGCTTTTAAATAGATGCTTATTCCGTTACTATTTATAAGTTCCATATTATTGTTATGAATGGCTAAACCACCTCCACAAGCTACAATTCCTTTCCTATTGTATTGTTTTAAGAGTTCAGTTTCCAACATTCTAAAATATAATTTGCCCTCTTTCTTGAAAATTTCAGCAATGCTTCTTTTTTCTTGTTGCTCAATCTCAAGGTCAGTATCCAAAAAAGGGAGTTGCAACTGCTCAGCTAATAGCTTAGCAAGAGTTGTTTTCCCTACTCCCATAAAACCAATAAGATAGACCATAAATAAGCTGTATTTCTAGTGTTCAAATAAACAAATTTTATTGTAGTTTTGGCTTAAGATTTAGCATAGATATTCTTGTTAAAATTATTTTACAAAACTGTTTCTGATTAAAGAAAAGTAATATATTTGCAGC
>DUAO01000085.1:1832-2536 GCA_012960805.1 Flavobacteriales bacterium | reverse complement strand
TAGCATTACAATAGCACAATGAATTCTAAATTAGATACACTAACTGTATGTTAGAAAAGAAAACAACAGAACTGCCTGACCACTAGCAGTTTGCTTCAATATTGTGAATTAGATACTTTGGCTATGGTTATGATATATGAGGCGTGGAAAAAAAATATTAATTGATATTTATTTATATGTAAACTTCCAGTTAAAGACAAATTTAAGTTAAAATTTTCCCATGTTTTTGTGAAAAACCACTATGAAAAAAAAATATAAAATAGTAAGTTTATTTGCTGGGTGTGGGGGGCTTGATTTGGGCTTCATCCAGGCAGGTTTCGATGTGGCTTGGGCTAACGACTTTTTCCCTGAGGCTGTAAAAACCTACAAGCACAATATCGGAGATCATATAACTCTTGGGGATATAACTAAAATTTCAAGTTCAGAAATACCTGATGATATTGATATTGTATTGGGTGGTTTTCCATGTCAAGGTTTTTCGGTTGCAAATACCAAAAGAAGCATGGATGATGAGAGAAACTTTCTTTATAGAGAATTAATGAGAGTCATTAAAGACAAAAGACCTAAATTTTTTGTTGGGGAAAATGTTAAAGGACTTCTTTCAATGCAAAAAGGTGAGGTTATTAAGATGATTGTCCAAGATTTTAAATCTTTGGGCTATGATGTTGATTATAAGTTATTAAAGGCCTCAGATTATGGAGTGC
>DUAO01000085.1:0-1822 GCA_012960805.1 Flavobacteriales bacterium | reverse complement strand
GTAATTATTGGTAATCGTTTGGGTTTAAAAAACCCCTTTCCTGAAATTTCACACGGTAGTATCGATAAGATTTTAAATACAGATATTGAGAAAACCCCTTCAGTCAAAGAAGTTGTGGGGCACTTGGCTAATGTTAGGACAAGGGATAAGGCTTTTAAATTAAAAAGCAAAGTGATTACCAACCATGTGGCACGCACTAATGTTGCTGATAAGTTCTGGGGGCGCAAACACAAAGTCAATCAACATGATATATGTGATTACTTAAAAGAGTGGAGAACGAAGTCTGGCTGGAGTACCAAAAGAGTAGATGAACATTTTGGATATGCACACACTGCTGGACATTGGTTTAGAAAGGATAATAATTCTGGAAGTATTCCAAATCCAAAAGATTGGTGGAAACTAAAAGAAATTTTAGGTTTTGATGATCGGTATGATGAAGCCGTAACAGAATTAGAATTAAAAGAAATTAAGTTTGAACAATCTCTAAGAATTAATAATTGGGACGATCCTAGCGACACAATAACAGCGACAGGGCCAGAGATTCATCCAAATAAGGAACGCAGGATGTCAGTTAGAGAGTGTGCCATCATTCAAACATTTCCAGGAGATTTTGAATTTTTCGGTAGTTTGGGTAATATGTATAAACAGATTGGAAATGCAGTTCCAGTTTTATTAGCGAAAAAGATTGCGCAACCAATTAAAAAAGAGTTAACTCAATATAATAGGGAAAAATATGCCAACAACACAGCAATTAGCAAACATAGAGTTGCTTGAGAAAAAGTATTTAAATAAGTATTTTCACTTTTTAAAGTTTGCGGAAGACGACCTACTTATTGGTTTTAAAACAAAAGAAAAAATTAAAGACGATTGGTACGGGTTATATAAATCAGGAATATCTGACTTTTCTGTTGGTGCTGAACGAGTTTTGTACTCTCTATTAAATGGCAAGGGTATCGGGCAACCTAATTCCGCTCCTGTAGGTGCCGACTTGTTCTTTGAAGTTGAAGATGCTTATATTCACTTAGATTTGAAAACTGTTGGTGCCACTTTAAACCCAAGAAATAAACATCATACAGATGGTGCTTGGAGTAATAACATTGGAGATTACTCCAGGTCTATTTTTGCAGGGACTAATCAAAATAGCTATAGATCTGAAATTAACCAAAAAAACGGCGATCCATTCGACCCAAAAAGAATGTACAAACCTTCATTACCAACTTATTACAACAAAGGGAAGCCTGATCAGAAAATTTGTCTCTCTTATTTTGTCACAATATTATATGACAAGGATTCGCTTGATACCTTGATAATATCAATAATGTGTATGCCTAATGGTGAACTAGTATCGCACTATAAAACTAAACCATTATCCGCAGGGAAAAATTTAGATAAAACAAGATTTAAATTCAGCGCAACTCCTGATTTTGAGTTACTCGATGGTAAGCCTAAAAGGGTGAGAGTTGTTTATCTTAATGATAATATGGATGAAGAGTATAACAAAAAACTAAAATTTTATAAGGAAGTATATAGAGCACAAATAAACTAGTGATTTGTTTCTATGGATAATGATTTTAAAGCTTGTTATGATGATATAGTTAAACTGCTGGGTTCAGATATAGAACCTTTTTTTTCTTGTCAATTAGTTGAAAAATATCGTCAATATTGGAAGCCTGATAAAGTTAATGTTATTCTTTTAGCTGAGTCTCATGTGTTTACCTCGACATCAGACTTAAAGTACAAGCTTAAAGAAATTGATGAACTTGAAAGCTACCCAGGTCAATATGCTAAATTTGTTTATTGTGTAGCTTATGGCGAACAATCT
>DUAO01000084.1:2157-2541 GCA_012960805.1 Flavobacteriales bacterium | reverse complement strand
GATTTAGAAAGAAAAAAGTTGGAAGAAATTAGTTTTTGGTTTTAATCAATTTACTCAATAACTATTTTCTTTACTGAAATTCCTTGTTCGGTAATTATCTTAATAAAGTAAATGCCTTTTGTTTTAACATCTAAAATGGTGTCAGTTGTAGTGGATATTAATTTTCCATCTGCCATATATAAATTAATTTGCTGAATTGTCAAATCACTTTTTACTTGTACTACTCCTTTTGATGGATTTGGGAAAACAGACACCTCTACAGTAATCAATTCATCAATTCCAGAAGCTCCTAACTCATTAAAACGTTCTGTAAATTCTTGCAAATAGATGTTTGCAATAGTAGCATCATGAATAACAATTGTATTCTCATCAGAATTGTTTTCG
>DUAO01000084.1:921-2141 GCA_012960805.1 Flavobacteriales bacterium | reverse complement strand
CTACTCCAATTGTGTGAACCTGTTAAAATTGTAGGGTCAGAAGCTGTAACATTAGCATCAGCAATAGCATATTTATGATGAAACTGGTAAGTAATTCCCGTGTGGGATTTAACATTTACCCCAGCTGCAATCAAGTCTGCAAATTCACTCCCAGTAATATTTTCTTGTTCAATTATCCCCCTTACATTTACTCCAAATTCGCCATCTTTAGCAATAACAGCAAGTCCAAGATCATCTCGAGTAAAGCCTAAAAGCCCAAATTCTAAGGTATAATCCACCTCATTAATAAATTCTGAAATACGTGAGGTTGTTTGATCTGAAGGAGAAAAATACACTGCAACATCTTTTCCATTAACTTTAAAATTATGAGGTGTATTATCTAATTTGTTTGTTCCAAAAGTCCCTCCCCACATTTCTTCAAATTCCAAAGTATATGCTTTTGCAATTGCTTCATCCTGAATAAAAATAAGATTATTGTAGTCATTAAATAAATTTGAAGGATTTGTCCAATTTGTTGACCCTCCCATTACCCAAGAATTATTGGTTGAATTTGCATCTACAATAATAAATTTATTATGCATAATTCCTGCTGGAGCAGGATCACGATACACAATAGGAATATTTGGATCCAAACTACTTAACATTATATTTGTAACATCATCATCCGCAATATATCTCACTACAACTCCTCTATTATAAGCGTCATTGATGGCAGTAGCAATAGTAGCATCTGAAGCATTATATACGCAAATATCCAATGTATTTTGAGCCAAATCCATATACGCTTTAATGGTGTCATTAAAGTAAGTGGTAATGTTTTGGGCATCAACTCCAGTTGAAACTGATACATCCACAGAATGATTAAAATATGGGCGAATAATCCCTGATGAATTAGATGCAGTAGAATAAATTCCAACATTTGAAAAAGCTGTATCATTTCCATTTACAGAATAGCACTCTACATAATAAAAAGTAGCAGGTTGTAATCCTGTTAAATTCATAGTATGCGTCAAGATGTTGCCTCCATTATTAATGGGTATTCCTAATGAAGTAGATAACCCATAATTACAATTAGTAGAGGAAGAATCTGAAACGCTCCAAGATAAATCAAAACTTGTTGTTGTAATATTAGTTTGCACTACAGCAGAAGTAAATATTAAAGCTCCTGTTTGTATGATATCAGCTGAATCTCTTGGGAGAATTTGATAGCCATCATTGGC
>DUAO01000084.1:0-883 GCA_012960805.1 Flavobacteriales bacterium | reverse complement strand
TCCTATTAACGTAACTAGACCCATAGGAATTAATGAATTTTCTAGCGGACTACCGGCTCTTATGTATACTTTTCCTATTTCTGCATTGGAAGTAAAATCATGGGTCCCTGCCGTAAACAAAGAGCCTCCACTATTAAAAATTACATTGTTAATTTGAACTAATTCTGATTCTGTAGCTTCTCCGATTTGTATTGGAGTAACCACTTGTGGAGAAACGGAATTAGCAGTTGAATTTGTTGTAGTTGTGTTAACAGGATTCATTTCCATTAATCCATTATAATCTACTAAAACACCTGTAACGGTCAATTCATCTCCTCTTACTGCAGCGCTTAAAACTGTAGGGTCATATAACGCTAATCCTGCTGTAGCATCTTCAATATATCGAATTGGCCCTAACTCATCTCCATTAGTTACAACTCCTGTAATCGTTACAGTTGATCCTACTCCTTGAGCTCTTGCAGCTGCAATATTCGCCTGCGCAAATCCTACCATACTGAGTAAAGTTGCAAAAATTAATGTTGTTATTTTTTTCATTCTTTTTATATTTTATTTATTAAAAACTAAATTTCGCTGATAGATTAAACCTTCTTCCTAAACCAAAAAATACACCTGCCGATTTAGCGTCAAAATCTTGATAATTTGCATTGTAAGGGTCATTATTCTGAGCATCTGAAATATACATTTCATCTAATACGTTCAATACACTAAATCTTATATCTAATTTATTCTTATCTGATAATTTGAACTTATATCCACAATGCAAATCTACTAATTGATATGCTGGGATTTTCCAGCTTTCTCTACCAGCATTGGCTCCATTTAACGACAATGGATCAAAATCAGCATAGTAATTATCAAAATATGTTCCTCTTAACTTTATATA
>DUAO01000083.1 GCA_012960805.1 Flavobacteriales bacterium | reverse complement strand
CAACACTACAACAATGGAAATAGTACAAGTAGAGGAAGCTCACTTAATAAACTAAAATCAATCAATTATGAAAAAATATTTATTTACACTTTTAGCAGGTCTTATTGGATTTAGTTCTTATAGTCAAGATATTAAAGATGGGAAAAGCTTAATTGAGGCATACGTTTCTCCATTAGGCTATAGTTTAGGAGCCGCACTAAATAATGGTTGGTACAATACCGCTAAACCACATAAACTAGGTGGTTTTGATGTAACTATTACAGCAAATATAGTGATGATACCTGAAGAAGCAAAATCTTTTAATATTTCTAAATCAAATGGAAATACATTTAGTGGTGGAGAAACCCCAACTGTTTTAGGAAATGGTGATGGTGCTAAAATTGATTACCAAGGAAACTTAAATGAAATGCCAAAAGGAATAAATATCCCTATAGTTCCTTTACCTATGCTACAGGCTGGAGTTGGTTTAATAAAAGGTACAGAAATAGATATTCGGTATATGCCAGAGCTTAAAATTAGTAGTATCGGAAAAGTTGGTTTATTTGGAATAGGATTAAAACATGATGTATTACAATGGCTGCCAATTGTAGATAAAATCCCAATAGATCTTTCGATTCAAGCAGGCTATACAAATCTTACTACTGAAATAATGCTTTCTGAACCTAATTTAAATACAGAAGCAACAACAAATTTAGATATCTCTGCAACTACAATTAATTTAATACTCTCAAAAAAAGTATTAATGTTCACTCCTTATATAGGATTAGGATATAACTCAATAAAAACTGCATTCAATATTGATGAGGATTACAATATTGCAGGTTTAAATATTGATATTGCAGAGTTAACCAAAATTGAGTTTGAGAGTAAAAATAATTTTAGAGCTAATATTGGATTTAGATTTAATGTTACAGTAATAGCATTGCAGGCAAATTATACTTTCTCAGAATATCCAACGGCTACGCTAGGAGTGGGAATTAGTTTAAGATAAAATGGTTAAGAAATTTACACTTTTATTTTGTTGTGGATTTCTTACAATAAGCATCCAAGCGCAAAATTTTGATGGAGGAATAATAGCTGGAGCTAGCACAAGCCAAGTGGCTGGAGATATGTTGGGTGGGTTTAATAAAATTGGCTTGCTAGCTGGGGTATATACCAACTTAAAAATAAAGGAGAACTTAAAGGTTCAGCTAGAAATAACCTACATTGAAAAAGGAAGTAGAAATCCTAATCTTCATAAACATCCATTTACAGAAGAAATTACACTTTCTTACGTGGAAGTACCAATAAGTATTAATCTGCAACAAAAAGAGAGTCTTGGAGTCGAACTTGGAATTTTACCTGCATTTATTATGAGCTCTAAAATGAATGATTACTTTTCTGAAATTGAAATAGACCCTTCTTTTGAAAAATATGACTTTGGAATATTCGCAGGAATTAATTATCATTTAAGCAAAAAAATAATCCTGAACAGTAGAATTAGTAATTCTATTATTCCTATTCGTCCACATGTTTCTGGAGCAACAGATGGCTGGAATAAAGGACAGTATAATACCGTACTTAGTTTTGCATTACATTACAATTTCTAATGAACAATAAACACAAACTAATAGTAGCAGTAACAGGGGCTAGTGGGGCTATTTACGCAAAAGTACTTTTTGATAAATTAGTTCAATTAGAAGCACAAATAGCTGAAGTTGGTGTATTAATGTCCGACAATGCAAAATTAGTATGGGAGACAGAACTAGACAATTCAGATTATAAGAAATACTCTTTTGCTTTTTATGATAAAATGGATTTTATGGCACCTTTTGCCTCAGGATCTGCTAATTTTTGCACTATGATTATATGCCCATCATCAATGGGGACTATGGGGAGGATTGCTGCAGGAATTAGTAATGATTTGACTACAAGAGCAGCTGATGTTATCTTAAAAGAAAGAAGACGGTTAATTATTGTTGCAAGAGAAACTCCACTAAGTTTGATTCATATTAATAATATGAAAACAATCACTGAAGCTGGAGGAATCATCTGCCCTGCAACTCCATCTTTTTACAGCAAGCCAAAAACTTTTGAAGCCCTTGCTGCCACTGTAATTGATCGAGTATTAACACTCAGTGGTTTGCAAAACAATGCATATAGTTGGGGTGCAAAACAATAAATTATTGAAATTGTGGTTATTGTAATTATAAACATTAAAAACTATGTTAGAATTCAGTAAAAAGATACTTGGTAAAGTAAGTTTTGACAAAAAACTATTCAGAAAAGAATTACATAAATGTGCGACTTGGCTTAACAATAAAGAAGGAATTAGCTTAAAAATATGGGCACTCACCACATTTTCTCAATACAAAAATACAATCTTAGAAGTCTTTGATCAAATATCCTAAAACAGATTTCCTTGATCAGCTGATTTTGTTTTTCCTAAATGTTTAAATGCTAAATCTGTAGCTTGCCTTCCTCTTGGCGTACGCATTAAATAACCTTCCATTATAAGAAAAGGTTCGTATACTTCTTCAATGGTACCTGATTGCTCGCCAACAGCAGTAGCAATAGTAGTCAAACCAACAGGTCCTCCTTTAAATTTATCAATAATAGTGGTCAAAATTCGATTATCCATTTCATCCAAACCATGTTCATCTACATTAAGTGCCGTTAGAGAATATTTAGTAATTTTTTTATCAATACTCCCGTCCCCTTTTATTTGAGCAAAATCACGAACACGCCTAAGTAATGCATTCGCAATTCTAGGTGTTCCTCTGCTCCTACCAGCAATTTCAGCAGCAGCATCCTTAGCAATACTTACATCTAATATTGAGGAAGATCGGTTGATAATTTTAGAAAGCACATCTGTCATATAATATTCCAAACGAAAGTTAATGCCAAAACGAGCCCTGAGTGGTGCAGTTAATAACCCTGAACGAGTAGTAGCCCCAATTAAAGTAAATGGATTTGTCTTAATCTGAACAGTACGCGCATTTGGTCCTGATTCAATCATAATATCAATTTGATAATCCTCCATAGCAGAATATAAATACTCCTCAACAATAGGATTTAACCTGTGTATCTCATCAATAAATAAAACATCTCTATCTTCCAAATTAGTCAGCAAGCCAGCTAAGTCTCCTGGTTTGTCCAATACAGGTCCAGAAGTTGTTTTAATATTTACCCCTAACTCATTCGCAATAATATTAGCCAAAGTAGTTTTCCCTAGCCCAGGAGGGCCGTGCAGTAGCACATGATCCAAAGCTTCCTCTCTTTGTTTTGCTGCCTGAATAAACACTTTCAGATTATCAATAATTTTTTCTTGCCCTTCAAAGTCTTCAAACTGCTTTGGCCTTAGCACTTGTTCGGTCTCAAGCTCCTCATTTACCTGTTCGTCTTCTATATTGTAGTCTTCTGACATGTTTTAGCAAAAGTAAGTATAAAAAAAGGGTCAAATTAATCTGACCCTTTAAAATATATTAACAATACAATCTTACGTATGTAAATGTTTGCTTTCATCTAAGAAAGGATGATTTTTAGTTTCTAAAGGCTGTTTAGTTAGTGCATTTAATACTAAATAAATAAACAGTCCAGCAAAACCTAATCCCATTCCAATTTCAGTAAATCCAATATGACCATGTGTACCTAAAGTGCCAGGTGTAACCAATAAATACGAGTTTAGCCAATGTCCTAAAAGGATTATACAACTCACAAAAATTAACCTTCCATTATTTCTTTTTGCATCTCTACTCATAAGTAAAATAATAGGTGCAACAAAATTAATAATCATACTGAACCAAAATAAAAATTTATAATTTTCTACTTCTAATCGAGCTGTAAAATAGGTGACTTCCTCAGGGATATTAGCATACCAAATAAGCATAAATTGCGAGAACCAAATATAAGTCCATACCAATGAAAAGGCAAAAACCCATTTTCCTAAATCATGAATATGATTCTCATTTACATCTTGTAAATATCCTTGTCTTTTTAAATATAGTGTAAATAATAAAACCGTAGTAAAACCAATTGCACTCCATTCCGCAAAAACATACCATCCAAAAATTGTAGAAAACCAATGCGGGTCAATTGACATAATCCAATCCCAAGAAGCCATTGCAGACGTTACGGCAAAAAATACCATGAACCATGCTGAAGTGCGAACTCCTTTAAAATGAATAGCTGTTCCTCCTTGTTGATCTTCTAATACTGATAAATTTCTTAATTTTTTCGCAAAATAGTTCCACACTAATAAGTAAAAAACTGTTCTTGTAATAAAGAAAGTAGCATTTAAATATGCTTCCTTACCAGCAAGAATTTTATCATAATGTTCACTTGTAGGATCCATAATACCTTCATGTAACCAATGGTAAATATGATTCCAATGCATAATGGCAGCTACCATAATTAGTAACATAATTATGCTAAATACCGGCAATGCACCCATTATTGCTTCAGGAACTCTTTTTAGTACAATTGACCAACCAGCTTCAGCTACATATTGTAGTGCAACAAAGAATACGCCAAATACTGCAATCCCTATGAAAAAGTAATTATTAAAGAGTAAACTTGGCCAAGCCCTGTGGGTATCAGTCCAAAATCCGTAAGTCAATGCAATAAGTCCAATAGCCATAAGTGCCATTGAGAAATTCTTTGCTTTTTTATTTATTGTAAACATTCTATATGTATTTTTTATTTACCTGAATTTTGCAACTCTTGTTGAACATAATTTACAATTAGCCATCTTTCTTCTTCTGTAACTTGAGAAGCATGAGGACCCATAGCATTTAGGCCATAAGTAATTGCATGAAACATATGTCCTGGTTTTAATTCGTTCATTGGCACACCAGCTCTTCTTAATAATTTCTCATCATTATAATGAGGTACTGCAGAATAAATTGCATGTTTAATAGTACCATCACCAGTGCCTGTTTCTCCATGACAATGTTCGCAGAACATTCCATAAAGAGCTTTACCTTCAGTGCGTGTTTTCTTGTTATCCTGAATAGGATTAACGGTCGTATTTCCTGCTGCTAAATATCCTTCTAGAGTTCCATCATAATTAAAGGTTAAAAGATGTCCTCTGGCAATTGTTCCTTCAACTGGAAGTTGAGCATTCATTCCATTAATTGTATTTTCTCCATAAGTTTCCAAAGATGGCGAACGATACATATTAGGCATAAATTCATATCCTGGATCAGAATCACCTCCACAAGAAGAGAAGAATACTACTAATGAAATAAGGGCTAATTTTAAGATTAATTTATTCATAATTATGCGTCTTTTTCGTTAATTTCAGTAGCTCCAGTTTTTTTAAGCATTGCTTTTGCTGCAGCCAAATCTCCCTCTACTACAATCTCCATTAAAAATTTATCATCAGTAGTTCTTGGGTCGGGACTATCGGATTCTCCTCCTGGAAATAATCCACATCTGATTAAATAAGTAATTGACATAAGGTGAGCTGCAAACAGCACCGTACATTCAAACAAAATAGGAACAAATGCTGGCATATTATGGTAAAAAGTCCAATTTGGTTTACCGCCTATATTTTGTGGCCAATCTACAATCATGATATTATAAATCATTAATGCGCCTAAAGACAACCCTATACAACCATATATAAAAGCAGTAATTGCCATTCTTGTTTCTTTAAGGCCTAATGCTTTGTCCAAACCATGAATTGGGAAAGGAGAGTAAACTTCTTTAATCTCAATTTTGTTTGCACGAATTTCTTTTGCTGAGGCTAATAAAACTTGCTCGCAATCAAAAATTCCGTATAGTGTTTTTTTACTCATTATTTCTTGTTTTTATATTCCGATCCTGACAATTTAAGAATAGATTTTAATTCAGCTTGTGCAATCACTGGAAATGTTCTAGAGTATAATAGAAATAAGGTGAAAAAGAATCCTATTGTACCTAAGAAAATTCCAATATCAACAAAAGATGGAGAGAACATTGTCCATGCAGATGGCAAATAATCTCTATGCAAAGAAGTAACAATAATTACAAAACGCTCAAACCACATTCCAATATTTATAAATATTGACAAGATAAATGTTGCAACAAAAGAAGTTCTAATTTTTGTGATCCAATACAGTTGTGGCGTTAGCACATTACAAGTCATCATAATAGCATAAGCCCACCAGTAAGGACCAGTTGCTCTATTTAAGAAAGCATATTGTTCAAATTCTACTCCTGAATACCATGACATAAATAGCTCTGTAATATAAGCGGTACCTACAAGCGAACCTGTAAGTAAGATAATCACATTCATATACTCAATATGCTTTATAGTAATATAAGATTCTAAGCTTACCACTTTTCTCATGATAATAAGCAAAGTTTCTACCATAGCAAAACCGGAAAATAATGCGCCTAGCACAAAGTATGGAGGAAAAATGGTAGTGTGCCATCCTGGCACAATTGAAGTTGCAAAGTCCATAGATACAATAGAGTGAACAGAAAAAACAAGCGGAGTTGCCAATCCTGCCAACACTAATGAAACTTCTTCAAATCTTTGCCAATGTTTTGCTTTACCGCTCCACCCAAAGGAAAGGAATGAATATAATTTCTTTTTCATTGGAGAAATTGTTGCGCTCATTCTATCTCTTATCATAGCAAAATCAGGAATTAAGCCAATATACCAAAAGACTACTGATACAGAAAAGTAAGTAGAAATAGCAAATACGTCCCAAAGTAGTGGAGAATTAAAGTTTACCCAAAGAGATCCAAACTGATTTGGAATAGGAAATACGTAATACGCTAACCAAGGACGGCCCATGTGAATCAATGGGAAAAGTGCTGCTTGAGTTACACCAAAAATAGTCATTGCTTCAGCAGAACGGTTAATGGACATTCTCCATTTTTGACGGAATAATAAAAGTACAGCCGAAATTAATGTCCCTGCATGCCCAATACCAATCCACCATACAAAGTTGGTGATATCCCAAGCCCAGTTTACAGTTTTATTCAATCCCCAAGCACCAATACCAGTACCAATTGTGTATGCCATACAAAGTATCCCCCAAATGAATAGCACTAATGACAATGAAAATAATATCCACCAATATTTATTGGCTTTCCCTTCCACTGGTCTTGCTATATCTTTTGTGATGTCATGGTAAGTTTTATTCCCAAGAATTAACGGATCTCTAATTTCTGCTTCTTTTTGCATATCTATATATTAAGCTTTATTTCTAATTTTTGTTTGATAGAACACTGATGGAGCAGTATTTAAGTGTTCTAGTAATGTATAGGCTCTTTCTTCTTTCTTAAGAGATTGCACTTCATGTGTTTCATCATTTACATCACCAAACACAATTGCATTAGTAGGACAAGCTGATGAGCAAGCTGTTTGCGCATCTTCATCTCTCACTCTTGTGCCTGCGTTTTTAGCATCTAATTTAATTTCTTGTATCTTCTGAATACACATTGAACATTTTTCAATTACCCCTCTTGAACGAACCACAACATCAGGATTCAACACCATCTTACCATAGTCATCATTCATATTGAAATCAAACTTATCGTTATCAGAATATTGAAACCAGTTAAAACGTCTTACTTTATAAGGACAGTTATTTGCGCAATATCTTGTTCCCACACATCTGTTGTAAGCCATGTGGTTTTGCCCTTCAGAACCATGTGAAGTTGCCGCAACAGGACAAACTGTTTCACAAGGAGCGTGATTACAATGTTGACACATAACAGGTTGGAATACTACTTCAGGATTTCCTGATGGCTCTTCCATTTCAGAATACATATCAATAGCAGATGTTTTTTCTTCTTTGGATAATTCTTTTGTCATATCAGATGAGAAGTATCGGTCAATACGCAACCAGTGCATATCTCTACTTTTTCTCACCTCTTCTTTTCCTACAACTGGAACATTATTTTCAGCATGACAAGAAACAACACAGGCTGAACATCCAATACAAGATGTTAAGTCAATGGACATATTCCAAAAATGCCCAGTTGAATGATCGTGTTCATCCCAAAGCGTAACCTGATCTGCTGGCTTGTCTCCGTTATGAGTAGCATAGGTTACTTGCTTATTTCCTGAATAAGGATTTTTAATAAAATCTTCTAAAGTAGTTTCTTTTACGATCTCTCTACCCATCATAGTGTGATGCAATTGAGTAGCTGCAAATTCATATTCCCCACCAACAACTTCAATTTTTGCATTTCCATTTCCTAACGAAAAAGCATTAAATCCTATTCCGTCACCACATTTTCCTGCAGCTGTTCTTCCGTAACCAACAGCTAATGCAACTGTATCATTTGCCTGCCCAGGATGAATCATCACTGGTACATTTTTAAGTGTTTTTGCATTAACCGTAATATTTACCATATTACCATTTAAGGCCCCATTAGACACATTCTCGTTGGTAATTCCTAAATCAGCTGCAGTAGCTGCTGACATAGTTAAATAATTATCCCAACACGCTCTTGAAAGCGGATCAGGCAATTCTTGTAACCAAGGATTATTAGCTTGAGTACCATCACCCATTGAAATTTTCTCATACATCTCAAATTCTATCTCCTCTGATTTTAATACATCAAATGAAGGAACATTAGCCGCAAACAAAGTAACCTTAGCTGCTAATTGATTTTTTGTAAAATATCCATCATGTAATGATTGATTCCAATCAATATCAGTATAGAAATTTTGCAGATAAGTGTGATAATCAGAATTACCCATCCAAGTCATTATGCTTTCTTGGAATTGTCTTCCTTTAAATAAAGGAGCAATAGTAGGTTGCATTAATGTGTAAATTCCATTTGATGGATTTGCATCTCCCCAACTTTCTAAGTAATGATTATCAGGACAAGCATACATCATTTTTTGAGCTGATTCATCATTATATAATGAAGTAGTAATTGTTAAGCCAACTTTTGCAAGTCCTGAATTATAAGCTTCAGCATTTTGCAAAGTATATGAAGGATTTACACTATAGGTAATTAATGCATCAATCTTTCCTGCATTCATTTCTTTAATAAGCATAGCAACATCTACATCGTTTCCTTGCTTTAAATAAGAAGGATTAGAAAGTGATATCGTATTCTCATAATTCCCAAGTTTATTATTAATAGCATTTACTAAAGTTTGAACCTCAGTATCATTACTATTACAAACAACAATGGATTTTCCTGTATTATTTTTAAGGTCAGTAGCTAATTTTTCAATTCTATGATCAGCAGTCGCTCCATTTAAAGCGTTAAACAAATTAGATAATAATCCTTTTTGTTCAGAAGGTTTAATCTGAATTCTATTATCGGCATTAGATCCTGTAAGACTTAAAATAGATTCTAGTTGATAATGCTTAGCCATTTCTCCGTTTTTAGGATTTCTCGCAATAACATACTGCTTAGCATAATCAGCATTTAACCAATTCCCTAAAAAGTCAGCTCCAAATGAAACAATAACTTTTGCTTTATCAAAATTATAAGTAGGTAAAACTCTCACTCCAAATGATGCCTCGTTGGCATCTAACAGCCCACTGTAAGAAACCGCATCCATTTGAATGTGCCTTACATTACCGTAAGCAGATGAAAATTCAGCGATTAATCGCTTAGTTGAAGGGGAAATAATAGTAGAAGATAATATAGCAATTGTGCCCCCATTGTTTTTTATCTCATTTAATTTTGTAATAATTTCAGCATCAGCAGTATTCCAATCTGTATCTACTCCATCTTTCATTGGGTTTTTTAATCTTCCTGAATCATAAAGGGAAAGAATAGATGCTTGAATTCTTGCGTTAGTTGCTGATTTATTTGAATCAATCTTGATAGGACGACCCTCTCTAGTTTTAACTAAAACAGATGCGTAATCGTGCCCGTCATACATAGTAGTTGCATAATAGTTAGCAACACCAGGGGTGATTTCTTCTGGCTTAATTACGTAAGGAATTACTTTATTAATAGGGGTTTCACAGGCTGCTAAAGTTGCTGCAGCTGTGCTGAATCCTAAAAACTTTAAGAAATCTCTTCTTGATGTAGAGGTTGCAGAAAGTTCCTTATCTCCTAAAAACTCATCAACAGGGATCTCTTCAACAAATTCATTTTGTTTTAGCTTTTCAACTAAGGGATTGTCATTTAGCTCAGCTAAACCTTTCCAATATTTTTTTGCTTTTGTCATTTTATATAGAAATTAAAATCTACCTATTTTTTTTAATAATGGCACTTACCACATTCCAAGCCACCCATTTTTTCAACCGTAATTTTCTCCCCAGCATATTTTTCCTTCATTTTTTCATGCATGCTTGTATAGTAATCATTTCCGTCCATTTTTACTTCAGATTGTCTGTGGCAATCAACACAAAAACCCATTGTTAAAGTAGCGTGCTCAAATTCAATCCCGTTCTCTTTATTAAATGAAATATTGTTAAGCTCTTGCATGGTAGCTACTTGACCAACTGTTTTTTCTTCCATATTTCCATGACATTGTTGACACTCTAATCCGCCAACAGTAACATGCTGAGAGTGATTAAAATATGCCAAATCTGGTAGGTTGTGAACTTTAATCCATTCAATTGGTTTTTGCTCATATCCTTCAATATAAGTTCTGGTTTCAGGATCGTATCCAATTGCATCATATATTTTTTGAATTTCAGCTGTTCCTGTTGCTGTTCCTGAAGTAATGTTAGTGTGACAATTCATACAAACATTAGCAGAAGGAATTCCTGAAGTTTTGGACGAACGAGCTGAAGAGTGGCAATAATTACAATCTATACTATTATCACCTGCATGTATTTTATGTGAAAATGTGATAGGTTGTTCTGGCTGATAGCTAGTAGTAACCCCAATACCCATTAAAGTATCAAAAACAAATTTTAACACTACAATCATTATAAAAAGACCAACAAATAATTTATTGATATTGTTTGCTAAGAATGCATTGGTCTGTGCAATTACAGTTTCGGAAACAGTTTTGGTTTCTTGCCCCAAACTTTCTTTTAAGCTATTTTTTATTGAAGTTAGAAGAAATACTAATATCAATAAGACTAAAGCAACAATCATCATCTTTGTTGAACTCTTCATTCCTTCATCTTGAGTTGCGTCTGTAGCGACAGCAACTTTAACTTCTTCAACAGGAGGGGTTTCCAAATACCCCAATAAAGCCTCCATATCTTCATCCGAAAAATAGAAAGATGTCATTGCAACTTTATTATATTCTTCATAAATTGCTATTGCATCAGCATCACCTGAGGCAATAAAATCAGACGAACTATTAATCCATTGCTTTAACCAATCTGCTTTTCTTTTTTTAGTTACCCCCGCTAAATCAGGACCAATTAATCTTCCTCCACCAATAGTATGGCAAGCTGTACAGTTTGCTTTAAAGATTTGTGCGCCATCAGGCTGAGCGAGAGATTGAAAGGAGAAAGTGAAGAAGACTGCAATTAGTAAAATGCAGCTTTTAAAATTATGAATTCGAATCATGTTAAATGTATATTCAATTTTAGGGCGCAAATTTATATTTTTCAACCTAAGGAACATAGTGAACAAAAATAATTCTAATAATTTATATTTATTCTAAATAGCAATAAACCTACTATAGTAAAACTAAGAAAATAAGGGTAGAATTATAAAGATGAGATTTCAATAACCTCTTTAACTTCAGGAACGGCACGCTTTACCGCCATCTCAACACCATTTTTTAAGGTCATCATGCTAATATTACAACTACTACATGCGCCAATCAACTTTACTTTTACTACCCAGGTATCAGTAAGCTCAATAAAATTAATATCCCCACCATCAGCTTCTAAAAAAGGTCTGATTTCTTGAAGAGCAACTGCAATTCTACTCAATATTGTTTGATCTGTAATAATTCCCATTGTATTTTATTTAGTTGAGCACCCTTTTGAGTTTGTTAATTCTACCGCTTTAGTAGGCGCTAAAGTAGTATTTCTTTTTTCAATAGCCTTTACAACATTTTTAGCCATTTTTAATAATTCAATAGCAATAGAAGTAGTCTCTTGCAGTACAGCCGGCCTACCCGCATCAGCAGCTTCCCTTAGTGATTGTACAATTGGAATTTCAGCTAACAAATCAATTTGCATTTGCTCTGCCAAACCTTTCGCTCCTTCCTTTCCAAAAATATAATATTTATTGTTTGGTAATTCTTCTGGCGTAAAATAAGCCATGTTTTCAACTATTCCTAAAACAGGCACATCAATACTATCCATACGGAACATGTTTATCCCTTTCTTGGCATCTGCCAAAGCAATATTTTGTGGTGTACTTACTACTACAGCTCCGGTTAACGGAATGGATTGCACCAATGATAAATGAATATCGCCTGTGCCAGGAGGTAAATCCACTATCAAATAATCCAATTCACCCCAATGAGTATCCCACAATAATTGGTTAAGTGCCTTGGAAGCCATAGGCCCCCTCCAAACAACCGCCTGTTGTGATTGGGCAAAAAATCCGATAGAAAGCAATTTTACACCATAATTTTCCAAAGGTTTTATTTTTGATTTTCCATCTACCTCAACAGCAGAAGGTGTTGCTCCTTCCAAACCAAACATGATGTGCATGGAAGGACCGTAAATGTCAGCATCAATTACCCCAACCTTATAGCCTAAATCGGATAAACCAACTGCTAAGTTGGCGGCAATAGTTGATTTTCCCACCCCTCCTTTACCAGAAGAAACAGCTACTATATTTTTAACCCCCGGAATAGGATTTCCTTTTATTTGCTTTTCCTTTACAGGTGCATTTATAATAAGATTAACTTTAACTTTGGATTTTTCAAAAGCATGATTATGAATAGCTTTCATGCAATCCACCTCTACCTTTTTTTTGTACTGTAAAGTAGGATTTTTAATCTCTACATCTAGTTCAATATCTGTTCCAAAAATTTGAATATTTTTTATAGCGCCACTATCCATAATGTTCTCCTCTGCATTAGGCAAACTAATGGTTGATAATGCTTTTTCTATTTGGTCTTTGGTCAACTTCATTGTAAGGTTTATGAGTGCAAAGATAGGAAGTTAGATGTTAGTAATAAGATTTTAGATAGTAGATTTTTGTGAAAAGAAATACTAAAATTTAGACTTAGAATAACTCTTTCAAAAACTCCATAAATGTTTTTCTAAATCAATAATTTGATTGTTTTCAATAACAAGCCCTTCATTTTCCAACAATTGTTGCATAAGGGTAATGCCCTCAAAATGCACTTTTCCTGTTAATAGTCCTTTTTGATTTACAACCCTATGTGCTGGCACATCATTGGGACATTTGTTAAGTGCCCAACCTACCATACGAGCTGATTTTGCGCTGCCTAAATACTTGCCTATTGCACCATAAGTACTTACCTTTCCTTTAGGGATTTGGCAAACAATAGTATATACTTTATGGAAGAAATTGTCTTTCATTAATTTTTTAAGCTAAATCTCAAATAAGTAATCGGCAAACCTTTATCCAAGTAAATTTGTTCGTAATGGGTTTTGATTTCCATGTGCTCTCTTTTAATCGCATCATTGTATAAATCATTCGTACTATCTTCTAAAATATGAGCTGCAGCAACAATGACCCCTAAAGTAAAACCATGCAAAAATTGACTGTCTGTTTTTAAATGTATCCGTCCTTCTTGCTTTAAAATATTATTATACCTATGTAAAAAATCAGGGTGTGTTAGTCGTTTTGTTCCTCTTCTTTTTTTAAGTTGAGGGTCGGGAAAAGTAATCCAGATTTCATCCACTTCATTTTCAGCAAAGCATTTTTCTATCCAATCAATACGGATACGCAAAAAGCCTACATTTTTCATTCCTTTTTCAAGTGATTCAATGGCACCTTGCCACATCCTTGCCCCTTTGATATCTATGCCCAAAAAGTTTTTATCAGGAAATTTTTCAGCCAAGCCTACACTGTATTCTCCCATACCACAACCTAATTCCAACACCAAAGGATTGTCATTTTTAAAGAACTCCTTTTTCCAATTTCCTTTTAATGCATACCCCTGTTTTAAAAGCTCCATTTCTGGCTCTTCTACATGAGGATAATCCTTCATCTGAGCGAACTTTCTTAACTTATTTTTTGCCAAAACTTTTATTTTGATGTAAAAATACTTTGTTTTAAGTATTTTCGGCCTGTGAAAGCAAAAAAACGAATTTTAGTAGCTCCACTAAATTGGGGAATAGGGCACGCTACCAGATGTATTCCTATTATCAATGCATTAATTGATAATAATTATGAAGTAATACTGGCTGCTGATGAACGCCCATTGCATTTATTAAGCACTGAATTTCCACAATTAGAAATTATTCGTTTTGCAGGATACAACATAAAATATCCTAAGTATTTACCCATGAGTGTAAGTATGCTTTTGCAAACTCCAAAGCTGTTACAGAATATCAGAAAAGAAAATAATACACTTTCTGAAATTATTACTGATTATAAAATTGATGGGGTAATTTCTGACAATCGTTTTGGACTTTATTCTGAAACCATACCTTGTGCTTTTATTACCCATCAATTGCAAATACAGAGCCCTTATTTTAGCAATAGTATCCGTAATTTTAATTATAAATACATCAATAAATACAATATTTGTTGGATAATAGATGATGAAAAAAATAATTTGGCTGGCAGCTTATCCAAACCAAATGCCTTGCCAAACAACACTATATATATAGGAACACAATCTCGTTTTGAAAAACAAGAAAGCAAAAAAAAATATGACTTTCTGGCAATAGTTTCTGGGCCAGAACCTCAAAGAACGATCCTTGAAAAAGGATTAATAAATGCACTAAAAAACAGAACAGAAAAATCATTAATTGTACTAGGAAAACCAGAACTTAATACAAGTGAGAAAATAGGCAGCTTAAGCATACAATCACACCTAAATGCCAAGGAATTAAACACTGCTATTTTACAATCAGACCTAATTATTTGCCGCCCAGGATATTCAACCGTAATGGATTTAGCAAAGCTGGAAAAGAAAGCCATCTTTATTCCTACCCCTGGGCAAACAGAACAAGAATATTTAGCAGCAAATTTTATGAGCAAAGGAATTTGCTATTCGCAAAATCAAAATGATTTCAATTTTGAGTTAGCCCTAAATGAAAGTAAAAAATATAATGGATTTGCAACTTCTGACAATAGAAATACAAATTGGGGAAATTTATTTCTCCTGTTTAATTAAGGTATACAAAAATTAGTTGATTTTTTAAAAAAAAAAGTAGAAAAAGTATAAATTTGCAACCAAAATAAATCTGTAAATATGGAATTTGGAATAATTGAATTATTAACGCTCATTGGGGCTCTTGGATTTTTCATCTATGGGATGAAAGTGATGAGTGACGGAATTCAAAAAGTAGCTGGTAGTAAAATGAGAAGCATTTTAAGTAAAATGACTTCAAATAGATTTTTAGGAATTACAACAGGATTTATATTAACTGC
>DUAO01000082.1 GCA_012960805.1 Flavobacteriales bacterium | reverse complement strand
ATTTTACCAGTTGCATAGTGTTGCTCATATGTCGAGTCCACATACTTCTGGATTTCTTTTAGGATTTCTTTTTCATTAAATTTGTATTCAATCATATAGTATTATAACACACTAAAGTTCAAATGTCAAGATAATAACTTAGTAGTTATTTAATTCTCTTTTTATTATTATATCTATTACGATATTCTTCAAGTTTTTGTGTCTTATAGCCATGTTCATCAGAACATAAAGTTTGTAAATTTTCTGGATCATTATTAAAGTGATCTCCATCTTTATGATCGACTTCCAGATCACCAAACCACCATTTAGCAAAATCTTCATCTGAATCTTCTAAATGATTTTGTCGAGCAGCTACTTCACACATAGGTATTCCTTCTTCATTTTGTGGACAAAATTCACAATGAGGATTCTCTACCTTATACAACTTATAAATTTCATCTTGTTCTTCAGTAGTAGTGATTTGTTTTTTCAGACTTACCAAACCATGCAAATATCCATAAGCATCTTCAGCCAAAACATGATTTTCCTTAGTTTTATTGTATGCATTTTCTGCCATTCCACCATAACTTACTATTGCTTCCTTAGTTGCAAGATTTACTGCGAGCTTGATAATCAAATTTCTTATTTTTGGATCTGATATTTGTGAAACTTCATAATCAAATTCTCCCCTCCACAAACCATATTTGTTTCTATCCATTCGACAAAATAATTGATATATACTATTGTCTACATTTCCTTTATTATCAATGACTGGCAAAATTGCAATAACTCCAAGATTAGTAATATTAATTCCAACTGTGCCAATATATATTACTGACACACCATTATATTGACTACCTTCAGAATTTAATAATCTTATACATTCTCCATTACTACCACCAGTTTTTTGATCTATCCCACCAGATGTTGTTAAAATTGCAGGCGACCCAATATGATATGATAGTTCTTCTCCTTCATGCATGAAAGTTTCATCCTTATACTTTTCGTTTAAAGTATAGATGAAGTTTACTACTTGTTTTGGCTCCATATAAGCAGAACTAGACAATCCACATTTAATCATTCCAGATGTCTTTAGATCATTCAATTTGGACAATGATGGAGTTTTTAAATATTTAGCTGGAATTTTAGAATGTAAATGTTTACTAATAGCATTTCTCTTTGATAATGCTACAAAATATTCTTCAACTAACTCTGTATTAGAATATTCACAAACTTGTTTTAATTTATTTTTAAAGAAAGGTAAACGCCATTCTGACTTTTCCATCTTATTAGAAATATTATAATAATATTTGTCATTGTTCCTTATAGAATCAGTATCGCTACCAGTTAATCCAAACCACATTTTGGGTTGTAACTCATTTATTGCAGTAAACCATTTTGCTTCATACGTTGAACCATCATGTCCAATATCATTTTCATAATTATTAGCTTCACCACCTTCTGGACAACCTAATCCATTATGAATTTCATCATTTTCCAACATCAATATAGAATGTTTTTTTAGATGTGGTAATTGATCGCCAGTTGCTTTTTGAATAGAACATACTAGAATTTCTAATCCTCTACCACGAACATCTGAGGGATTTTCATATAATCCTCTCCAATCAATACCATGTTTGTTAAGCAAATAATCAAGAATTTCATTATTTTCCCAAAATTCATTTAGTAAATTAAGATTATCTTCTATTATTGTAAGGTCTGGTGCAGTTAATATAATTAAATTGTTTGTTGATTTTTTAATTACTGCTAATGCAGCAATTCTCCATATCAAATCAATATTAAATACTGTAGTTTTACCAGAGCCGGGGGGGCATAACATAGTAGCCATTCTAGGATCAACTTTACCTTTAAGTGCTTTCTTTGCGACCTCCATAGAAGGCTTAACGATATGTTCATATTGATCTTGGTATAGGTGAGTTATGTCTTTAGTGCCTAAAAATGCAGGCACTCTTTTTATTTCAAAAGGATATTTCATCATAAAGTATTATTAAAGTATTATTTGTTTATATTATTTAATAGTATTATTATACTATAAAAAAACTCAAATGTCAAGGCAATAATAAATAAAATTTATTTGCATTTAACAATTTTTAGCTTACCCTTTTTCATCTTATAAGTGGGTGGTTTAGGTACAATTAAAGACTGCTCCCAACGAGTTCTCCGTTTAGGTTTCTTTTCGTGCAGTTGTTCACGTTTCATTTTCTGTCTTTCGGGATTTGAGTATGTGCCTTCTGCAATACAATCGTGAACTAATTCTACAGTAAACTTTGCAGTCTTGGCATTTTGAAGTTCTAGCGTCTTTGGGCTAGTCTTTTTTTCTCTCAAGGAAAGAATAAATTTAGATTCTTCTGAAGGTTTCCCAACGAATTTAATTACTCTTTCTTTAGTAGCTTTTTCTTTCCAAGAAGCTTTAATCCTACGAAGTTTTGAAGCTCCAAACATTTTTTGGAGTGTCTTTTTGTTTTTGATTTTATTTTTGTTTGAGGGAAATTTCATTTCATTATCTTTACATAATATGTTTATAATATAAAGGGAGACATTCGCCTCCCTTCGATGGATTACTAAGAGACAATCTTAATTGTTCTTTTCTTCTTACCATCCGGCACAATTTTTTCCATTGCAA
>DUAO01000081.1 GCA_012960805.1 Flavobacteriales bacterium | reverse complement strand
CTATGTACCCGGGACGGGACTTGAACCCGTACGGACTAATGTCCATTGGATTTTAAGTCCAACGTGTCTACCAATTCCACCACCCGGGCAGGGTGTTTAAATGAAATTTATTGAGCGAGTGATGGGATTCGGACCCACGACCCTCACCTTGGCAAGGTGATGCTCTACCCCTGAGCTACACTCGCATTGGGTCGGCAAATTTAAATAAATATTCATTATTACAAAACGAATCTTTATTTTACTGTTATGTTTTTTATTTCATTCAATTTCATAAGTACTTCAATGGGAGTTAATGTGTTGATATCCAAATTATTTATCTTATTTCTTCCAAAAATTACATCCTGCCCAAAAATCTCATAAAAATTACCGACCCGAAACAAAAAAAACAGACTGATGCGTAATTTTAATTGCATTATATTGCTACAGTAAGGAAGTGATTTCTTTTCTTTCTTATTCTTTACTGTCAAAAATTTATTCTTTAATTTCGCAACAAATATAAGAGATGAGAAAGTTAAAAAACAATGAATTGGAAAGAATAAATATTGAGGAGTTTAAACGCGCTACAAAAACACCAGTCACTATTATCCTAGATAACGTAAGAAGCGCCATAAATGTTGGCTCAATATTTCGTACTTCTGATGCTTTTTTAATTGAAAAAATTATTCTGTGTGGAATTACAGCAATTCCACCTGACAAAGAAATTCGTAAAACTGCACTAGGAGCAACTGATTCTGTTAAATGGGAATTTTTTGAAAATACTATTAATGCTGTAAGCAAATTAAAGGCTGAAGGCTATCATATTATCGGTATTGAACAAACTGACAAGTCAACCATGTTGAATGACATTAGCCTACCGAAAAAATCAATTGCAATTATTATGGGCAATGAAGTAAATGGGGTTGCTCAAGAAGTTATAAATATGTGTAATGAGGCAATTGAAGTGCCTCAATTCGGAACCAAACATTCTTTAAACATATCGGTAGCTACAGGTATTGTTATCTGGGAATTATGGAAAAAGTTAAATGCTTAATTCTATAAATTATATTTCAATCCAAAAGAAACAACTCTATAAGAATAATTTGATGAGGCATTTTTCATTTTAGAAGCATCTAAAAAAATTCGTAAAGCTTAATCTTTTAACTTAGGAAGATGTTAAATCAAAATTATTCAGTATTTTATATTCTGGAGATATTCCATAAAGCATAACAACAGTTAAAAAAAGTGATTTTTTTATTCATCTTTTTGGTAGAGTTGATAAATTAAATGAATTTTTTCTTCTTTAAAAATTACTAACAACTTATGTGTAAAAAGCAATAATTTTGAGATACTCCTCTCTATTAATTTTTTTACATTTGCAGCAATTAATAATTATAAAAACAAAACAAAATGGGCGTTTCAAGAATCTTTTACATCATAGTTATTGCAGCTATAATAAGTAGCTGCGGAATAGATCAAATGGCTAGCAAATACGAAACAGTTAATTTTACAACTACTCCGCCAATTTTACAAGCACACGGCGGGAAGGTTGTATTATCATTAGACGCTTTATTTGCAGAGAAATACTTTGCAAAAAAAGCAACTGTCGATTTTACTCCTGTACTTATATATACTAATGGAGAAACTGCTTTTAAAACAATAACAATACAAGGTGAAGATGCTACTGGAGGAGAGGCTACTATCTTTTATTCTACAGGAGGTAGTTTTAAATATCAAGATGTTATTGAATATAATAACGATATGATAAATTCTACGTTAGAATTAAGGGCTACTGCTAAAGAAAAAGACAAAGAAAAAGTATTTGAACCAAGAACTATTGCTAATGGTGTGCTTGCTACAGCAACAAGAGTATTAGATAATGAAGATATTGCTAATAACAATCACGGCTACGAGCATGAAACAATTTTGGAAGAAACAGCTACCATCTACTTTTTAGTTAATCAATCTAACATCAGAACAACTGAAAAAAGTGATACCGACATTAAAAAATTAAAAGAATTCGCAAAAAATGGGCACACAACTCATTCTATTGAAATTAAATCTTTTGCTTCTCCTGAAGGATCAGTCAATATGAATGATAATGTCTCTGACAATAGAATGAAGAGCACACTTAACTACACTAAAAGATTATTACGTTCTTTAAAAGTTGATGGCGCAAGCAACAATGACCTTTACACTGAAACTTCATTAGGTGAAGACTGGGCAGGATTCGAATCTTTAGTTCAAGCCTCTGACATTAAGGACAAAAGAAGAATTAATAAAATTGTAAATTCAGTTGAAGATTTAGAATTAAGAGAACAACAAATTAGAGACTTAGCTGAAATTTATGATGCGCTTGAGGAGGATGTTCTACCACAATTAAGGAAAGCAGTTATTATAATTCGTTCATTCGAACCAAAAAGAACAGATGAAGAAATTGCAACACTTTCAACGACAACTCCTGAAGCATTAGATGTGAAAGAATTATTATTTTCAGCAACTTTAACTACTGACGCAACTGTAAAAGAAGGAATCTATAATAAAGTAGTTGAATTGCATAATGATTGGAGAGGACACAACAATATTGCATACATGCACTTAGCTAAAGGAAACTTAAGTGAGTCACTGCTATATCTTGATAAAGCAGAAGCTTTAGGGGGAAATCAAGCTGACATTCTTAATAATAAAGGTGTAATAGCAGCAAGAAGAGGTCAATTATCAACTGCTCAAAAATTATTTGACCAAGCAAAAACTTCTGATCAAAATCAAGCTATTTTAGATATCAGGCAGGGGGAATATGCAAAGGCTGCACGTTTTTATAAAAATAGGAAATCATATAATGCTGCATTATCTCAAATAATGAATGGGAAAAATAGTGCTAACTGTAATGAGAATACAGCTGCTTGTCATTATTTAAATGCAATTGCTTCTGCAAGATCAGGGGAAAATGATGCTGTAATTAGTAGCTTAACTATGGCTATAAATATGGATACTGCATACAAATCTGAAGCATTAATAGATTTAGAATTTATTAACTTAAGAGCAATTGAAGCATTTATTACTTTAACAAAATAGAAATGCAAAACATATAAAATATTAATAGCTCCTTAACTCGGGGCTATTTTTTTATTATGCCAAAACCAAATTTTATAATTATTGGAGCAATGAAAGCAGCAACTACCTCATTGTATACATACCTAAAACAACATCCTGATATTTTTATGAGCTCTGTAAAGGAGCCTATGTTTTTTAATAATTTTAATAAAGAGAATAATTATGTTGTAAAAGGAAGAAAAACAAAAAAAATCACAACTCTTAAACGGTACTATAATTTATTTAATGCTGTAAAAAATGAAACTGCAATTGGTGAAGCTTCTCCTGCATACATTTCCGATAAAAATTGCCCAATTTTAATTAAAGACCATTTACCAAATATCAAAATTATTGCAATTTTAAGACAACCTGTCAAAAGAGCTTATTCAAATTATTTGCATGCTCAAAGATCTGGAAAGGAAGTTATTAATGATTTTGAAAAAGCTTTTAATGAAGAAAAGGGGAGAATTGAAAAAAATTGGAGCCCTCTTTATCATTATAAAAGTAAAGGGTTCTATTTTAAACAACTTAATCGTTATTACAATTTATTTCCAAAAGAAAATATACACATTGTATTGTTTGAGGAAATAATTAAAAACCCTGAAACTGTAAGTAAGAAAATATTCAATTTTTTAAATGTAACTGACTCATTTATTCCAGATTTTAGTAAAAAAACAAATGTTTCAGGGGTGCCAAAAGGAATTTTTGGTTGGATTGTTATGAAAAGCAGATATTTTAATTTAATACCAAATATTGAGTTTAGTAAGTACTTGCCACAAGCTATAATTAAATTTTTATTTAACTCGGCTTATTCAAAACCTAAAAAGATAACTGATGAGATGGTCAAAAAATTAACTAACTTACATTATAAAGATGACATCTTAAAATTAGAAAAACTAATTGATAAGGATTTAAAGCATTGGTTAAGCTAAATCAAAATGATGCACTCCTATCTTATATTTACAATCAATTAATTTTTTTATTTTCTCATATACTGTTTTTTCTATCTTAAAGTCTACAAGGGATACATCTAAAATCAGTACTGGGAAACTATTTTGTTTTCGTAAATAATCCAAATACCTATTTTGAATATTTTGTAGAT
Organism: Flavobacteriales bacterium; assembly: GCA_012960805.1. GTDB lineage: Bacteria > Bacteroidota > Bacteroidia > Flavobacteriales > BACL11 > UWMA-0277. Next base: position 11,562 of record DUAO01000081.1, on the reverse strand, counting down.
AAACATCTGATATATCCTGCTCAAAAGATCTGCCTCTTTTTTTGATATTTTGCTGCAGACGACTTATATCAGCATAAAGATAAATCAGTAAATCAGGAACTGATAAAGAAGACAACATAATTTCAAAAAGCCTATTAAATAATTGCTGTTCATCTGAATGTAAATTGTTTTGGGCAAACAACTTTGATTTCATAAAAAAGTAGTCGGAAATAGTAAGAGGTTGAAACAAGTCTTGTTCTTTTTGACGCTTTAATTGATGATAGCGTTCAGCCATAAAAAAGAGCTCTAAAGGAAATGCGTTTTTCTCAGGGGATTCATAGAATTTTGGTAGGAACGGATTGTCTGCAAATTGCTCCAACAATAAACGGGCTTTAAAATCTTTTGAGAGTTTTGTTGCTAAAGTGGTTTTACCTGAACCAATATTTCCTTCTATTGCTATAAAATTATAAAACATGCTCCTCTACACTTTCAACGTCATTACATTCAACTAATAAATCAGCTACTGTTTTATTATATTTAGGATGTAAATAGTCACTTGCAATTTCATTTAAAGGAGTTAGTACAAACTTTCTTTCGTGCATGTGTTTATGAGGAATGCATAATTCAGCTGTTTCAATAATTTCATTATTATAAAATATGATATCTATATCTATAAGGCGCTCTCCCCATTTTTCTATTCTTTTTCTGCCAAGATCATTTTCTATGTCAAGCACTACACTTAATACACTTTCGGCATCAATTTCAGTTTTTATTTTTATAACTTGATTCAAATAATTTGATTGCCCATCTACTCGCCAAGGTGAACTCTCATACACTTTAGAAGAATTAGTAATATCACCAACTTTTTCTTTTATCTCAGAAATTGCAAATTCTAATTGCTGTTCTCTATCGCCAATATTACTACCTAATTGTAAATAAACTATATTCATATTTCTATATATTGACATCAAATATAGGGAGAATGTTCAATACGCTTGTTTAAAAATCCTTATTTTTGTCAACTCAAAAATTATTCATAATGAAAATATTTTTTAAAAATATCTTATCTACAATTATAGGAATGGTGTCAGCAGTTATTGTAATTGTATTATTATCTATAGGACTAATTGCCATAATTAGTTCGGAGGAAGATGTAACTGTCAAGAAAAATAGCATTCTTAAAATTGACTTAAGCAAAAAAGTAGTAGAGCGCGCCTCACCAAACCCATTAGATTATTTAAGTTTACTCAATTTAGAATTAGATATCCCTTTAGAACTGAAAGAAATTTTAGATAATATTGAAAAAGCAAAATCAGACGAGAATATCAAAGCTATTTACATCAACACTTCTTTTGTCAATGCTGGCTTATCAAAAACAGAGGAAATCAGAAACAAACTACTTGAATTTAAGCAAACTGGGAAGCCAATTATTGCATATGCTGAAGTATATTCTCAAGCGGCCTACTACTTAGCTTCAATTGCCGATAAAATATATTTAAATCCTGAAGGTATAGTAGAATTAAAAGGACTATCAGTAGGAATTATGTTCTACAAAGGTCTTTTGGAAAAGTTAGATATTGAAGTGCAAATTATTAGGCATGGGAAATTTAAAAGTGCAGTTGAGCCCTTTGTCTTAGATAAAATGAGTGATGCCAATCGTGAGCAAATGCAATTATTACTGAACTCTTTTGCTGATAACATAATGGATAGCATTGCCAACCAAAGAGGGTTAACTTTAGCAAAAGTACAACAACATGCAAACAACCTAAGTCTTGAAAATGCAAAAAAATGCCTTGAATTAGCTTATGTTGATGCTCTTTTGTACCAAGATCAAATAGACGACACTTTAAGAAATTTAGCTGGAGCAGAAAAACTAAATATTATTAGCTTAAGCAAATACTCCAAAACAAAAGCTGATAAGAAAGAGATAAGTAGAAATAAAATTGCAATTATTTACGCTACAGGTGAAATTAAATCAGGGAAAGGGAATGAACAAAGTATTGGTTCGGAAACCATTGCAAAAGCAATTAAACAAGCAAGAAAAGATAAAAGAGTAAAAGCGATTATCCTCAGGATAAATTCTCCAGGAGGAAGTGCCTTAGCTTCTGATGTAATTTGGCGAGAAACCATTTTAGCAAAAGCTGAAAAACCACTAGTAGTATCCATGGGAGATTATGCCGCAAGTGGTGGTTATTATATTGCTTGTGCGGCCGATAGCATAGTAGCAAACCCAACAACACTCACAGGGTCAATTGGTGTGTTTGGAGTGATTCCAAATTTTAGTAAGTTTTATAAAAATAAATTGGGCATTACTATTGATACTGTTAATACTAGCAAATATGCCGATATGGGAGTAAATAGACCTCTTTCTATTTTCGAAAAAAATAAAATTCAGAAAAATGTTGAGACTATTTATACTACTTTTATCACGCATGTTGGTGAAGGAAGAGGAATGAGTACTACTGCTGTTGATGAAATTGGACAAGGGAGAATTTGGACTGGTTATGATGCCAAAAAAATTAGATTGATTGACGCCTATGGAGGACTTGAAAAAGCAATTGAAATTGCGGCTTTATTGGCAAAAGTTGAAAACTATAGGTTAATCTCTTTACCTAGAAAGAAAGATCCATTTTCGGAATTAGTTTTAGAGTTTGGTAATAGCCGTACTATCTCAGATATAATACTAGCTAAATTTGGGTTTAAAACTGATTTAACCAAGCCAATTGAATATTTACTAAAAAGCGATATAATTCAAGCAAGAATGCCTTTTATTATGGAGTTAAAATAAGAACCCTTGTTGTGCAATTTCTTGGTGTGAAAAGGTTGAGATAAATCCTTCATGCGATCTAATATTAAAAACTCTATCGCCATCCAACAACAAATATTGCCCTTTAATCCCTAACAATTTCCCTTCAATCATTGGAGTACGCTCCAACTTCACACTCTTTATTTTTTTAGGATACCTAGTTACAGGATATTTAATGTCAGTAACCTTATTGTTGGGTAAAATATATTGTTTCAACTCTTCAGGGACATGCGCTGAAAGCTCAGTTTTCATTTTTACTAAATCAACAGGATCAGGCTTTCCTGAAAGCATCTTTCTCCAATTAGTTACATCAGCAACAAATCGTTTTAAGGAAACCTCAATATCTCCAGAAAATCTTCTGTTAGGAACCTCAGCCAATAAAATAGCTTGGCTTGCCCCTTGATCCATCCATCTAATCACGCCTTGTGTACCTCTTGTTATTCCAACTTTAATTCCACTTGAGTTTGCTAAATACACATAATGAGGAGCAATTTGGAATTCTTTTTCCCATTCCAAATCTCTTTCTTCAATTCCCAAATGTGCAGTACATAATTCGGGTTTAAAAATACTTTGAGAAGCTAAAGGCGATTCCCAAAAACATTTGTAGCAATAGCCCGAACGATAAAACTTATCCGCTTTTTTCCCACATTGACAAATTACAACACCACTCCACTCAATCTTTATTTGCATGCCAATATAATTGTTCATTTTATGAGTAATTCCATGAATATCTAAGGTATATTGCACCACATCTTTAAGTTCTGCATCCATTTTTTTAAGCGTATCTCTCAACATAATTTTTTGTATTTTTCAAACCCTAAATATACCAAAATTGAACAAGCTTTCTATTAAAAATTCTATTCTTTCATTTATGATGCAAAAACGCATTAACAATATTGATGAGTTTTGCAAAAATCCAATTAAAGCACAGGCAAAAGTATTTAACTTTCTTATCTCAAAAGGAAAAAATACGGCTTTTGGTAAGGCGCATCATTTTAGCACAATTAATGATTACGCTCATTTTTCAAAAAATATTCCCATTAGAACCTATGAGAAATTTTCTGTATTTATTGAAAGAGCAAGAAAAGGAGAGAAAAATGTACTTTGGCCAGGAAAAATAAAATGGTTTGCAAAGTCGTCAGGAACCACAAATGCACAAAGCAAATTCATTCCTATTACTCAAGAATCTCTAAAAAATTGTCATTTTAAGGGAGGAAAAGATATGCTCTCATTGTACGGAAACAACTTTAGTAATTTGGATGTCTATAATGGAAAAGGGTTAATGTTAGGAGGAAGTCTTAAAAAATCATCAACTGGGAATTATAAAGACGGTGATTTATCAGCCATCCTTTTAGATGAATTTCCTGTGTGGGTAAATTATCATAGAATTCCTGATATTGATACGGCATTAATGGAAGACTGGGAGAGTAAATTAGAACAAATAGCTAGGCAAGCCGTGAAGGCTAATATTACAAATTTGACAGGAGTCCCTTCTTGGATGTTAATTTTACTAAAGCGAGTATTATCGATAAGCGGTAAAAGAAATATAAGTGAAGTTTGGCCAAATCTTGAACTTTATATGCATGGAGGGGTAAATTTTGAACCCTATAGAGAACAATTCAAAACACTTATTCCATCTGAAAAGATGAATTATCTGGAAGGATATAATGCTTCAGAAGGGTTTATTGGAATACAAGATAAGAAAATATCAAAAGGACTATTGCTTATGCTTGACTATGGTATTTTCTATGAATTTATTCCTATGAAGGAATATACAAAAGGAATATTAAAAGCCGTCCCTTTAAGAGATGTAAAGCTCAATATTAATTATGCTTTAGTTATAAGCACTAATGGGGGGTTGTGGCGCTATTTAATAGGAGATGTCATTCGTTTTACAACCTTATCCCCTTTCAGAATAAAAATTATAGGGCGTACCGGAAGCTTCTTGAATGCTTTTGGAGAAGAATTAGTGGTTGAAAATACGGATAGTGCTTTATTAGCTGCATGTAAACAATATAATGCTTCAATTAAAGATTACACGGTATCTCCTATCTATATTGATGCTAATTCCGGGGGGCACCAATGGTTTATTGAATTTACTAAACAGCCAAAAGATATACAACTTTTTAAAGAAGCACTCGATAATAAATTAAAAGAGTTAAACTCAGACTATGAAGCCAAAAGGACTAAAAATCTAGTGCTGGGTTTGCCAGAGATTATTCACATTCAAAACAATGAATTTTATGCCTGGCTAAAACAAAATAATCGATTAGGGGGACAATACAAAGTCCCGAGATTAAGTAATGACCGTAAAATTGCAAATGAAATTCTAGCACTTCTCTAGAAGTTTTCAACAAATTAGTTTGCTAAATTGTATTTTACACATGAAGTAGGGTTTCTTTTTTTATTTTAGACGAAAATTTAAACTATGCATATAGCAATTGCTGGAAATATTGGTTCTGGAAAAACAACCTTAACAACTAAACTTTCTAAACATTACAAATGGGAAGCGCATTATGAAGATGTGGAAAACAACCCTTACTTAAATGACTTTTATAAAGACATGCAAAGGTGGTCTTTCAACCTGCAAGTCTATTTTTTAAACAGCAGATTCCGACAAATTGTTTCTATTAAAGAAAGCGGTAAAATTTATGTTCAAGATAGGACTATATATGAAGATGCAAAAATATTTGCACCAAATCTGCATGCTATGGGCTTAATGAGCACTAGAGATTATGATAATTATATGGAAATATTCAACCTCATGGATGGCTTTATTGAAGGACCCAATTTATTAATCTATTTAAGAGCTTCAGTGCCTAAATTAGTTGAGCAAATTCAAAAAAGAGGACGAGATTATGAGAACAGTATCCGCCTTGATTATTTAACTCGCCTTAATGAAAGGTATGAAGCGTGGATTGGCGAATATGAAAAAGGGGGAACCTTAATAATTGATGTTGATGATATTAACTTTGCAGAAAATGAAGAAGATTTAGGGAAGATTATTGAAAAGATAGATGCTGAAATAAATGGATTATTCTAATTATCTAAAATAACAATTAATAAAAAAAGCCACTCATTTGAGTGGCTTTTTTTATTATAATTTGAAATTATTTTTTCCCTTTTATTTCGATTATTAATGGTTCTCCTTTTAGTGATTTTATCGCAGGTAATTCAAAAATTAACCTCCCATGAAACGATACTACTTCATTATTCCCTTTACCATTATAATATAGAGTGCCACTATAAGTATTATCATTAATCTCAATAGTTCCTTTTTGCATCATTCTATATTCGGGTGATTCTTCCTCTATTAAAGCATATTCTTCTGAAGAACTAAAAACTAATTTCTTTCCTCCAATGAAGTTAGATATTTCTTCACATAAAATAGCATCTGCAGTACAATTCATATCTGCAGACATAACAATCATTGTAATATTGAATTTCTCAACCTCCTCCTCCTCTAGGGAATTAAATTCAAAACTCTCTGCTTTGCCATAAATTACAGATTTTTTCTTTAGAATTTCTGTAATTTTACTATCTTTTACTAATGTATTTTCAAGCTTAGGAGCATCATTAGTTTTATCATTTCCTCCACAACTTACTAGTAGTACAGTAATTGTAACTGCAGATAATAATTTTAATGTAGTATTCATAATTTTAAATTTTAGTTATTTTTATTAACCACTACGGGTGAAGATTTGTTTTTATTTAGTAGTAGCGTCAAGATTTACATTGTCACTACTTGTTTCATCTGTTACTACGTCAGTAGTTTCAATTGTCACGTCAATAGCGGCAGGAATTTCTTCAACATACGTATTGGAAGCATCATTGCCTTCTCCTAAAATAGGAGCAATTACCAAACCAATAAGGCAAGTTAATTTAATTAAGATGTTCATTGAAGGACCAGAAGTATCTTTAAAAGGATCTCCAACGGTATCTCCAGTAATTGCAGCCTCATGTGCAGCAGAACCTTTATGTGTCATCTCTCCATTAATCATCACTCCTGCTTCAAATGATTTTTTAGCATTATCCCAAGCACCACCAGCATTATTCTGGAAAATTGCCCAAAGCACACCACTAACTGTAACTCCAGCCATATAGCCACCTAACATTTCAGCAATCATTAATTTATCCATTCCAAATAACATAGGAAGGAAAGTAATTGCTAATGGGAATCCAATTGTTAAAATTCCAGGAAGCATCATTTCTTTTAAAGATGCTTTAGTAGAAATCTCAACACATTTATCGTATTCTGGTTTCCCAGTTCCTTCCATAATTCCAGGAATCTCTTTAAATTGTCTTCTTACCTCATAAACCATTTCCATTGCAGCTTTACCTACTGCATTCATTGCTAATGCAGAGAATACAACAGGAACCATTCCTCCAATAAATAACATTGCTAAAACTGGTGCTTTAAAAATATTAATTCCATCAATGCCAGTGAAGGTAACATATGCTGCAAATAAAGCCAATGAAGTAAGTGCTGCAGAAGCAATAGCAAAACCTTTACCAGTTGCAGCTGTTGTATTGCCTACTGAATCTAAAATATCTGTTCTTTCTCTAACAATTGGATCTTGCTCACTCATTTCTGCAATACCACCAGCATTATCAGCAATAGGACCAAAAGCATCAATAGCTAACTGCATTGCAGTTGTTGCCATCATGGCTGATGCCGCCATAGCAACACCATAAAAACCAGCAAACGCATACGAACTCCAGATCGCAGCAGCAAATAAAATAACTGTAGGGAAAGTAGAAATCATTCCTGTCGCAAGTCCTGCTATAATGTTTGTTCCTGCGCCTGTAGCTGATTTTTCTACAATATTTAAAATTGGCTTTTTACCTAAGCCAGTATAGTATTCAGTTACTGAAGAAATAACTGCTCCAACAATTAATCCAACGATCGTAGCATAAAATACACGCATTGCAGTGATTTCTTTTAAAACATTACCTCCTGTTTCAAAGAAATTCATTTTCATAGTTTCAGGCAACATCCATGTAACTAAACCATAACAAGAAACTGCAACTAAAGCAATTGAAAACCAATTTCCTTTATTTAAAGCTCCCATTACTTCTGATTCTTTTGCATCATTATCTTTAATGTTAACTAACATAGTGCCTAATAAAGAAATCACAATTCCAAAACCAGCAATTGACATGGGTAATAAGATAGGCCCGATAGAACCAAATCCATTAAATGTACCAGGTAGGTTTGCTTCAATAATATAGTTTCCTAACACCATTGCCGCTAATATAGTCGCTACGTATGAACCAAATAAATCAGCTCCCATACCAGCAACATCACCAACATTATCACCAACATTATCTGCAATTGTAGCAGGGTTTCTTGGGTCATCCTCAGGAATACCAGCCTCAACCTTACCTACTAAATCAGCACCAACATCAGCAGCTTTAGTGTAAATGCCACCACCAACACGGGCAAATAATGCAATAGATTCTGCCCCTAAAGAGAAACCAGCTAATGTTTCTAGCACCATAATCATTTCCCATTCACCATTCAAATAGAATTGGTAGAAAGCAATAAAAAATACTGTTAATCCCAACACTGCTAAACCAGCAACCCCTAAGCCCATTACAGTACCACCACCAAAAGATACTTTTAATGCATTTGGTAAACTTGTACGAGCAGCTTGTGTTGTTCTTACATTTGTTTTAGTTGCAATTTTCATTCCCATATTTCCAGCTAAAGCTGAGAAAAATGCACCTAAAATAAATGCGATTACAATAAGCCAATGTGTAGAAGGTGCAATTGTAGAAACAATAAATAATAGTACACTTACACAAACAACAAAAATTGTTAATAGTTTGTATTCAGCATTTAGAAAGGCTAATGCGCCTTCATATATATGATCAGAGATTTCTTTCATTTTCCCATCACCTGCATCTTGTTTCATTACCCAAGATTTCTTGAAGGACATATACAACAAGCCAACAATTGCCATTACTATTGGCATATAAATCATCATTGATTCCATATTCTTTTATTTTTTTAAAACGTGTGCAAAAATAGTCTTTTTATACAAATCTCATAATATCCCGTCTTATTAATATAGTTGCTTGTTTTTACACATAAAAAACTAGTTCGTTTTATTGCATTTTATTAAATTTGCTCATATTTAATAAAATCAAAAAAAGATGAATATTGTAGTTTGTATAAGTAGCGTTCCTGACACTACTTCAAAGGTTAATTTCACTGAAAATAACACAAAATTTGACAATAGCGGAATCCAATTTGTAATAAACCCTAATGATGAATTCGGCTTAACAAAAGCCATGCTATTGAAAGAAGCTAACGGAGGTAGTGTAAAAGTAATTACAGTTGGTGATGCGACTGCTGAACCTGTTATTAGAAAAGCATTAGCTATTGGTGCCGATAGTGCTGTAAGAATTAATAAAGTAGCTACTGATAGTTTTTCAACAGCTGCTTTAATTGCTAGTTACTTAAAAGAAAATCCTGCTGATTTAATTATTGCAGGAAAAGAATCCTTAGACTATAACGGAGGCGCAGTGCCTGCTATGATTGCTGAAATTTTAGGATTAGCATTTGTAAGTGCTTGTAATGGCATGGAAATCTCAGGAAGATCTGCAATTTTAACTAGAGAAATTGATGGAGGGAAAGAAATTTTAGCAGCTGATTTACCTTTAGTAATAGGAGGACAAAAAGGATTAGTTGAAGAATCTGACTTGCGAATTCCTAATATGAGAGGGATTATGCAAGCAAGAACAAAGCCTTTGGAGGTTATTGAAGCGGAGGGAGTTGAGGAATTAACAACTTCAGTTAGCTTTGAGAAACCGGCAGAAAAAGGAGCTTGTAAATTAGTAGATGCCGATAATGTTGCGGAATTGGTAAGTTTATTACGCAATGAAGCAAAAGTTATTTAATTAAATAGAATTAGAAAAATGTCAGTATTAGTATATACAGAAAGTTGGATCGGAAATTTTAGAAAAAGTAGCTTTGAGGCAGTTTCTTATGCAAGCGAAACCGCTAAACTATTAGGTACAGACGTTATCGCTATTTCTTTAGGAGAGGTAAGTGATGAGCAATTGAAGAAATTAGGAAACTATGGCGCATCAAAAGTTATTACTTGCGCTGCAATAGAAAAAGGGGATAGTCAAGCCGCTACAAATGCAATAGCTACTGCAGCTAATGATGCTAGTATTATTGTATTTTCCAATACAAACACAGCAAAAATGATTGCTCCTAGGCTTTCGGCAAAACTAAAAGCTGGAGCAATAAGCAATGTAATTGCATTAGCAGAAAATACTACCCCTATTACAGTTAAGCGAAAAGCATTCTCATCAAAAGCAATTGAGTTAACTAAAGTAAACACTGAAAAAGCTATCCTTTGCTTTACCCCTAACTCTTATCAGTTAATTGAAACCGGTGGTAGTTGCAGTATTGAAACTTCATCTGTTAATGAAAAAGGAGCTATCACTATTCAGGGGCAAGAAACAGCAAGTAGTAAAATTTCCCTCTCGGAAGCTGAAATAGTAGTCTCAGGTGGCAGAGGTTTAAAAGGGCCTGAAAATTGGGGAATGATTGAAGAATTGGCTGAAGTTTTAGGGGCGGCAACAGCTTGTTCCAAACCAGTAGCAGATATTGGTTGGAGGCCACATGCTGAACATGTTGGGCAAACAGGGAAAGTAGTAACGGCTGATCTTTATATTGCTATTGGGATTTCAGGAGCTATACAGCATTTGGCCGGCGTAAATTCATCAAAAGTAATGGTAGCTATTAACACCGACCCAGAAGCACCATTCTTTAAAGCGGCTGATTATGGAATTGTAGGAGATGCTTTTGAAGTTGTACCAAAATTAATTCAAGAAATTAAAAAACTAAAAAACTAAATTTGGATCTTGTTCAATTAAATATAGCGGCTATTCGCCAAAGTGATTCGCAAAACAATGTCTATGTACTACTGTTGAACGAAACTGTAGGAAAACGACAATTGCCCATTGTGATCGGCTGGTGTGAAGCTCGTTCTATTGCTATTGTATTAGAAGGCACTGAAGAACCTGATCGTCCGTTAACGCATGATTTATTCAAAACTTTTGGTGATAGCTATGATATCACAATTCAAAAAGTTGTTATTCATACTTTGATTGAAGGAATCTTTCATGCTGCTTTCCATTGCAAACACACAGTTACAGGAGAAGAGGTAAAAATAGACGCAAGAACTTCTGATGCAATTGCTCTTGCAATTCGTTATTCTTGTCCTGTATTCACTTATGAAGATATTCTTGCCAGAGCCGGAATTATTGTAAATAGTTCCCGTAAGGAAGACGATCTATTTTCACTTGGTGAAGAGGATGATAAAATTGATGAAGCACAAGGAATCCATACTTTCAGTTTGGATAAACTAAAGAAAATGTTGGTTATTGCTATTGAAGAAGAAGACTATGAAAAAGCATCTGAATTGCGAGATGAAATAAATAGAAGAAAAACCAACTAATATGAAAAAACTTTTCTTTTCGATTAGTTTATTATTTGTATTCAATGCAATAATTGCACAAACTATTGAAGGAAAGTGGTTGTTCGAGTCCATCAGATATGAAATCGATTCTACTGGAAAAGATTTAAAACCAATTGCTGATGGCGATTGTATGTTTATCAATAAAGATGGTAGTTTTAATTATACTTTAGCTGCCATCCCATTAGAAGCTAATGGAAGTTGGGAACTCTCAGGGAATACACTTACACTCAATTACAAAACCCCATCTGACACGATACGATTTTACAATATCAATTTATT
>DUAO01000080.1 GCA_012960805.1 Flavobacteriales bacterium | reverse complement strand
CTTTGAGCAAAGGTAATAGCACAAAAAAGTACGCTTGCGAAAATTAAAATTGTTTTTTTCATTGTTTATTGGTTTTAAGTAAATATAGCCCTACAAATGTAATAAATCCATTTAGTATCAACAGTTCAAAGCCAAAAGGAATATATAGATTTAATATATAACAGATAACTGGAGATGCAATTGCAATTAATGGCACAAACTTATCTTTTACCTTAAACTTTGTAAAAAGTCCAAAAGAGAACATTCCAAGAAGTGGACCGTAAGTGTAGCCTGCAACTGTAAATAATGATTTTATTACGCTCTGATCATTAATAGCATTAAAAATTAATATAACGCCAAGAAGAACTAATGACATTAGCAGGTGTACATGTTTTCTTGTCTTAACCTGCTTTTGAGGGTCTTGCTTTTCGAATTCAAGGATATCAACACAGAAAGATGTTGTAAGAGCTGTAAGAGCAGAATCTGCACTAGAGTAAGCAGCGGCAATAATTCCAATGATAAATAGTATCCCAACATATGCAGGGAGCCCTGAATTAAGAGCAATATTTGGAAATAGCATATCAGCATTACTTGGTATTATAATACTAAAAGCATCTGAATAAATATAAAGGAGCGCTCCAAGAGAAAGGAAGATTAGATCAACAAAAATCAAGATCGTACTAAATACCATCATATTCTTTTGAGCATCCTTTAGATTTCGACAGCTAAGATTTTTTTGCATCTGATCTTGATCTAGCCCTGTCATCACAATTGCCATAAACATACCAGAGAGAAACTGCTTAAAGAAGTAGTTTTTATCGGTCCAATCATCAAAGAAAAAAACTTTAGAATAATCAGAATCATTAATTAATGTAAATACAGAAGAAAAATCAAGATCCATCTTATCCATTAATGTATAAGCAATAATAATAACTGTTGCTAGCATAAATGTTGTTTGCAGTGTATCTGTCCAGATAATTGTTTTCATTCCGCTTCTGTAAGTATAAAGCCAAATAAGAGATATTGTAATCATTACTGTAATAAAGAAAGGAATATTCCAAGCATCAAATACTGCAAACTGTAATACAGTAGCAATTAGGAATAATCTAAATGAGGCGCCTATGATTCTAGAGAGTAAAAAGAATGCTGAGCCTGTTTTATAGCTACTATATCCAAACCTATCTTTTAAATACGTGTAAATAGATGTTAATTCTAGTCTATAATAAAGTGGTAATAAAATTCTAGAAACAACAAAATAACCAACAAAAAATCCAAATACCATTTGAAGATATGAAAACTGACTTGAAGCTACCCATCCAGGAACAGATATAAAAGTAATCCCAGAGAGTGTAGTCCCTATCATTCCATATGCTATAACATACCAAGGGGAATTTCTATTTCCTAGAAAAAATGTATCATTACTGTCATTCTTTCCCGTTATATAAGAGATTAAAAAAAGTAGAAGAAAATATGCTGCAATTGCAATAACTAGCAAGGCTGATGACATATAAAATTGTTTTTCACAAAACTAAAAGTTTTATGCATTAATGTTAACTTTGCAACTATGAATTTTCCATCCAAACTTGTTGAAAATGCAGTTAATCAGCTTTCCCGACTTCCAGGAATTGGAAAGCGATCTGCATTGCGCCTAGTATTACATATGTTAAAACAAGAAAAAAATTCAGTTGAACAATTTGGTGATTCTTTCATTCAGTTAATCAACAGAATTAATTACTGCTCAAGATGTTATGGTATATCAGATTCAGAGTTTTGTGAGGTGTGTTCTAACCCAAAAAGAGATATCGAAACAATCTGTATTGTTGAGGATATCCGAGTAATGATGGCAATTGAAAGTACTATGCAATATAAAGGAGTTTACCATATTTTAGGAGGTTTAATTTCACCTATGGATGGTGTTGGACCAAATGATATCAGAGCAGAAGAATTGGTGGAAAAAGTAAAAAATGGAGCTGTAAAAGAAGTAATATTTGCCCTAAGCACTACCATGGAGGGTGACACAACTAATTATTACCTTTTCAGAAGATTAAAAGGCAGTGGGGTGAAAATATCCTCAATTGCTAGAGGAATTGCTATTGGGGATGAATTAGAATATACGGATGAAATCACTTTAGCTACTGCTATATCTAGCAGAATGCCTTACGAAAACTCCTTAGCAAAATAGTTTTGTTTCCCATTCTTTTCTTAATTTTGCCCAAAATTTAAAAGACTATGGCTAGAGTAGAGCTAATAATGCCTAAAATGGGCGAAAGTGTATCTGAAGCAACTGTGATTTCCTGGACAAAGGAAGTAGGTGAAATGGTTGAAATGGATGAAACTATTGTTGAGATTGCTACTGATAAAGTTGATTCAGAAGTTCCATCAACGCATGAAGGAAAATTAGTTGAAAGATTATTTGAAGCGGATGATGTCGTTAAAGTAGGGCAGTCTTTTGCAATACTAGAAACTGAAGGCGTGGAAGACACGCCTGTTGCTGAAACTGCAGCTCCTACCCCTGTAGCGGCTAAAGCAGTAGAAGAAACGGTAAACAAAGCTATTGAAACTACTACAACAATCAAAAATACTGGAGATAGATTTTATTCGCCATTAGTAAGAAGCATGGCTGGGGAAGAAGGAATTGAAATGACCGAACTAGAAACAATTCCAGGAACAGGTAAAGATGAAAGAGTGACTAAGTCAGATATGATTTCTTACTTAAAAACAAGAGGAACTGCACCTGTACCTACAGTAAGTTCTGTAAAAACAGCAGAAAAACCAGAAGCTACTACCCCAACTCCAGTAAACATAGCAAATACAGGAGGCACTGAGATTATAGAAATGGACAGAATGAGAAAACTTATTTCTGCTCATATGACTATGTCAAAATCAACATCTGCTCATATCACTTCATTTGTTGAAGCGGATATGACCAATATTGTAAACTGGAGAAATTCAGTAAAGGAAGACTTTAAAAATAGAGAAGGGCAAAACATCACCTTCACTCCTATTATTATTGAGGCAATGGCAAAAGCAGTTAAGGACTTTCCTATGGTAAATGTTTCAGTAGAGGGAACTAATATCCATATTCATAAAAATATAAATATTGGAATGGCTGCCGCACTTCCTGATGGAAACTTAATTGTTCCGGTAATTAAGGAAACTCAAAATAAAAACTTAATTGGAATTACAAAATCAGTAAACGATTTGGCGACTCGTGCAAGAGCAGGTCAGTTAAAACCGGATGATATTCAAGGCGGTACAATTACCATGACAAACGTAGGTACTTTTGGCAACCTTATGGGAACTCCTATTATCAACCAACCTCAAGTAGCAATCTTAGCATGCGGACTCATTAAAAAGAAACCTGTTGTATTAGAGATTGCTGAAGGAGATGTTATTGCAATTCGCCACATGATGTTCTTATCTTTATCGTATGACCATAGAGTGGTTGATGGAGCGTTAGGGGGTCAATTTGTAAGACGAGTTGCTGATTACTTAGAGCAGTTTGATAAAAACACTATCTTATAAGCATTAACTAACAATATTTAAAGCCTCAAATTTTTTGAGGCTTTTTTTATACTTTTACATTATGAATTTAAAATTAGAAAAACCTATTGCATTCTTTGATTTGGAAACAACAGGTGTGCAAGTAGCGACAGATAGAATTGTAGAAATATCTATTCTAAAAGTATTCCCTAACGGAAATAAAGAAAGTAAAACTTGGCTAGTTAACCCTACGATTCCTATTCCTGCTGAAACCACTGCAATACACGGAATAACAGATGAAAAAATAGCTAATGAGCCTACTTTTAAACAACTTGCTCCTCAGATTTCAGAACTAATACACAATTGTGATTTAGGAGGATTCAACTCTAATAAATTTGACATTCCATTATTGGCTGAAGAATTTTTAAGGGTAGATATTGATTTTGACATGAAAAACAGAAAAGCTGTAGATATTCAGAATATATTCCATAAACTGGAACAAAGAACCCTTGTTGCTGCTTACAGTTTTTATTGTGATAAAGATTTAACAGACGCTCACTCTGCTGAAGCAGATACATTAGCTACATATGAAGTTTTATTAGCCCAAATTGAAAAATATGATGAGCTAGAGAATAATGTAGATTTCTTAGCAGAATTTTCTCAAAGAGGAGGTAAATTTGCTGATATGGCAGGTTTTATCCGTTATAATGAACAAGGGAAAGAAGTACTTAGTTTTGGAAAATACCGTGATGTAACTTTAGAACAAATATGGAAAGATAATCCTGGGTATTTTTCTTGGATCAACCAAGCAGATTTTCCGTTATACACCAAAAATGTGATGCGTAATTTTGCTACTAAAATGAAATTACAGAACAAATTTAATTCTTAAGATGAAGATAATTTGTATAGGAAGAAACTATGTAAGTCATGCGAAAGAATTAGGCAATGATATTCCTAATGAACCCCTATTCTTTTTAAAACCAGATACAGCTATTCAACCTAAAGGCCACCCCTTTTTTATTCCTCATTTTTCTAATGACATCCATTATGAAGTAGAGTTAGTGCTTAAAATTAATAAAACAGGAAAACATATTGAAGAACGGTTTGCTCACACATATTACGATCAAATTGGATTAGGAATTGATTTTACAGCACGAGACATACAAGAGGAATGTAAAGCAAAAGGATTGCCTTGGGAAAAAGCAAAAGGTTTTGATGGATCGGCACAAATTGGTCGTAACTTTATTGATAAAGCAGAACTAGAACTAAATAATATTACATTCAGCCTAGAAAAAAATAGAGAGCAAGTACAACTAGGAAACAGCAAGGATATGATTTTTTCTTTTAACAAAATAATTGCACATATCTCTAAGTTTTACACGTTAAAAATTAGTGATTTAATTTATACCGGCACTCCCGAAGGAGTAGGTGCAGTAAAATCAGGCGATACCCTAAAAGGTTTTATTGGAGAAAAAGAGATGTTTAAAGTAATGGTGAAATAACTATCTAGCAAATCGCATCTTATAAGCTACATTTACTTTTCCTTTACTAATATCTAATAGCTTTCCTTTAATCATTCTTTTGCGCAAGGCAGAAATTTTATCCGTAAAGAGTATTCCCTCAATATGGTCGTATTCGTGCTGAATAACACGAGCAGTTAGGCCATCATAAGTATCTGTATGCTTTTCAAAATTTTCATCCATATACTCAATAGTAATGCTTGGCTTTCGGCTTATATCTTCCCTAACATCAGGTATGCTTAAACACCCTTCATTAAAGTCCCATTCCTCACCTGTTTCTTCAAGTATTTTAGCATTAATAAATGCTTGTTTTACAATTACTTCTTCAGTTGTCTCTTCATCATCAAGAAAAGGAGTTGTATCAATTAAAAATAAACGTATAGCCTTATTAATCTGAGGTGCTGCCAAGCCAACACCATGCGCCTCATGCATTGTTTCCCTCATATTGTCTAATAGCATTTCTAACTCTGGATGATCAGGAGATATCTCTACACATTTCTTTCTTAAAATTGGCGACCCAACAGCAACTATTGGCAATATCATTATAGAATTGATTCTATAATTTTATCTATACTCATTCCTTCTGCTTCAGCTTTATAGTTTTTTACTAATCTATGGCGTAAAATTGGCTTTGCAACTGCTTTGACATCTTCAATATCCGGAGCATATTTTCCATTTATTGCAGCATGACACTTAGCTGCCATCAACATAAATTGAGAAGCTCTTGGGCCTGCTCCCCATTCAATATATTGTTTTACAACATCAGCAGCTTTATCAGAATCTGGCCTAGTTTTAGCTACCAAGCTAACTGTATATTGCAATACATTATCAGTTACAGGTAATTTTGTAATAACCTCTTGATACTGCATAATTTCTTCAGCTGACATAATCGTATTTAATTGCACATTATTTTTAACTGTAGTTTGTTTTACTATTTGTAATTCCTCCTCATAAGTAGGGTAATCCAATAGTACATTAAACATAAAACGATCTAATTGCGCTTCAGGCAAAGGATAAGTTCCTTCCTGTTCAATAGGATTTTGGGTAGCTAATACAAAGAAAGGTTTATCTAAGATATATCGTGTACCCGCATTAGTTACTGATCTTTCTTGCATGGCCTCTAATAAAGCCGACTGTGTTTTAGGAGGGGTACGATTAATCTCATCTGCCAATATAATATTAGCAAACAAAGGTCCTTTTATAAATTTAAAATTTCTGTTTTCATCTAGTATTTCAGCTCCAACAATATCAGAAGGCATTAAATCAGGTGTAAACTGAATGCGATTAAAGTTAAGTCCTAAAGAATCGGAGATAGTTTGCACTAATAAGGTTTTTGCCAAACCCGGAACCCCAACTAACAAGCAGTGTCCATTGCAAAAAATAGATATTAATACTTGCTGTACAACATCATCCTGCCCTACTATTACTTTAGCTATTTCATTCTTAAATTCATTGTATTTTACAACAAACTCATCAATAGCCTGAACTTCATTACTCATATTATTTATTCCATTTATTAGCAAGCTTACATTCGGAAAGTGTATCCGATAGCCTAATGTAAGTTTTTGAAATTGTTTTATTCATCCACCTTTCAAGTGTCTCTTGTTTTTTCCCATTAATTGAATACTCTTTGATTTTTGAAAAATCATCTACTAGATTCGCTTTATGGGTCTCTACCCTTTTATTTAATCTTAAAATACGATATACCTTATTCTCATCTTGCATTTGTATTACTGATGGAGCTGAAACCTCGCCCTCTGCCAAGCTCTCAACTACTAAGCGTAAAGCAGGTGCCATATCATCAAGTGTATGCAAAGTTGACATAGTATTTGGATTCAATAACAAACCTCCATTATTTTTATTTTCATCATCAGAATACTTACTTACTGCCTCATCAAAAGTAAGTACCCCTGCACTTGTTTGATTTGCAATGCTATCCATTTTTAATTTGGCAGCACGTAATGCTGTAGCATTTACTTTTGTTTTGATAAGGATATGTCTCGCATTTATTTGCTCTCCTCTCCTTTCAATAAGCTGTACAATATGATATCCAAATTGAGATTCTATCACTTCAGAAATTTCACCTTTTTTTAAGCGAAATGCTGCTCTTTCAAACTCAGGAACTAAATCACCTCTATTTACAAAACCAAGCTCGCCCCCTTTGCTTGCTGAACCTGGATCGTCAGAATACAACATAGCCAACATTTTAAAATCTTCACCATTATACACCCTTTCTCTAAAACTATTTAGCTTAGCTCTTATTTTATCTTTCTGCTCATTTGTTATATTAGGTTTTATTACAATTTGAGCCACTTCAACTTGGGTTGGTATAGTTGGAATTTCAGCATCAGATAACAAGTCATAAGCATCTTTTACTTCAACAGGAGTTACTTTTATTGATGAAGTGAGCTGAGTTTGCATCCTTTGCGCTAAAAACTGATCTTTTATTACTTTTGAAAGTTCTAATTCTATTTCAGCTTTTGATTTACCAAAATAATCTTCTACCTTTTCAATTGAACCCAATTGACTTTCAAAATAAGTTAATCGTTTGTTAATTTCTATTTCTACCTCTTCATCCGATACCACTAAGCTATCTAATTTTGCTTGATTAATCAAAAGCTTCTGAAATAATAAATCCTCAATTATTTGGCATCTAATTTCTGATGACTTAGTGTTTCCTTGCGATAAATATTGTAGATATTGAGATTCAATTTCTGAGGTAAGAATAATCTCATCTCCTAGTACGGCTTCAATTTTATCAACCGATTGAGCCAATAAAGTGAAATTAAATGTAACTAATATTAGAAAGTAATAAATTTTAGTCATCAATAAATTTTAATTTTTCCCAAAGCTAAACCATTCTGATACAATTCATCTTCAAGTTGCTTTAAATAGTGTATTTTATTTTTATTTGAGAGAACATTACGAATTTTCTCACGCTCCAAGGCTAACGGACTAATACTACCTTTTATTTGATAATCCTTTATATAAACATAATAACGATATTGTTCGTCTTCAAACCAAACCCCTTTTGTATTTTGCAAAAAATATTCCTCTTCAGTAATTAACTCGGGTAACTTAGCGTTAATAGCAGTGAAATACTGCCAACTGCTATCCTCCAAGTAATACTCTTTTGCAAATTGCTGACAGTAATCTGCTAGCTCTTCAATTGATTTTACATTCTGTGATTTGTACCATTTAGATAATGACTCAAGCTTTGGAGCTGACTTATCAACTACAATATACCTTCCTTTAAATATATTTTTAACTAATTTAAATTCTTCATAATGCTGAGCATAATAATCAGTAACAGCATAAGGAGAAATAGTAGTGTCAAAATTATGATTGATTAATTCTTGCTGATAAGCATAAATAAAAAGTGAAGAGCGATATTCTGAAATTTGCTTTTCATAATCGAGCATATCACTACTTAAATTTATCTCAGCATGATAAATCATAAGTTGTTTCCTAATCCAAATATTTATATACCGCTCTACAAAAAACGCACTATCTTCTGTTGCTTTTGGCATCTCTTTTATGACTTCCGAAAGTAATAAATCTTTTTCATGTACACTAGCAATAACTTTTTGATCATCATTATTAAAGCAAGCAATAGTAAGCATTAAAAATGCAGGTAGTAAAAGGATTTGCCGTTTATTCATTTACTGTTTTAAAAGCGTGTAAAGCACTTCTTTATTAATAGTTACAGTATATTTTTCTTGCAATGAAGTAATCCATTCTGCCTCCAAAGTATTTTGGTAATCAGAAATCACTTTTCCTCTTGTTTCTGATAGCTTTTTTACACCAACAGCTAACACTTCATGAATATCAACAATAATATAACTACCATCTTTAGTTTTGATATCTCCTGCAATACCAATTCTCCAATCTACAGCATCAATATTTTTATTTTCACCTTTTACGAATTTCTTAGTATTTATTTGCAAACTTAAGGGAATGTTAGTATTTGCTACTGTTAACATTTCAGCATCCGTAATACTTCCTCTATGTTTTTTGTAAATTGCTCTTTTCACATACTTAGCAGTAGCTAAATCCATACAACTGTAGATAGTAGCATTAACTCTGTTTTCCCACATATAATTACTACTATTTGCATTGTAATAATTTTGTAAACCAACAGTATCCTCTACTGCTTTTGTCCACACCTTTTCATTTGTCAAGTCAAATAGCATAATCCCTTCACGGTATTCTTTCAACAGAGCTTTATACTCAGGATATTTTATTTCTAGCTGACTTTCTTCATAAGCTAAGAATTGCTCATTGACAAAGTTTTTATACATAGCATCAAAATCACTCCCTTTTGTTTGATGTGAAATAATATATTCAATAAAGGAACTTATACTAATTTGAGATCTATTATCTATACAGCCGTCAACTGTAGGAAGCCATATAGTAAATAATATAGCATTGGCATCTTTATATTCACCCCTCCATATGCCATCTTTAACTTGTGAAACAGCAACCTTTCTTAAAGAAGAGAAGTTTGAAGTTTTATGTTTAATATTATACTCTCCTTTAAGTTTTGCATACAAAGCTTGCTTACTCAATTCCCCTCTTGAATCTCTTTCAATTTTTCTTTTTAAATCTAATTTTACCTCCTCAAATAAAGGAATGTCATTTTTCCCCAATAAAGTAATAATATGCCATCCATACTCAGTTCTGAAAGGAGCTGAAACAGCACCAATTTCTTTTAAGCCAAAAGCAACTGTTTCAAATTCAGGAACCATTTTTCCTACACCAAAAGCAGGAAGGCTACCCCCTTTAACAGCTGTTGATCTATCTTCAGAAAAACGCTCAGCTACATCAGCAAACTCTTCTCCATTTTTCAAAAGTTCAGCTACCTTATTTATATTATCTTTTGCCTCATTTAGGCGCTTTTCATCAGCTCCTTTACCTGATTTAAACATAATATGCGCCACCTTTACCTCTCCTACTGCCTCACGTTTATCTGTTACCTTAATGATATGATACCCATATTTGGTTTTTATTGGCATTGAAATCTCACCAATTTCAGTAGAGTAAGCTGCTGATTCAAAATCGTACACCATCATAAAAGCAGTAAAATAATTTAAGTTTCCATCATTGCTGCCAGGTGTGTTTCCATCAGGATTCTTTCTTGCCGCCTCCGCAAATGAAATTTTATTAGCCATAATATCCGAGCGAATTGATAGTATTTTATCATAAGCTATTTTCTCTTCTTTTACAGGTGCTTTTTCATCTATCTTTATTAAAATATGACTCGCTTTTATATCTCGCTTCATTCTTTCATATGCCTCTTGAAGCATATTTTCATCAAATTCCTTATTTTTTAAATAAGGCTTTGCTAATTGCTTTTGATAACCTGATAATTCAGTAATAAAAGCAGAAACTGTATCCAATTCTAACTCATCAGCATTTCTTACTTTCAACTTAAAATTAACAAACAATTGCATATATTCATCTAAATAGTCTTTAGTTAATTCAGTGTTGTTGTTGTTTTTATAAAATACAGATTTAAATTCTTCTAAAGATATTTTTTCATCTTCAATCGTTAAAACATTTTGAGCTGTTGCTACTAAAGCAAATACTCCACATAAAATACTTAATCCAATTTTTTTCATTTATTTTTTTAATTTATTTTCTACTATAATTTGGAGCTTCTCTAGTAATTATCACATCATGCGGGTGACTTTCAGTTACACTCGCTTCAGTAATTTTCAAGAATTCTGCTTTTTTCAACTCCTTAATTGTTACTGAACCTATATATCCCATTCCGGCTCTTAATCCTCCAATCATTTGGTGAACTACTTCACCTAAGGTTCCTTTATAAGCTACTCTACCTACAATTCCCTCCGGTACTAATTTTTTTATATCATCTTCTCCACCTTGAAAATACCTATCTTTTGACCCATCTTGCATGGCGTCAATTGAACCCATTCCTCTGTAAGATTTGAACTTTCTTCCTTCAAAAATAATTGTTTCCCCAGGCGCTTCTTCAACGCCGGCAATAATTGACCCTAACATTACTGTGCTCGCTCCACCTACTAAAGCTTTTACAATATCACCTGAATATCTAATACCTCCATCAGCAATTAATGGAATATTATTCTTGTTAGTAATTTCAGCAACATCCATCACCGCAGTAAGCTGAGGAACACCAATTCCCGCTACAACTCGTGTTGTGCAAATTGAACCCGGACCAATCCCTACTTTTACCCCATCAGCACCGGCATCAATTAAAGCTTGTGCTGCAGTTGCTGTTGCAATATTTCCAACGACTACATCAATAGTTTTAAACTTTTCTTTTACCTTTTTAAGCGTATCAATCACACCTTTAGTATGTCCATGAGCCGTGTCAATAATAATTGAATCAACTGATGCTTTTACAAGTGCTTCTACTCTATCTAAAACATCAGCGGTAACACCAACTGCAGCTGCAACCCTAAGCCTTCCATATTTATCTTTACATGCATTTGGACGCATTCTGTTTTTTATAATATCTTTAAAAGTAATTAAGCCAACCAATTTATTATCCGCATCAACAATTGGTAATTTTTCAATTTTATTGTCTTTCAAGATATTTTCAGCATTTTCCAAATCATTCAACTCAGTAGTAATTATATTTTTATTTGTCATTACTTTTGAAATTGAAAGCGCCATATCATTTTCAAAGCGCAAATCTCTATTGGTAACAATTCCTAAAAGTTTCATATTCTCATCAACAATTGGTATTCCTCCAATTCTATTTTCACGCATCAGCTTAAAGGCGTCACCTACAGTAGCATTTGCACTTAAAGTTATAGGATCTAGAATCATTCCACTTTCTGATCGCTTTACTTTTCTTACCTCTAAAGCTTGTTGTTTAATAGTCATGTTTTTATGCAACACCCCAATCCCTCCTTCTTGTGCAATAGCAATAGCCATTTTTGATTCTGTTACTGTATCCATTGCTGCAGCAACAATAGGAATATTTAAAGTGATATTTTTTGAAAACCGAGTACTTGTGCTTACCATATAAGGCAATATTTCAGAATATGCTGGAATAACCAAAACATCATCATAAGTATATCCTTCTTTCATTATTTTATTACTCATATTGGTCTGTTTAAAAAATTATGCAAAATTAACATATTATATACTAAAATAGTCCCGAAATTCGGGACTATTTTTCTTCTTCTTCTTCTTAACTATCTGACTAGAGTAATCATGTCTGTTTTTTCAGTCAAATCTCCTACTCCATTTATATATTGTAAATGATAAACATAATTACCGTCTTGCGCTATATTGCCATTAAATGTGCCATCCCAACCTTTTAAAGGATTACTAGTAGTAAAGATTTCCTCTCCACTTCTACTGTAAATAGTAAAGGAATAACCTTTCTCAGACACATAATAAGTTACAGGATGGAACACCTCATTGTGTTCATCGCCATTAGGAGTAAATACTGAAGGTATAAAAATGATTGGCGTTTGAGATACACAAGAAACATTAGAGAAACTACCTTCTAGAACAGGACCATAAGGTGTAGTATTCCCCTCAATAGCTTCAATGTAATAACAGAACCTGCCATTACCATCACCATATTCAGTTACTACATCAATAAATTGTAATGGCGCATTAGGATCATTTACCCTGTCCCAAGTATAAATTGGTAATAAATTAAATGGCTGTCTGTTAATTGAGCGATACAATCTATATTCTGATACATCTCCTAGCCATTTATCATACTCATTAAAATCAAGAGTATTGGTGTATTCATCAGGATAAAGCCCCTGGTCACTATAATCTAAATTGATAACCGTTTCCAATAAAATTGTTTGAGCAAATGAAGTGTCATTCAAGTATTCTGCCATATTAATTGGAGGAGCTGAAAGTCGAATGCCACAAGTATCTACTGGATAGATGTGGTATTGATAAAAATTTTCGCTTGTTTTAGCTTTTTCATCCGTATAATGGATTGTGGTTGTTCCTAAAAAAGACACCTCCCCTATTTTTATAAAATTATTATCTTCTCGCAATGAACGCATCACATCATAATGATCAATAATTGCAGTATTATCGACTAAACAATTAATTTCAACAAAACCATTATCATGATTAATACTTGCATATTCAATGTAATTAAAATCTGGTTTTTTAGGAAGATTTGGCACAAGTACTAGTTGATTTGACATAGCAGAAAAAACCGTATCTCCATCATTGGCTACAATATAAATTCTATAAGAAAATTTATCTTTCAAGTTAAAAATAACATAATTAGTAATATCCTGCAAATTAGTGTCCATAACAGTAGTGAAGTTACTTAAATCTGTTTCTTCAACAACTAAGCTATAATAACTAACATTAGCATCCCAATTAATATATTCATTCCAGTTTAGAGTTAAATTATGTGTACAAGCATCTAAATCCGCCTCAAGGTAAATCGAATTATGATATGGAGTTGTGTTTTTTGTATTAGCACAACTATCTAATGCTCTAATGCTAAAGGTTTCATAATGTTGATTTGCAAGAGATGCATCATAAATATATGAATCACTTAGTTCTCCCCACACGGTATCAATAGTCACATCTCCTTGCATTCCTTGCAAATAAATAATATACATATCTGCTCCTAATGAAGGAATCCAAGAAATTACTGATTTACCACTTGCATCTACTGAAACATCAGTAATAATTGGAATGATTGGCGTTATAGTATCCAATAGATTTGCCATTCCTATTGATGATTTTGATACACAACCACTTGCGTCAGGTATTTCTACATAAAATTCAACATCATCATTACATAAAATTGCATCATACTGATGCGTTAATAATGGTGTGGTTAAGTAATTAGTAAATAATCCAGATGATCGTTTAAGATATAAATCATAGTCAGTAGCTGAAGTAGTTAATAAAGGATCGTGAATAGAATTCCAGTTTAAATAAGCAGCAACTCCAAAGTTTATAGGTGTTGCATTCATAAATATACTTTGCAAAGTATCCGAGTGCAAATCAGCACCAGTAGTATCACATCCATCTTTATTGGATAAAAAATAATATTGTGAAGCATTATTTCCATTTGCTCCTACATGAGCATAAGTGTATATAGGAAAAAACACACTATCAATCACAGTATAAGGTCCTAAAGGATTTGTTGCATGCCAAACAAAAAATGGTTCTGCAGTAAAGGGTGCATTTGGAATATAATACCAAGTTAAATCAATATTACCTAAAGAATCTACTGAAACGCACCTTAAATTAGGTACAGGAGGGACTACTTCTATCGTTAAGGTTGCAATAGTAATTCCATTTGCAGGACAAAAATCATCAAAAGCCTTAATAGAAAATGTAAATATATTAGATGTATTATAACAACCAGTACCGGCATTAATATGAGCACAATCTGTTTGCCACTCAAACACACCAGAAACTAAGCCTGGAGCTGAAAAAGGAGGAACAACTCCAGCTCCATTATTAAAAGTAGCGCAAGGTGGATTGGCGCATAATAATGGATTTATATAATCAGCAGAGACTTGCCCTCCAGAAATATCCAATGTAATATCTTGTGCAGCTCCTGATGCATATGTATCTAAATCTTCAGCCTGAATGTTAAAAGTTACAAGATCACCAGCATAAATCGTTGTAAAATGAGATGGCAAGCCAGAAGAATTTATGATTGTTGTCCAAATTTGATTGCCTACTGGCGTTGAAATTACTGGAGGATCATTAAGTCCATCAGTGGGGGGATTATAGATATTGCAATCCAAGAGCATAACCTGTACCTCTCTATATATTTCCGCTACTAGCTGTCCACATTTCCTTGCTTCTACCCTCACGCAAGTTACAAAAACACCAGCAGTATTTGAAAAATAAGCAATTTCACCAGTTTGAGGATCTAGTGTTGGGTTGCCTGGAATTGGAGTAGTTACTGAATAAGGTGGATTTGGCGCAAATGTCAATGCAGTTGCACTAGGGTTAGCAGGATTATAACTAAAATTATCCCCTAAAGGCTCAGCCCACGCATATGTAAGTTCATCTAATTCTTCATCAGAAGCATTATGTGAATAAGCAAAAGGATAACCTGTACATATAATTGTTTTTGCTAACTCCTTAAATTCAGGAGAAGAATCATAGCAAGGATTAGCTGGTAATAATCCAACACTTGGATCATTATAAGGATACATCACCGCTCTTAAAGTCCATGATAAATTAGCCATTCCGTTTGTAATTTGTCCACTCCTTGCCGAACTTCCCCAAGTAAAATGCCAACCCTCAGCAGGCGGGCTTCCAGCAAAAGAAATTGGATCCGATTCCCAAATATACTCTTCAACAGCGCCTATATCCCCGTTTGCACAATTAAAACAAGCATTTCCTGAAGCGGCAGCTGCACCTGTAGGTGAAATATCATTTACCGAAATGAAATTCAATAATATTGGAGTAGTGTTCCCTAGTGCAGGATAATTATGATGGTCCAAAGTTTGAGATACCTGAGAAAAAGTAATCCCATTACAATCCCTGTATACTTTCATCTGAAATATATACTGCCCTACATTTGGACCTCCCTTCAGGCACTTCCAGGTAATTTCGCCACCCATAAAATGGGAAGCAGAAGCTGAAAAATTAAAGAGAAAAAAGGTTAAAAGAATGACTAAATATTTTTTCATAATCTATTTGGTTTATAATTTACAAATATACTAATTTTTACACACTGATTTAAGGGGGTAATAAAAAACCCCTAAGCTTAGGGGTTTTATTATTATATATTATTGAAAATTACTTAGCTATAGTAATTTTTTTAATAGTAGTAATTGCATTATTAGTATTGATGTGTATAAAGTAAACGCCATTACTTAAACTAGCTACATTAATAGTATTCTGGTAATCCGTAGTTAAGACTACTTTTCCAAATACATCATAAATAATTGCTGAAGTATAATTTCTATCAATTGTTAATACATCATTTGCAGGATTAGGATAAATATTAAAATTTTCTGAGACCTCTTTTACTCCTGTCCATAGCTCAGCTCCAGT
>DUAO01000079.1:13844-16864 GCA_012960805.1 Flavobacteriales bacterium | reverse complement strand
TGATATTGTAAAAGTAAAAGCTTGGGATTATCCTGCTTTAATTGCAGCCTATGAAAAAGCAGAAAAATTAGCAAGAGAGGAACACATTCCTTCTATCATACATGTTGTAGATATGACGCAGCCAACAGGGCATTCTACTTCGGGTTCTCACGAAAGATACAAGAGTAAGGAAAGATTGCAATGGGAAATTGATTTTGATTGTAATGCAAAATTTAAAGCTTGGATTTTAGAAAATGAAATTGCAACTGCTGATGAATTAGAGCAAATTGAAAAAGATGTAGTTGTTTCAGTAAAAACTCAAAAAAAGGAAGCTTGGACGGAATATCAAGCACCTATAAAAGCTGAACTTAAAGAGTTGGTGGGTATTTTTAATACCATTGCAGCTCAAGTAAATATTCCTGAAATTACGGATTGGATTAAGGATTTGAATCAGTCGGCTATGTTTGGTTTGTTCAGAAGAGAGTATCTGTCCAAAGCAAGAATGCTCTTAGGTATGATTGCTAATGAGAGTATTACAGAGAAAGCAACTTTACGTAATTTTATCAATAGAATTGGAAATGAGAATTTCAAAAGATACAATACGCATTTGTATAATGAAAGTCAGTTTTCAGTAAGAAATGTAGCAGAAGTAAAACCTACATATAATGCTGATGCAGAAGAGGTAGATGGTAGAATTATTTTAAGAGATAATTTCCATCACATGTTTGAAGCAATTCCAGAAGCTATGATTTTTGGAGAAGATGTAGGAAAAATTGGTGGAGTAAACCAAGGGGTAGAAAATTTACAAGCTAAGTTTGGTAAGGACAGAGTTGCTGATACTGGAATCCGTGAAACTACTATTTTAGGCCAAGGAATTGGTCTTTCGTTAAGAGGGCTTAGACCAATTGCTGAAATTCAATATTTGGATTATTTATTATACGCTTTTCAAACCATGGCGGATGATATTGCATCTTTACATTACAGAACTCATGGAGGACAAATTTCTCCTGTAATTATTCGTACAAGAGGGCATAGATTGGAAGGAATTTGGCATTCTGGTTCTCCAATGGGAATGATTATTAGTGGTACAAGAGGCGTGAATTTGTGTGTACCAAGAGATATGACAAGAGCAGCAGGATTTTATAATACTTTAATGCAGGCCCAAGAGCCAGCAATGGTAATTGAGTGTTTGAACAGCTACAGAGTAAAAGAAAAATTACCAAATAATATTGGAGAATTCAGAGTGCCTTTAGGGAAAGTAGAAACTACAAAGCAAGGAACTGATCTTACTTTGGTTTCTTATGGTTCTACTTGGAGAGTAGTGATGGATGCAGCTGATAAGTTGGAAAAATCTGGAATCTCATGTGAGGTGATTGATACACAAACTTTAGTGCCGTTCGATTTGTCGCACGATATTGTAGAAAGTGTAAAGAAAACGAACCGTTTATTAGTAATTGATGAGGATGTTCCTGGAGGAGCAAGTTCTTATATTTTACAAAAAATTATTGAAGAACAAAAAGCCTATAATTTCTTGGATTCTGATCCTCAAACATTAGCTGCAAAAGAACACCGACCTCCTTATGGTAAGGATGGTGATTACTTTACAAAACCTTCAGTAGAAGATGTGTTTGAAAAAGTTTATGGAATAATGAATGAAGTTAATCCATCTAAATTCCCTTCTTTATATTAAATGAAAAAAACTACAGAATCCGATTCTAATTATGATGATCTGGAAGGGATGAGTACTTCTGACTTACTTAAAAACATAAATAGAGAAGATAAAACAGTAGCACATTCAATAGAAAAACAAATTCCTCAAATTGAAGAATTAGTAAATGCAATTGTTCCTAAAATGAAAAATGGCGGAAGATTGTTTTATATTGGAGCAGGAACTTCAGGTAGATTAGGAATTGTAGATGCTTCTGAGTGTCCTCCTACTTTTGGAGTGAATCATGGTTTAGTAATTGGGCTTATTGCAGGAGGAGATAAAGCAATGCGAAAAGCTGTGGAATTTGCAGAGGATAATTCCAATTTGGGTTGGGAAGATTTACAATTTTATAATATAAATACAAATGATGTTGTTGTTGGAATTGCCGCCTCTGGAACAACTCCATATGTTGTAGGATCTCTAGATATTTGTCAGCAAGAAAATATTTTAACAGCATGTGTTGTTTGTAATACAAATAGTCCGCTTTCAAAAGTTGCAGATATCCCTATTGAGGTAGTTGTTGGGCCTGAATTTGTCACAGGAAGTACGCGTATGAAATCGGGTACGGCACAGAAATTGGTACTTAATATGATTTCTACTTCAGTAATGATACAATTAGGAAAAGTGAAAGGAAACAAAATGGTAGACATGCAACTATCTAATAATAAATTAGTGGATAGAGGAACTAAGATGATAATGAAAGAATTAGAAGTAGATTATAATACTGCTAATAAACTTTTAGAAAAATATGGATCTGTTAGAAATGCAGTAGACAATTACAATGGATAAAGAAAAACTCATAAAAGGAGGAATCTGGCTTTCAGGGTTTTCTTTGAGTATCATTTTTTCAGCCTTATCATTATTTATTGGCTTTAACAACCAAAGACATGGTGATTACACAGTCTTGATAATTGGAATTTTATTATTGATACCAGTTTTTTATTGTGCATACAAAGGCTTTAAATTAATTTTGGACTCTATTTTTGAGAAATAAACTTATTAGCCCTTGTCATTTGTCTCTTTCCTGGAGGTCCGTCCAAAACTACAATTTCAAAACCTACTTCTTTCATGGTTCGCTTCACTACTCCTTTGGCACAATAAGTTACTAAAAACCCATCTTCTTTTAATAAGTTATGCATATTTTTAAAGATTTCAGCTATCCATAATTGAGGCTGTTTTTCAGGGGAGAAAGCGTCAAAATAAATAATATCAAATTTGGCGTTGCTAGTGTAATCCTCTAATGCAATTTTATTTTTTGTTAGCTTAAAAAAATCATGTATTTTATTTTCAGCTTCCCAATTACACTCATGTAATTTTAGAAGTTCAGAATTAT
>DUAO01000079.1:713-13834 GCA_012960805.1 Flavobacteriales bacterium | reverse complement strand
AAAAGTTTAGTTGAATATAATTAGCTGTTTCTACAGGATATAATTCTATTCCATGATAATTAACCGAAATCTTCTTTTGCCTTGCTTTCTGCGCAGTTAGCAATGCATTTAGACCTGTGCCAAAACCAACTTCTAAGATATTAAATTGCTTTTTATTTTCGGCTAATAGTCCGTTTTTAATAAACACATGTTCAGCTTCAACAATTGCACCATGTTTGGAATGGTAAGTTTCATTTATTTCTGGATTAAAAATAGAATGAGACCCGTCATTTGTTATTACAAGATTATTTCCCATTTATTTTATGCGTAATTTTTTAATCCTTTTTACTGGACCAGGGCATATTTGCTCATGGCAACTTACACACGCTTGTATCATATTGTTGTAGAGTGAAGTTTTATCTTCTTCTGAGTTAATTAACTCTTTAACTGTAAAAATATAAGAGTCTGCAAAAGAAGTGAATCGTCCGTCATTTCTTACATCAGGATCGGTTGGAATTGCAGTATGTAATTTTTCAAACTCCATAAAAAAATCAATCTCTTCTCCATTAACAATTTGATTTTTCACCTTTTCAGTATTCTCAACAACATCTCTCATTAATATGGCAAGCTCACTATCTTTATTTGGAAAGCTAGTTGCTTTAGTGTTTTGTTCTTCTTGGTTTGAGCAAGAAAGAAAAGAGGATGCAATAATGCACCCTCCTAATATTTTGATAAATAAGTTCATATTATTTAATAATAACTCCTGTTGCTTCTTCTATGCTATAAGAAATTTCTGGTTCTGTAATAGCATCAATTTCTTCTTGACTTGCTTCTGCATCTTCTAATTGGTGTTTTAACCAAGCAACTGAAAGTGTGTCAACTTTAGCAATCCCTTCAATAATTGCAGTGCTTCCTGCAGCATCAAGTGGCATAAAGAATCCATAATCTAAAAACCTAACTAACATTTGGTTGTTTTCATCTAAATCAACTTCCATCCAACAACCTTTTTTACTACAAACTTCTGATATAGCACCTATAACTTTTACTTGCGCAGAGTCGTTTGACTCTAAAATGTCCATTAGTTCAACTCCAGTAATCACACCTTCATCTGTCATTGTAGAATCACCATAAACCATATGGTTAGTCTCTACTGTTTCTTTTGTTTTCTGATTGTTTGTACAAGCAACTGCTAAAAGTATTGTTGCTGCAAATAAGATTTTCTTCATTTTATGTATTTTTAAATTTCTTGCAAATATAATTGTATTTGATTTCTTAAAGTATGATATTTATGGAGAATAAATATAATTTGATAGCTTTAAATAATAATTTTTCGTATTATTGTAAAAGATAAATCTTTTGTTAATTAAATATTTAAGATATGAAAAAATTATTTACTTTATTTTTAGGAATTTCAATAGCAGCATCTTCTTATGCGACTCACCTTATGGGCGGGCAAATTTCAGCAACTTATTTAAGTTCAGATACTTCTGGCTCACATTATTTTTTGGACTTAGATGTATATAGGGATACTTTAGGAGTCCCAATGACTTTGAATCAAAGTGTTGATGTTTTTGTTTTGGATACTTCAGGCGCGTATGTTTTTTCATTTTCTCATACTATGATTTTTGATACTTTATCTGGTAATGCTATGTCATCTATGACAACTGTTTATGGAGTAGAAATTTATCATTTTTCTGATTCTATTACTTTTCCAGGTAATGGATACTATATGATTAAGTGGTCAGATTGTTGTAGAAATGGTGCAATCATCAATATGTCGAACCCGTTAAGTGAAAATATGACATTTCTAACTTATATAAATGTAGATAGCACGAATCCGAATTCTTCACCTACTTTTTTAACTCCTCCGGTATCTTATTTGCCAGCTGATACTTTATGGCAATACAATCCGCTTCCTTTTGATCCGGATGGAGATTCTTTAGTATGGCATTTATCTGTTCCTTTATCAGCTGGCGCAACTGTCCCGGCAGTAGTTTTAGGATACGAAAATTTATCAGACACTACTTATTCTAATGCAACTGGGATTTTTAGTATTGATTCAATTACAGGACAGATTAGTTGGAATGCTAAGATGGCAGGAAATTTTGTTGCTTCCTTTGCTATAGAAGAATATAGAAACGGAGTCTTGGTTGGGGCTATGAGTAGAGATATGCAGTTTGTTGTTATCCCTGATACAAATAATGCTATGCCAAATATCTCTAATATGCAGACTATACCAACTAATAATTTAGGCTATCCTTATGTTAAAATTGCTCCAGGGCAAAATTACCAACTTCATTTATTAGCCTCTGATGCTGATGTGAATGATGTAGTGAGTATGAGTGCTTTTGGTGAGTCATTTGGTTTAACTATTTCAGCTTCAACTTTTGGGTATGTTCCAACATTAAATGGGAATGAAATTGAAGGGACTTTTGCTTGGACTCCTGATATGAGTCAAGTGCGTCCAAATCCTTATTTAGTTGTGTTGCGTACCTCTGATGGCTTCTTCTACTATGATGAGACTGTGCAATTTGAAGTTACTTTAACAACAGCTGTTGAGGAGTTAGATGCGTTTAAAGTGCATGAAATCTATCCTAATCCTGCTTCCAATAGTTTTATGCTTCCTTTAAGTTTGGATAAAGGACAAAATATTTCAGTTGATATTTATAATATCTTAGGCGTTAAGGTGTCTGCTAAGCAACTTAACTTGTCAGTAGGAAATCATATTCTAATTAAGAATTTTGATTTAAAAAGCGGACAATACTTTGTAAATATTGCTAATGCTAACGGATTAACAATAACAACTAAAAAATTACTTGTAGTTAAGTAAACTTATTTTCATAGTTTCTTAGCTTTAAAAAGAGGGGGTTTTCCCCTCTTTTTTTGTACCTTTGCATCCGTTATAAATTACGAATTTTTTATGATATGAAAATTACAAAAACAAGTATTTCAAGATTAAATACAACTGATTTTTCAAACTTACCATTTGGTACAGTTTTCTCTGATCATATGCTTGTTTGTCATTATAAGGATGGCGAGTGGTTAGCGCCACAGATAGAACCTTACGGCCCAATTAGTATGTTTCCAGGTACGCAAGTTTTACATTACGGCCAGTCTGTTTTTGAAGGCATGAAAGCATTTAAAAACAACAATGATGAGGTCTTGCTTTTTAGGAAAGAGGAGAATCTTAAACGATTAAATCAATCGGCAGTTCGATTATCAATTCCTGAAATACCTGAAGATGTATTTATTAATGGATTAATTGAGTTGTTGAAATTGGATGGTGAATGGTGTAAGGCTGATGATGGATACTCATTATATATTCGACCATTTATTTTTGCCTCATCTGAGTGGATTAAAGCTTCTTCATCTGACGAATTTACTTTTATGATAATAACTTCACCAACAATAAATTATTATCCAGGATCAATTGATTTAGTTATCGAACAGCATTTTTCAAGAGCAACAAACGGGGGTGTTGGTTATGCTAAGGCAGCTGGAAATTATGCTGGATCCTTTTATCCAACAAAAAAGGCTAATGCAAGAGGATTTACTCAGGTAATCTGGACAGATTCAAAAGAACATAAATATATTGAAGAGTCTGGAACTATGAATATCTGGTTCCGCATTGATAATAAATTAATCACCCCTTCACTTTCAGATAGTATTTTAGGTGGAATCACACGTGATAGTATTTTAAAGCTTGCTATTGATGCAGGAATAGATGTAGAGGAAAGAATTGTTTCAGTTGCTGAAATACTAGAGGCCTCAAAAAACGGAACTTTACAAGAAGCTTTTGGTACTGGTACGGCAGTAACAGTTGTTGCTGTTAAATCAATTACACTTGAAGATATAAAGATGAATATCCCAACTCAAGAAAACCCTATATCAATGCGATTTAAGAAACAATTACAAGATTTGCAGTATGGTAGATCTGAAGATATTTTTAGCTGGACCAGCAAGGTTACTTCTAGTATTACTGCTTTTTAATCTCTACTAAACTTCATTTTATAGTGCATTATTCCAGCTTCTTCAAATAAGTTGCCTACTTTTTCAAAACCTACTTTTTCGTAAAAAGGAATTACTTGTTGTTGCGCATGCATGTATTTCACTTCTTTTTCATCTTTTAAATCATGCAATATGGCTTGTAATATCTGCATGCCATATCCTTTTCCTCTAGCAGCTTCAAGCACAGCAAAGCGTTCTAATTTGAATCCTTTTTCTGTTTTTCTGTGCCGAGCAGTAGCGAATGGCACTCCATCTTCAGATAATAAAAAGTGAGTAGACTCTTCTTCAAACTCATATTCTAAATCCTTTGGACAATTTTGTCCAATAACAAATACCTTATGGCGGATTGCAAAAGCCTTTTCTCTTAAGGCTTTATTTTCAAAAGTAAATTTTTTTATCATTATCATAATATTTGTTTGTGCCGTAAATTTATGTATTTTTGATGAATAAATTAAAAAATAAAATCATGAAAAGAACATTTTTAACAATAGCACTAGCAATCATAACTACTTTTAGTTTTGCAACTAAGCCACATATTGATAATGTAAGGGTAAATGCTGAGAATTCAACTATTAAATGGATTGGATTTAAAGTTGCTTCATCTCATGAGGGAACTGTAAATATTCAAAAAGGAATGTTAATGATTGATCACGGCACTTTAGTTGGTGGGCAGTTTAGCATTGATATGACTTCAATTAGTGACACTGACATTGAATCTGAAGAATATCGAGCAAAATTAGATGGACATTTGAAGAGTAAAGATTTTTTTAATGTTGAACAATTCCCGCTTTCCACTATTACTATAACTAAAGCTGTAAAAGGTGATGACAACTCTTATAAAATTGTAGCCGACTTAACAATTAAAGGAATTACACATCCTGTAACTTTTCCAGCAAAGGTTACAATTAATGGACTAAACTTTTCAGCAACAGCAAAGATTAAGATTGACCGTACTAAGTGGGGTATTGAATATAACTCAGGTAACTTTTTTGAAAATTTAGGAGATCATCTTATTAAAGATGAAATTGAATTTGCTGTGTCCTTATTGTCTGTTAAATAACATACCAATTAGTTGTAGTAGGATTGACATAACGATTGTCAGTAAAAATTGCAATATCGAACATAGCTTTATCTGCTAGCATGTTTTATCAGATCACTTAGAGCAACTACCTCTAAAGTTTTTTCATGAGTAGCTTCAAGTATAACTTTTGGAGCATAATGATGTTGCAGAGCTTCTTTCCAACGCAAAGCACATAAACACCATTTATCACCTACTTTCAGACCAGGAAAATTAAATTGTGGCAAAGGAGTTGATAAGTCATTTCCAGCAGCCAAAGAAAATTGTAAAAATTTTTCAGTTACAACAATACATACCGTATGTAATCCTGCATCAGTTTGGTCAGTATTGCAGCAGCCATCACGAAAGTAGCCAGTTACAGGTTCTTTACTGCAAGTAATTAAAGGTTCTCCAAATACATTATTAGCCATTACAACATTGTTTTTTTGAATTAAAAGTAAGTCTTCTTTTTGCTATAAAATTGTAACAGAAGTCAAGCAGAAAAGTAGGTAAAATAGTTAAGCAGTAAAGTAGATTATATGGGAATTTTAATTGTCTGCAAATTTTCAAAACTGCTCTTGATTTTAAACAGACTACATCATCTTTAATATAAACTATAGAATCTTGATTTGTTATTTTGTAATCCTCAAGTAGGTTTATTGCTTTGCTTGAACTCAATGGAAGAAATGATATTTCATTCTTTTGTAATTTACTTTTTGCAAAGCATATCCACTTTTTGCAAAATTGGCAATCTCCATCATATAATACAATAGCTGTTGTCATTTATTCTATAACTATTCTTTTCTCTACTGCTCCATCATTATAGATGTAAAAAAGCAGAGTATTGTTTTTAAGAGTTGCTGCTCTTCCTAAAATATTAGTTATTTTAACTATCCGCTTTTCTTTTATAATTTCATCTATAGATGTGCTTGTACTAATTAATCCGTTAATATCGTATTTAGAAAAGAATTTCCATACTTCAGCAGAAGCGTGAATATCCATATTTCCCCACACTCCAGGCCAATCATGATCCCCACCATATATTTTAAAATGTTCGGTTGTGACATAATTATCACCTCCATCATAAACAATATGTTCTGCAGTACTTCCATCAAATATATTAATATCTGGTATGGCTGTTATTGTGGCAGAGATATTACAATTATTATAAGCTACCCAATACTGAAGAGCATCATCAATAGATTTTGTCCATGTGGGATCTCCAAGGTAGGGAACTGTTTGATCATTAGTCCCATGTATTTGTAAAATAGGAGTAGGATGTTGAGGATTGCATGCATTGTATGTTTGTGGAGTCATGGAGCCAGTTACAGATGCAATTGCAGCTATTTTATCACTCAATTGACAAGCAAGTAGAAAACTCATATATCCCCCATTTGACATTCCAGTACTATATACTCTTGTAGCATCAATATTATATGCAGTTGAAATGAAATCCAATAAACTTGTGGTGAAACCAACATCATCTGTTGTGCTGCCAGTTGTCCATCCACCAACATTCCAATGAGTTGTTCCTTGCAATAGAGTGCCTTGAGGATAGACAACAATAAAACCTGCGGTATCCGAAACATAATTAAAATTAGCATAAGACATAATTGTACTTGCATTTGATCCATATCCATGAAAACAAAAAACTAAAGGAATAGAAGTATTTGTATTATACGAACTTGGAATATGTATAATATAATCTCTTTGTAAGCCGTCATGTGTAATACTTCCGTTTATGGTTTGTTGTGCTAGCGTAAATAAGGGTAGGCAAATGAGTAGTGTAAGTAGTTTCTTCATTATTAGTGTATTATAATTTGTCTGCTAAGCGCACCTCTTTCTGTTTTGATAAGTTGAAGACTATTTTTGGCTTGTTTGTTTTTTCTACCTAAAATATCGAAAAATAAATTTTTAGCATTTCTGGCTATTTCTTCAGCAATAGAAGTGGGTGTTGAATTTATTGGTGCTAATTGAATATCTTCAATAGTAGAAGTATTATTTAATATAGTTGTGTTAATTGTTTTAGGATAGTATCCACTTTTACTAAAAGTTACATCATAATTTCCTTGATATAAATATCTGTTATAGTTTCCAATTGGTAAATTAGAATATACATGAGAGCTATCTATATCATGATTACTGATTTCAACTTTTGCTTTTAATGGATCGCCTGTAATGCTATCTATTACAATACCTCTTAGTCCAAATAAAGATTGTTCTATATAGTTTAATAAGGAAGGGTAGTTTGCATCCCAAAGCGTTGGTAAATCGTTAGGATCTGGCGTTTTGTCATCTGAAAGTTCTAATGTAAATTCACGGCAATATCTGAAGTAATTCATATAATCTTGTCTTCCGCCATTTACTTCATACCAATCATATCCATTAGTAGTTCCATCATTCAGATAGTTAAAATATCCGTTACCACTATTTGCCTGACACGAATCAGCATATTCATGAGAGACATATTCCCACCAATTATCATCTGCCGCCAAAGTGCTCCAAGTATCCCAGGGATAATTACAGACTTCAACACCACCATGCATATTAGCAGAAATTGTAAAATTTACTGTATCCGAAAGCCCTAAAAATATATTCGTTTCAGTTTGATAAGGGTTTCCGTCAGGATGAGGGCCATCTTGAGGGTCAGGATAGTTTCTGTTTAGATCTACCCAATTGGCATTGTAGCGTGTTGCTGACCATACATCTTGATTTCCTCCTGAATATGCTCCATCAGGATTTGCCAAGGGATTAATCCATATATCTATTTCATTTACCAAATCTGTTAATCTCTGATTATTTCCATATCCGTTTAAAATATAATCCGCTAATCTTAAACTCAAAACATATCCGGCCAGTTCATCACCATGCATTGATGAAGTATATAAAAAGGAAGGTTCATTTTCTTTTTGACCTACATTATCTGAAATTTGTAATATTAATATCTCTCTACCTGAATTTAAAGTGCCTATATGATGGAGTTTACAGATTGCTGGAAAAGAATCAGTAAATGCTTGCATCATATTGGTGTACTCGGTATAAGTAGGGTAATAGCCCCAATTATTTTTAGTGATATTGCTAAAGTTTAAAGGTCTCCTTTTAATTAATTGATAACTAATACCTTGTTGAAGAAACTTTGTGAACTCCGATTTATTTGCATAGGCATAAGCCATTGCATCAGTTGTTTTATGGTCAATGGAAATGATCTTAGAAAGTTCATTTAATTGACTTTTATTCTTATATTCAAATGAGAAATAAATTTCTCCTCTATCAGTAAATAAATCATCTATATTCTGAGAAAACCCTAAGAAAGGAATAAGTAATAGTAAAAGTGCTTTATTCATTATTATTAAATTTATCTAATGTTTCTTTTACAGCATCTTTATGAATAGTAAACGTCATCATTTTTAGTTTTACAAAATCTTCATGGTAAAAGTAATAGCCAGGGAATTTTCCATTTCTGGAACCTGAGCCACTATCTTTAATTAAAAACCACCAATCTTCATTTGTATCAATTTTATAGCCAATTAAATGAATGGCATGATCATCAGTAGTTGTTCCGTTTGAAAAACGGAATTGCCTTGCATTTTCATCAATATATTCTGATGGTATATCGTAAGAAGGAACCATTGCTACATCATGATTTGAAGAGTAACCACTTTCTGAAACATCACCACCAATTGAGATAGAATAACCATTTTCAATTGCATTCTTTATTGCAAACATAAAATCATCTAAAGGTACATTGTAGTAAGCATCAGATCTCCACCAATTATCTGGAACCTTGTACTCGGCTTGTGTCCAATAAGGTTTTTGCAGTAAACTCATAAAATCAACATAATCGTTTGGTTTAAGCTTAGTGACTTTAGTTAGGAAAGTTCTTGGAGTGTATGTTTTCCCCTCATATTTAAATGTGGTAGGAGGTACTCCCATATAATGATTTAAAATAGATTTGATGTTTGATAGAATTGCTTCCTCATCCCAATAGTTTGTTTCTTTACAATTTTTAAGATAAATTTCTATTTCCCCAAACATTTTTTCATGATTATAGAAGGGTTGGTCGCTTGGCTTCCCTTTAAAAGCTTCAAAAGGAACAGTGCCATATATTTCCATCATTCTTTGTACAGCATTGGTTTCAGA
The DNA here is from genome assembly GCA_012960805.1 of Flavobacteriales bacterium. Taxonomy (GTDB): domain Bacteria; phylum Bacteroidota; class Bacteroidia; order Flavobacteriales; family BACL11; genus UWMA-0277. The sequence continues at coordinate 4,650 of DUAO01000079.1, read as the reverse complement.
ACCTTCTCCTAAATGAGTATTTCCTCTGCTATTAATATACCCTCTAGCTTTTTCGATATATTCAAAATAAACTGGATAAAGTTCTGACAAGTTGATAGTTTTACCACTTATCCGATTAATTTCACTTTCATAAAATGAAGTAGTCGAAAAACACCAACAAGTACCTGTATTTCCTTGGGATATTGGGTTTTCAGCTTCTACTATTGTAAATTTATCTAAACTTTGCGGAATTTGTTTTCCATCAAAATTCATTTTAAAGGATTTGTAAGCATCTTTTTCTGTTTTGTTGTAGATATTACTTTCTTTTAAAATCTCTCCATAAAAAGTATTAGAATAGCTTTCAAATTGTCCTTTATCTTGAGCGGATACTGTTGAAGAGATAAGTAATAAAATTGTTATCTTTTTTATCATTGTATTTTGCTTTATTTTTAAAAGTCCAAATTTACTGGAATTTTGTAAATTGCCGTCTTAATTATTAATCAAAAAGTTGGAATTATGAAAGTATTGATGAAAATATTAAAGTGGGTATTAATTGTTGTTTTAGCATTTACAACATTCAATTGGTTTATTTCTCCTGATTATCATGTGGAAAGAAGTGTGGAAATAAATGTACCAACCTATATTGTTTATGAGCAAGTTACCGATTTACACCAATGGAAAAATTGGGCTGTTTGGTGGAAAAATGACACTTCAATGATCACTAATTATTCAGGTACTGAAAGAGGATTAGGTGCTAAAATGGATTGGATTGGTTCTGATGAGATGAAAGGTGCTTTGGAAATAACCTCTTGCAGTTTGGAAGGAATGGAAACCCAGCTTAATTTTGAATCTTTTCCTGTGGCATATGGTTTTTGGCAGTTTGATGCTATTGATGGAGGTACAAAAGTAACTTGGGGAATGAAAGGTGAGATGTCTTTTTTCTCACGATTTATGACTTTATTTTTTGATAAAATGGCTGGACCTGATTTTGAAAAAGGTTTGGCAGGCCTAAAAGAAGTATGCGAAAACATGCCAGCAAAATCATCAGAAGTAACTACTGTAGATTGGCAACAGCAAAGCTATATTTACATTGAAAATACTTGTTCTATCGGTGATATTGGAGATTCTTTAGGGACAACTTATGGAGAATTGTTTGACTTTGTAGGTGCCAATGGCTTACAGCCACTCTCAGGACCTTTTGCAAAATGGATTAGTTTTCCTGTTAATCCTGGAGATGAGGATAAAGTAGTCTTTCAAGCTTCAGTTATGATTGATAAAGATGCATTAGATATTATGCTTGCCAAAAAATATGGAATAGTTGATTCATGGGTTGTAGATCCTTATAAGCACTTACTTGAAAACGAATATGGAATTATATTAGATAAGACTATTGCAGGAAAAACGCTACAGGCTACTCATTTTGGCGCTTACCAGATGAGTGCAGTAACTCATAACAAAATTTATGAATTTGCTGATGCAAATAAAATATCGCTTTCTGACTTGCCTTATGAGTTTTATACCAATGACCCAACAACAGTTGCTCCAGAAGATGTAGAAACATTAATTGTTTATGAAATAATAAATTAAAAACAAATATTATGAAAAAAATATTACTTATCCTTTTTGTATTTCTTGGATTACATGCTCATTCTCAAGTTGTTTATTGTGATTCTGTATCTATTTCGATTTCAGGATCTACACCAACAACTGTTACATACACAACTTTAGCTAATCCTTATATGAACACCTTTTTATACTCTTTTGATATTAATTGGAATGTAACTAACTTTAACACTGGAGCATTTATCACTTCTGATTCTGTATACAATCCAACATTCAATCTTAATAATTTGGATACTGTATTGGTGTGTGCAACTGCAATAATTACTGGGCAAGGAATGACATTTACTTGTATAATGTGCGATACTATTTTATATAATGGTGGTTGGATCTTGATGTCAATGGGGCAGACACCCCCAAATGAATGTGACTCAGTGGTTGTTAGTTTTAACCAAATTGACACAACTACAACACCAAATTTAATATATATTGATGTACAAGTTTTTGGTTATGGCCCAAGTGTTGGCTACCCTGGTTTTATCTTATTAAATAGTGCAGGAGATACGATAGCTTATGAAAATTTTAATACAGCACTTAATGTTTATACTCTTATGGCAAATACTACAGAGACCAGGTTCTTAGAGGTTCTTCAAAATTTTAATTTACCATTTAGCGGAACTCTACACTTAATGGATAGCTGGTTTGCTGGAAATCCAGTAACTGCTTGTATTTATCCATTTAATATTAGTATTGGTACAACAGCTATTAATGAAATAGCTAAGAGTAGAAATGTTATTAAAATTACAGACCTTTTAGGAAGAGAAGCAAGCCAAACAAATCAACCTCTATTTTACATCTATGATGACGGAACAGTAGAGAGAAAAATAGTTATAGAATAAATCTGCAACTTTTCTATTATATAGTATGCTATTTAAGAAAGGAACAAACGAAAACCCTACAGGAAGACCTAAAGGTTTAGTAAATACGACTACTAAGCTCATCTGTGATGATAAGACTAATTGGGGATTGATAAATAATGCTTAAATTTGAGGACTTTAAAACAATAGATTTACAAACAACTAAGATTATGAAAAAATATAAAGTTATTATTTGCTCTGATTGGTGGTCACGAGAAAAAGTAGGAAAAAAAACAGAAGATGCTCTCAATCGTTATTCTCTAGAAGGATGGGAAGTAGATAGTATCAAAGATACGTTTTGGGGCTATAGTACAATGATAGTATTCAAGAAAACAATAGATTAACAAACAACTAAGATTATGAAAAAACTACTTTTCATATTACTTTGCTTTCCTCTTTTTGTTGCTGGGCAATTTACCTTTGTTCCAGATGATAATTTTGAGCTAGCACTTATTAATTTGGGTTATGATTTTGCATTAGATGATACTGTTGAAACTACGGCCATTGATACAGTTAACTCTTTGTATATAAATGGATTGGGTATATCTGATTTGACTGGTATAGAGGATTTTACTGCCTTAACTGAATTGTTTTGCTATTCTAATCAATTATCATCTCTTAATCTGAGTAATAACACTCAGCTTTTTGAGGTTTCATGCGGTAGTAATCAGCTTACATATATTGATCTTAGAAATGGCAATAATTCTGGATTATGGTATTTTCAATCAATGAATAATCCTGGATTAAATTGCATTGATGTTGATGATGTTGCTTTTGCAGAATATAATTGGGCTACTGATAGTTGGACAACTTTCAGCATGAATTGTAATGCAACAGGAATCAAAGATTATACTACTCAAAGAAAATTAATAAAAGTATTGGATGTATTTGGTAGAAGCGTTACTCCAAAACCAAATATGACCTTACTATATATCTATAGTGATGGATCAACTGAAAAGAAATTAATAATTAAATAATATGAGAAAACTACTACTGCTTTTACTTTGTTTGCCAATCTTGGTATTTTCTCAACCAAATTATACGGTTACAGTAAATACACCTGATGCATGGCAAGCTAATTTGTTTTTTCAGCTAGGTGGACCTCCTATAAAACCTGTTAAGATTATTGACCCTTCAATAACTGAAATATATTCTCAGAATTTGGGAATGAAAGGATGGGATTTTAAAGTAAATTACAATAATAAAATTTCCTATTTTGACAGATCATCTAATGGGTGGTTTATTATGGATTCTCTCCAAAATGAAGTTGACTCTGTTTATTGTTTGAATGGATATACTGCAGATACTCATGATTTTTTGGCTTTAGCAAATGGTAATTATGTTCTTTTTGCATATGATGAACAGCCTTATGCAATGGATACTGTAGTTCCAGGAGGAGATCCAAATGCTATTGTAGAAGGATTAATTATTCAGGAGTTGGATGCAAATCATAATCTTATTTTTGAGTGGAAAAGTTGGGA
>DUAO01000079.1:0-597 GCA_012960805.1 Flavobacteriales bacterium | reverse complement strand
GCAGAGGATTGGATGAAATAACCAAAATACACAGAACAACCGGAGAGATTATTTGGAGATGGGGAGGTTCTCAAACTGATATTACATTTGTAAATGACTATCCTTTTACACACCAACATACAATAAGAAGTCTAGGAAACAATAGATATTTACTTTATGATAATGGAAATTATAGTGCTCAGTATACAGGTACAATTAATATCTCAAGAGCTGTTGAATATGAGTTAGATACCAACTTAATGGAAGCTACAAAAGTGTGGGAATTTGTTCATCCAGATTCTTTGTATACACCATCAATAGGAGGGGTGCAAAGATTACCAAACGGGAATACTCTTGTTGATTTTGGAAATCTTCAATGGTTAGGTATAGGCTCAATTGTTACAGAGGTTGATACAAATAATCAGATTGTTTTTCAATTGGAATATGCTAATGGTGGAAATTTGTATCGTGCACAAAAGTTTGATTGGTTCTTTTATACTCCTATTCTAGGTTGTACGGACTCATTGGCTACAAATTATAACCCACTTGCAACAATTAATGATAGTAGTTGTGTTTACTGTAATCATACAGTAATTGTTTCTACGACTAATGTAAGTT
>DUAO01000078.1 GCA_012960805.1 Flavobacteriales bacterium | reverse complement strand
GAATTAGGTATTTTAGATATAGATTTTTATAAGAAGATTGCTTCTTTTAAGGGGGCTTCTAACAGACTGGAATTGGTAAAAATGACTGAAACTTCTGCAATTTATAAGGATTTTGCACATTCTCCATCAAAACTGAAAGCAACTTCTTCAGCTATGAAAAAACAGTTTAAAGAAAGAGAATTAGTAGCTTGCATGGAGCTCCATACATTTAGTAGTTTGAGTGATGAATTCCTGAAGCAATACAAGGGTTGCATGGATGAGCCTGATACGGCTATCGTTTATTTTAGCCCAGAAGCTATTGCTCATAAAAAATTAGATCCAATTACTAAAACACAGGTACATAGTGCTTTCGGAAGAGAAGATTTATTGGTTTTCACAAACTCAAAAGAATTAGAAAAATATTTAAAATCACTAGATTGGAAAAATCAGAATCTTTTAATGATGAGTTCTGCTACTTTTGAGGGGATGGAATTTGAAGGATTAATTTCTTAATCTGACAATGCTCCCATTGCAATTATCGAAATTACAAGAATAAATAATAAGACAATCCACTTATATTTCCACAACCATACTTCCTGCTTTTTATTTGGGTTATAATAGGTTCCATATTTTCTTTTATTATAAATAAAACCTAAAACAGATAAAATTATTGCCAAGCCAAAAATCAAAAAATTAGATAAATCTGGTTCATTGATTTTATCTAATACTGGAAAAGAAGCATAACTTACTTTTGTAAGTATAATAAGTAAAAGTATAAATTGATTTTTCATCTGTTAAATATTAATCAAAAATAAAACAATAAAAATAAAGTATTATGCAATGCATAGCAAATACACTTTTCTTTAATAGCTTTGTGTATATGAAGTATCTAATCACTTTCTTACTTTTACTTATAGGTAATATTACTTTCAGCCAAAATACATTTAGTTATTTAGGTACACTCTTATTAAGTAATAAAACATCAATTAGTTTTAGCCTTGAGCTAATTGAACAGAAGGGTGTAGTAAATGGCTACTCTATTACTAATATAGGGTTAGAAGACGAAACTAAAAGCGAAATAAGTGGCTTGTATTTTAAAAGTGATAAGTCATTTCAATTACAAGAAACCCAAATTCTATCTACAAAATCAGAAGCAGCAATAAATACTTTTTGCTATATAAATATGACCCTTTCCTTTAAAGGAAAGTTCGGAAGTAAACGCTTGGAAGGTGATTTTACCGGTAATTTTTTGGATAGCACCCAATGTGCTAGCGGTAAAATAATTTTGATGGAAAAGAAAAAACTGGAAAAGAAAATTTCCAAAATAAAAAAGAAAATTGAAAAACAAATAGAGGAAGAGAAGCTAGATTCAACTCAAATTTTACAAACTCAAATTTTAAAAGATGGTGATGATTTTACTATTAATTGGGAAAGCAATAAACTGAAACTGTTTATTTGGGATGCCAATAAAGAAGATGGTGATAAAATTCAGCTTACTATAAATGGAAACATTATTCTTGATGATTTTGAAACCAAAAACAAACGCAAAAAAATAAAATATAAACTTCAAGATGAGGAAAATATCATTGAGATAAAAGCTACTAATTTGGGAAACTCTCCTCCTAATACTAGTCGTATAGAATTAGTAGACAGTAAAACAAAATACCCAATCATTACCCAACTTACTTTGGAAAAGTCAGCTATTATAAAGGTAATAAAATAAAAAAAGCTCGCCAAATAGGCAAGCTAATTATTTTGTGACTCTGAAGGGATTCGAACCCCCAACCTCCTGATCCGTAGTCAGGTGCTCTATCCAGTTAAGCTACAGAGCCAGTTTTGAGGGTGCAAATATAATTTATTCGCTCCTTTACAATTTCTTTTTGGAAAGAAATATTAAAGAATTTCAACATTAAGTCCATAAAGGCTTAGATCTTCTTGCACAGGCAATAAACTATCATTATCACCTAACATAATTTCACAAGAACCTTTGTAATGTGTAAGTAGTGCACATTGTTCGGCTTGTATAGGATTATGATCGCAAATTGCAGTTAAACAATCCACAACATAATCAAAAGAATTATAATTATCATTTATTAAAAATAACGATTTTACTTTTATTTTGTTTTCACTCGCTTTTGGCATAGATTTTGAAGATTCTTTCATAATAGTTATTTTTTACCAAATTTAATCTTTGTTTCCTCTCCCCTGACAAGACGTTCAATATTTTTTTGATGAGTTATTAACGATAAGATTGGGACAAAAATAGCAAATAAATTTAAAGAGTCATTTGTTGAACCTAAAACTAAGATTACAAATATTGGAAAAGCAAAAGAAGCTATTACTGAACCTAGTGAAACATATTTTGAAATCAAAAATACAACAACAAAAACAATAAATGAGGACAAAGCTGCCAAAGGCTGTAACCCAATTAATAAGCCTAACATTGTTGCAATACCTTTTCCGCCTCTAAAGCCAGTGTAGATAGGGAACAAATGTCCGATAACAGCAGCAATACCAAAAGCTAATTGGTTTTCGAAAAACAGCTCTGGAGATAAAGCGTCAGTATTACTAATAAAGTTAACATAACTAACCGATAACCATCCTTTAAAAACATCCATCAAAAGCACAGGAATACCAGCACCTTTACCTAACACTCTAAAAGTATTAGTAGCACCTGCATTACCACTTCCGTACTCACGCACATCAGTATTATAAAAAAATTTACCCAGCCAGACTGCTGAAGGAAATGCTCCTGTTAAGTAGGCGAGTAGAACAAATAATATAATTTCTGGCGTGATCATTTAAAGGCCGGCAAGATAATAATTAATACTTTTTCTTAGCTT
>DUAO01000077.1 GCA_012960805.1 Flavobacteriales bacterium | reverse complement strand
TATATGATAATGAAAATGTAAGTTGGAGTTTTAGATTAAATAATAAATTAACTCTTCCTGGAAAAATTGAATGGCAAACAAGAATGAATGTCAGAGGGCCTTCAGAAACTGCAATTACCAAAAGTGAAGGAGATTTTTCAATTGACTTAGCTTTTAGCAAAGAATTATTTAAAGAAAAAGCTTCCTTAACTCTTAATGTTAGGGACCTACTTAATCAAAGAGGATGGAGATCTAAGACATTCAATGAAACTTTCTATAATAGTTCTGAGTTTAGGTGGAGAAAAAGATCTTTTACTTTAAACTTTACTTACAGATTTAACCAAAAGAAAAATCAGTACAAAAGACAGCAACAACAGCAAAGTTATGATGATGAAGCTATGGAATTTTAGGGAATAAGTTGCTTTTTAGCTTTTCTTTCTTGTAAAAGCTCATTAATTCTCTCAATTAACGCGCCAACTACCCAATAAGGAATTACTACAAGAAGCATTAAGAACATTAACCAAAACCCCATGGTTACAATTGTCATAAATGCTAAAAATCCTAAGTATTGATCAAATTCAAACATATCTTGATAAGAAATATTGCTGCAAAGATATAATATTACCAATTTATATTAGTATTTATTAAAAATTAATTTTTCAACAAAATACTTTATACTATAGTAATATTATACAGGAAATCAACTAAAATCCGTAAATTTGCATATATATATAATCAATCATGGATTATAGAATTGAAAAAGATACCATTGGAGAAGTTAAGGTGCCTGCTAACAGATTGTGGGGAGCACAAACCGAAAGATCTAAAAATAACTTTAAAATTGGTCCAAGCGGATCAATGCCAATAGAAATAATTTATGCTTTTGCTATCATAAAAAAGGCAGCTGCCCTAACTAATCATCAAAAAGGTATACTAGATAAAGATAAGCTAGATGTGATTTCTCAGGTATGTGATGAAATCCTTGAAGGAAAATTGGATGATGAATTTCCTCTTGTTATCTGGCAAACTGGTTCAGGAACACAAACCAATATGAATATAAATGAGGTGATCGCTAATAGAGCACATCAAATTTTAGGAAATAAATTAGGAGAGGGAGAAAGGCTTATAAGTCCTAATGATGATGTTAACAAGTCACAATCTTCTAATGACACCTTCCCTACAGCCATGCATATAGCTACATATAAGTTGATTGTAGAGAATACTATTCCTGCACTAGAAGATTTAAGGTCTTCTATAGGCTCAAAAGTAAAGGAGTTTACATCAATTGTAAAGATTGGTAGGACACATCTGATGGATGCTACCCCTATTACATTGGGTCAAGAGTTTTCTGCTTATGAATCTCAATTAGATCATGGCATTGTTAGTCTTAAAAATTCACTAGGTCATCTATCAGAAATTGCATTAGGTGGAACCGCTGTAGGAACTGGAATAAATACTCCTGAAGGATATGCTAAAAGAGTAGCAGAAGTAATTAAAGATCTTACTAAATTACCTTTTAAGTCTGCTTACAATAAATTCGAAGCATTATCTGCACATGATGCTATTGTTGAAACCCATAGTGCACTGAAAGGATTAGCTGTTTCATTAAATAAAATTGCTAATGATATTAGAATGCTTGCTTCAGGTCCAAGAAGTGGAATTGGTGAGATAAATCTACCAGTTAATGAGCCAGGGAGCTCAATTATGCCTGGAAAAGTAAATCCAACCCAATGTGAAGCAATGACTATGGTTTGCGCTCAAATAATTGGAAATGATACAGCAATAACATTTGGAGGCACTCAAGGACATTATCAATTAAATGTCTTTAAACCTATGATTGCTGCCAATATTCTTGAGTCTGCAAGACTCTTGGCTGATGCGTGTAATAGTTTTAACACTAATTGTGTTTCTGGTATTACTGCAAATAAAGATGTAATAAAAACTAAGCTTGATAACTCTTTAATGCTTGTAACAGCATTAAATACAAAAATTGGATACTATAAAGCTGCTGAGATTGCAAATACAGCATTTAAAAATGGGACTTCTCTTAAAGATGAAGCAATTAAGCTTGGTTATCTAACTTCTGAAGAATACGACTCCTGGGTTAAACCAGAAGACATGGTTTAATCTCAAAACAATGTCACTACTTATAAAAAATATAAAGAAATTAATTCAGTGTAGAACTGAAAAAACACCTTTTGTATCAGGAAAAGACATGTCTTTTGTGCCATCAATTGATAATGCATATTTAGTTATTAAAGATGGTAAGATTAATGATTTTGGAAAAATGCAAGAGCTTAAAAAGATCAATACAGATCAAGTTATAGATGCAAAAGATAGAATGGTGCTTCCATCATGGTGCGATTCACACACCCATATTGTTTTTGCAGGCGATCGTTCAAAAGAATTTATTGATAGAATAAAAGGGCTTAGTTATGAAGAAATAGCTGCTAGAGGTGGTGGAATATTAAATTCTGCAAAGTTATTACAAAACACTTCTGAAGAAGATTTATATAATCAGTCTAAAATGAGGATTAACTATGTAATTAGGCAAGGTACCGGTGCAATTGAAATAAAATCTGGTTATGGCCTTTCTTTTGAATCAGAATTAAAAATGCTTCAAGTAATTAAACAGATCAAAGACAGCTCTAAAATGCAAGTTAAATCCACTTTCTTAGGCGCTCACGCCTATCCTAATGAATTCAAAGAAAACAAAGATGGATATATTGACTTAGTTTTAAATAAGATGCTACCAGCCTTTAAAAAGAAAAATTTAATTGATTTCATTGACGTTTTTTGTGAAAAAGGGTATTTTTCTCCAGAGGATACTGAAAGAATAATTAAAGAGGGTTTAAAATATAAT
>DUAO01000076.1 GCA_012960805.1 Flavobacteriales bacterium | reverse complement strand
GAATATGGCGTTTTGATGCGGAAAAAATAGGGCAAACTCAAAAAGACGGAGAACTTTATGCTAGCGGTCTAAGAAGTATAGTAGCATTAGAATGGAATACAGAAGATAAACATCTCTATTCAGTAGTACATGGAAGAGATGATTTGACTAGATTATGGCCAAATAAAATTAATAAGTGGAATAGTGCACTTCTACCATCAGAAGAGTTTGTTAGAATTGAAAAAGGCGATCATTTTGGATGGCCATATTGCTATTATGATCAAATTCAGGGTAAAAAAGTTCTTGCTCCAGAATATGGTGGAGATGGAAATATTATTGGTCGTTGTGACCAATATAAAGATCCAATTATTGGATTCCCTGGACATTGGGCACCTAATGACTTAGTTTTTTATAATGGAAAGCATTTTCCTGAAAGATATAAAAATGGAGCATTTATTGCCTTTCATGGATCAACAAATCGAACTCCATATCCTCAGTCTGGATACTTTGTTGGGTTTGTCCCATTCAAAGATGGTAAACCAAGTGGTGAATATGAAGTTTTTGCAGATGGTTTCGCTAAGGTTGACCCAATAGTTAGTGTTAAGGATGCTGTATACAGACCTATGAGTATTGCTTTTTCTCCAGATGGCTCTATGTATATTGGAGAAACTGTAACGGGAAGAATATGGCGAGTAGAATTTGAGGGTGAACGCAAAAATTTTGGAGATGAAGAATTAGCACATATGGAGGAAAGAAAAAAGATGACCCACATAAGAACCCCTGACATTATTAATGATAGGATCGTTTTGGAAACTTCTAAAGCAGGTCAACATATTTATAATCAATTTTGCATTGCTTGTCATCAATCCGATGGAAAGGGAGATTCTGGTAGATTTCCATCATTGATTGCAACAGATTGGGTAAATGGTGATAAGGAAAGGCTAGTTCATCTCACTATAAATGGAGTGGATGGAACGATAGAAGTAAATGGAGAGACTTTTGATGGATTTATGCCGCAACATTCATTTTTGACTGATGAAGAGATAGCTGATGTTTTGACTTATATTAGGACTAATTTTGGTAATAATTCAAGTCCTATTACTTTTGAAGAAGTTGAAAAATTTAGAAAAACAAACAATAGATTTAAGGAAACTTTAAATAAATGAAAAAAATAAAGCTAATAATATGTATCGTTGGATTTTCCCTTTTCCAATTAAAATCATACACTCAAGTCTATGATATTTTGATAAAAAATGGACATGTTATTGATGCAAAAAATAATATAAATAAGATTATAGATATTGCCATTGTTGATAACAAGATTGCTTTAATCCAAAAAAATATCTCCATAAAATCAGCGCTTAGAATTATTGATGCGAATGGACTATATGTAAGTCCTGGATTAATCGACATTCATAGTCATAATTTTCATGGGACAGAACCAAACAATTATTTGAGTAATAGTTTTGATGCTCTTCCACCAGATGGTTTTTCATTTAGGTCTGGGGTGACTACAATTGTTGATGTTGGAGGAGCTGGCTGGCGAAATTTCAAAACTTTTAAAAAACAGATCATTGATAGGTCTAAAACAAGAGTATTATCATTTCTTAATATTATAGGTTCAGGAATGAAAGGAGGTGCTGTAGAACAAAATCTTAGTGATATGGAACCTAGCAGAACAGCAGAAACTGTTAATAAATTTCCTAGTGAAATAGTTGGAATAAAATTAGCTCACTTTAATGGATATAATTGGATTCCTGTAGATAGAGTTGTAGAAGCAGGAAGATTAGCTAATGTACCTGTAATGATCGATTTTGGGAGCAGTGATCCAGAGTTACCATTAGACAAATTACTATTAAAAAAATTGAGACCTGGAGATATCTTTACACATACATATGCTCATGTTAGGGGCAGAACACCAATTGTAGATAAAAATGGAAAATTAAGAGAATATGTTCTTGAAGCTCAACAAAAAGGAATTATTTTTGATGTTGGTCACGGTGGAGGAAGTTTTTTATTTGAACAGGCAATCCCTGCAGTTAAACAAGGACTAAAACCAAACTCTATAAGCACAGATCTTCATACCGGAAGTATGAATGGGGGGATGAAAAACATCGTAAATGTGATGTCGAAATTTTTAAATATGGGAATTGAGATAGATGAAATAATTAAGTCAACTACTTGGAACCCTGCTAAATACATAAAAAGAACTGATCTTGGACATTTAAGTGTAGGAGCTGAGGCAGATATAACATTGTTGAATTTAAGGGAGGGAAATTTTGGTTTTATTGACACACAAGGTAAAAGAATGAAAGGAAATAATATATTAGAATGTGAATTGACAATAAAAGCAGGGAAGATAGTCTACGATCTTAATGGACTTGCAAGTAATGAGTGGAATAAAAATTAAATTTATGAGCAGAATAATTAAAACTTTACTTGTATTATCTATATTTTTCTTTTTAGTTACTATATATCTTTTTTTTATCGGACAAGGCTCTCAAACGGGTCCATCTATGGTTTTGTTTTTTTTGTTTCTTGCATTTGGAATTAGAGGAACTGATCGCTTTAAAGGACTATCTTTTACAGTATTGATTTTCGCTGCTGTAAGCCTTTCCATGTACTATCCTCAATCATTCGTACAAGTTGGAGATTTTCAATTAAAAAAATTAATTGTTCCATTGCTACAAATTATCATGTTTGGGATGGGAACAGCTATGAGCTTTAATGATTTTTATGGAGTTATTAAAATGCCAAAGGGTGTAGTTGTAGGATTAATTTGCCAATTTAGTATCATGCCTTTGTTAGGGTTTACACTTGCTACAGTTTTTAATTTTCCTGCTGAAATTGCCGCAGGAGTCGTTTTGATTGGGTCTTCTCCAAGTGGCCTAGCATCAAATGTAATGGCCTATTTAGCAAAAGCAAATGTTGCTCTATCTGTTACACTTACTGCTATTGCAACTTTAATTGCTCCTTTAATGACTCCTATATTAATGAAATATCTTGCTGGTTCTTTTGTGCCAATTGATTTTATTTCAATGATGATTACTATCATTAAAATAGTGATACTACCAATAATGCTGGGATTAATTTTTAATTATTTTTTCCATGGCAAAGCGAAATGGCTAGATAAAACAATGCCCATTATATCTATGGGAGGTATTACATTAATTATTATGATAATTACAGCGGCAGGTAGAGACGATTTGTTAACTATTGGAATATTGTTGATTATTGCTGCAATTATTCATAATTTAATGGGGTATTTACTTGGCTACTGGGGATGTCGTTTGCTTAGGATGAAAGAGCAAGACTGTAGGACAATAGCTTTAGAAGTTGGAATGCAAAATGGAGGATTAGCCTCGGGTATTGCTCTTGAGATGGGAAAAATTTCTACCGTTGGACTTGCTCCAGCTGTATTTGGTCCTTGGATGAATATCTCAGGTTCATCACTTGCTACATGGTGGAGAGACAAAGACTCAGAAAAAAATATTAATAAATAATTTATCTAAATGAATAAAATTAGAATAATAAGCTATCTGTTTTTACTTTTTTGGATGATTTCTCCCCATATAAATGCTCAGGGGCTTAGTTCATCTGAAATCAAATTTTTAACAAATAAATGGCAAGGTGAGCGTTTTGAAGATGGAAGACCAAAAGTTTCAAAAGGTATATTAGAAAGAATGAAAAAGGTATCTATTGAAGAAGCTTGGGGAGTTTTAAGAAATGAAGGCTTTCATAATCAATTTGAAGGAGGATGGGAACCATTACATGATGATGTTACTATTGTAGGTAGGGCTTTAACAGTTCAGTATATGCCAAATCGCCCTGATGTATCGGAACAAATAAAAAATAAAGGACTTAAAGAAGGAGAAATAGGTAATACTAATTCATGGCCAATTGATAGACTTGTAGAAAATGACGTGTATGTTGCAGATGGTTTTGGGAAAATTATTGATGGTACATTGATAGGTGATAACTTAGGAAATTCCATATATGCCAAAACAAAAACTGGAGTTGTCTTTGACGCTTCTAGTAGGGACATGGAAGGCCTTTCACAAATTGAAGGTTTTAATGCTTTTGTTAGAGGTTGGCACCCCTCATTTTTAACAGAAGTTATGCTTTTAAGTATTAATGATGCAATAAGAATTGGATCTGCAACTGTTATGCCTGGAGATGTAGTTCTAGCTAAAAGGGAGGGGGTTATTTTTATTCCTGCTCATTTAGCGGAACAAGTAGTTATAACATCAGAAGTTGTAAGATTAAGAGATATGTTTGGAATTACTCGTTTAAAAGAGGGAAAATATACTCCAGGACAAATTGATAATAAATGGTCAGAAGAAATCGAAAATGATTTTTCAAAATGGATTAGAGACCATATTGATAAACTTCCAGTTCCTAAGGAACAAATCAAAGAATTAATTAAGAAAAGAATGTGGTAAAACAATAATAACAATAAAAAAATAAATTATGAAAAGTAACGAACAAAGAAGATCTATATTAAAGAAAATGTTGATGTCAGGTGCAGCCCTTTTTGGTATAGGTACAGTAAATGCTTCACAAGGAAATTCATCAAAAAAAGTAGTAGGAGAAATTATTAAAGATCAAGATATTCCGCTTTTTTCTGGAGGTGTAAGACATGGAAATACTCTTTATGTTGCAGGAAAAGGAGCTCATTTTGAAGGTGACATTGAAGCTCATGCTGATCACGTCCTTAAGGAATTACAAAAAGAATTAGAGCGAAATGGTTCTTCTATGGAGCAGGTATTAAAGGTTAATGTTTATTTAGCAGATTTAGCAGATTATAAAGGTATGAATAAAGTTTATCGAGGTAGATTTGGTTCAAAACCCCCTGTAAGAACAACTGTTGCTACATATGGAGGAGTACCAGGAAATTCTTTAGTTGAAATGGATTGCATTGCTGCAGTTAATTAAAAAAAAATATTATGAAATCTAGAAGAAAAGTAATTCAAACCTTAGCATCACTTCCTTTTGTAGGTGCATTTTTAGGATCTAATACATTATCAGCTAACCCTGTAACTGCAGCTGTTGTATCAAATGTTCGTAGAGATTTTTTTAAAGAATTAGGACTTAGAACATTTATTAATGCTGCTGGAACATATACCTCTATGACAGGATCATTAATGCCAAAGGAAGTTATTGAAGCTATTAGCTACGGAGCATCTGAATATGTAAATTTAGATGAATTACAGGATAAAGTAGGGGAAAGAATTGCTGAATTGCTGAATTGTGAATATGCAACAGTTTCTTCTGGAGCATTTGGAGCTATGAGTATTGGAATGGCTGGAATAATGTGTGGAATGGATACGAAAAAAGTAAAACAACTTCCTAATACTGATGGTTTGAAAAATGAAGTCATTTTACAAGAATCACATACTATTGGATATGCCCAAGCACTTACTAATGTTGGTGCAAAACTCGTAAAAGTTAAAACTGCTAAGCAACTTGAAAAAGCAATCACCAAGAAAACAGTTATGCTTTGGTTCTTAAATGCAAATACAGAACAGGGTGATATAAAATGGGAGGAATTTGTTGCCTTGGGAAAAAAACATAATATACCAACTTTTAACGATTGTGCGGCAGACGTTCCTCCAGTAGAAAATTTGTTTAGGTTTACAAGAATGGGATTTGATTTGGTTGCCTTTTCTGGAGGAAAAGGACTTCGTGGACCACAAAGCGCAGGACTTTTATTAGGTAAGCGAAAATATATTGAAGCTGCTAGATTACATACTCCACCAAGAGGCGAGACTATAGGTCGTGGAATGAAAGTTAATAAGGAAGAGGTGCTTGGTATGCTTGCTGCACTTGAAATGTATTTGAAAAAAGATCATAAAAATGAATGGAAAATGTGGGAGTCACAAATACAATTGATTAGTGATAGTGCTACTTCTATTGACGGAGTGAGGTCTGAGATACATGTGCCTAAACACGCTAACCATGTTCCTAGTTTACGAATAAAATGGAATCAGAAATTAGTTAAAATAACACCTGATGAAATGCGTAAGCAATTACGTGAAGGACATCCTTCAATTCAAACAGTTGGAGATAGTAAAACTATAGGGATTACAACTTGGATGATGGTTCCTGGACAGGAGCGTATTGTCGCTAAAAGAGTTAAAGAAATTCTTTCAAACGCAACTTAAATTTTAAATAAATGAATAAAATAATTTTACTTTTTCTCTCCTTTCAACTATTAAGTTGTAATTTTAATTCAGTGGATAAAAACTATGATCCAGAATCAAAATTAGAAGATCTAGGTATTAAACTGTCTAACCCATCTAGTCCAGTAGCCAACTATGTGAACGTTGTACGTACAGGGAATTTGCTTTTTCTTTCTGGCAAAGGACCATTAAAAGATGATGGAAACTATATAAATGGAAAAGTAGGAGATGATTTAACTATTGAACAAGGCTATGAAGCTGCGCGCCTCACAGGAATTAATCAATTATCCGTTCTTAAATCAACTTTAGGTGATTTGAGAAGAGTTAAGAGAATTGTAAAGGTATTAGGCATGGTTAACTCTACATCAGAATTTACAGACCATCCAAAGGTTATTAATGGATATTCAGATCTTATGGTTGAAGTTTTTGGTCAAAGGGGAAAACATGCTAGGGCTGCCGTAGGAATGGGCTCCCTTCCTTCTAATATTGCTGTAGAGATTGAAATGATTGTTGAGGTAGAATAATCAAATTATTGCTTATATTGTATTAACACAATAAAATTTTAAATTTTGAAAGTCAATCTAATTTCTAGACACTTTATTTATTTATTGTTTATTTCACTTGTTTCTTGTGAGCAAGAATCACCTGAGCAGTATTGGCAAAAGGGAAATTTACACACCCATTCTTTTTGGAGTGATGGTGATGACTTTCCGGAAATGATTATTCAATGGTATAAAGATAACAACTATCAGTTCATTGCCCTATCTGATCATAACACAATTGCTAGCAGGGATTACTGGTATAAATTGAAAACATTAGATGAGCAAAATAAGACCCTAGAAAAATATCAAAAAAGTTTTGGAGATTGGGTCGAAACAAAAATTGATTCCAGTGGAACATATGTTCGATTAAAAACTTTTGAGGAATATAAATCAAAACTTGAGCATCTTAAGTCATTCTTAATTATACGATCTGAAGAGGTAACCTCATCTTTTGAAAACAAGCCTGTTCACATTAACGTCACCAATATAAAAGAGAAAATTGAACCTTTCAAAGGTAATTCGGTTTATGAGGTTATGCAACAAACCTTAGACGCAGTTCATGCCCAAAGAAAAAAGTTTAATATCTCAATGTTTGCCCATATTAACCATCCCAATTTTGGATATGGCATAAATGTAGAGGATTTAAAAAAACTCAATGGAGAACGATTCTTTGAGCTATATAACGGACATCCTGCAGTGCATAATGAGGGAGATGATATGCATATAGACCTTGAAACCATGTGGGATTTAATCAATATTTCTTATTACAATGATAGAAAACCACTGCTACTAGGTATTGCAACTGATGACAGTCATAATTATCATGTGAAATCCATTAATTATAGTAATACGGGAAGAGGTTGGGTTATGGTTAATTCACAAAAGATAGAAACAGCAAGTTTGATTGAGGCAATGGAAACCGGAGATTTTTATTCCTCATCTGGAGTCCTATTAAAAAAAGTCTATCACAGCAAGGAAAAGCTTTTTGTCGAAGTTGAACCAAAAGAGGGGATTGTGTACGAAATTATTTTTATGGGTTATCGTAAAGGCAGTTATAATATAGAAGAATTAAAAAGGGTTAAGGGTACTTCATCCGATTATACTTTTCAAGAAAATGACCTTTTTGTCAGAGCAAAAATCAATTCTAATGATTTAAAAGAAAATCCTTACCTAGTCGGAGAAACTAAGCAAGCTTGGGTCCAACCCGTAGTTGTGAAAAATAAATAATATATAATTTCCATCAGACACTAAGATCTGCGCTATTACACCTAGTTATACAAACATCTCACATCAAAAGAAAACCTATATTATATAAGTAGGAAAGCACCTATTAAAAATTACTATTGAGGTTTTGTGACTTTTTGTTTTAACTTAGTGATAGTTAAAAGCAGTAAAGGCAACGATTTATGAGTCAATCTTACGATTATATTATAATTGGCGCAGGTTCTGCAGGTTGTGTATTGGCAAACCGTTTGTCTAAAAATTCAAAAAATTCAGTTTTATTATTAGAAGCAGGTGGACCAGATTCAAATATGAATATTCATATTCCAGGTGCATATTTAAAGATTCATAAAAGTAAACAAGATTGGGGTTTTTGGACCGAGAAGCAGGTTAATGTTTTGAATCGAAAAATCTATTTACCAAGGGGAAAAACCTTAGGTGGAAGTAGCTCTACAAACGCTATGGCTTATGTAAGAGGAAATGCTGAAGATTATGATGGTTGGGCAGAACTTGGTAATGATGGTTGGGGATATAAAGATGTGCTTCCCTTTTTTAAGCGCTCAGAAAATCATGAACAAATTGACAAGGTAGATTCTGGCTATCATGGAAGTTCTGGAGAGTTAGGAGTTACACTTCCTACAAAATTTAAAACACCTTATGTTGATGGATTTATTTCAGCTTGTGAAAAAATTGGTATACCTAAAAATGATGATTATAACGGAGTAAATCAAGAAGGTGCCAGTTTGGTTCATAGTACCATTAAAAATGGCAAACGTCATAGTGGAGCAGCTGCTTTCTTAAAACCTGTTTTAAATAGATCTAACTTAACTGCTATAACTCATGCTCAAGTTTGTAAGATAATTTTAAAAGGTAAAGAAGCTGTAGGAGTAGAGTATATTAAAGGTTCAAAAAAAATTAAAGTATATGCACAAAAAGAGATAATACTCTCTGCTGGAGCTTTTCAATCACCACAATTATTAATGTTATCTGGAATTGGAGAAGCTTCAGAATTAACAAAACATGGAATTGATTGCTTGCATGAATTAAAAGGAGTTGGCAAGAACTTACAGGATCATTTATTTTATCCAATATGCGCTCAATCTAAAACTCAAGAGGGTATCAATCATTATATATCGCCTTTAAAACAACTTAAAGCTGCTTGGAATTATTATGTTAATAAAAAAGGAGTTTTTTGTGCTGGTCCTCTTGAGGGTATGGCTTTTTTTGATCTTTATCAAAAGGGTGGAAAAGTAAATTTTCAACTCCACTTTTCTCCAATATGTATAGATAATGAATACGGTTACGATGCTTATGATCTGTATGATTATCCAAGAGTAGATGGTTTTACTATATTACCAACGTTATTACATCCTAAAAGCAGGGGAACGGTTAGTCTTTCTTCTTCAAATCCAAAAGCACCACCAATCATTCAACCTAATTTTCTTGAGGAAAAAGAAGATCTTGATCAACTTATTAAAGGAGGTAAGCTAGTATTTAAGCTAATGGAAGATGAAGCGATGAAAAAACACACTGAAGTAGATCGACTTCCCAGTAATCGATCTTCAGACGATTCTCTTATTGAACACATAAAGAAAACTCTTGAAACAGTTTACCACCCTGTAGGTACTTGTAAAATGGGAACAGATAATATGTCTGTTGTTGATCCTACTTTAAAAGTACATGGAATTTCTAATCTAAGGGTAGTTGATGCGTCAATTATGCCTAAAATTGTTTCTGGAAACACCAATGCTCCTGTATATATGATTGCAGAAAAAGCAGCCGATATGATTTTAAATTAGTGATTTTAAGGAGTATTTGTTGATGCGTTTTTTAATTGCTGCCTCATATTCTTTTCGGCTTCACCGTTCCAATAACCACATTCTAACTGAAAAAATACAGATGTATAGGGGATGGCTAAATCGGTTTTAATAATTAGTACATTAAACAATTTTGCTGAGGCATCTAATTCACGAATTATATCTTCATGCAACATAGTTTTTACAGGTTTTCCTTCCAACACTTTATCGAGGTCGGCTCTGTAAGATTCGATCCCTTTGGCATCCTTTTCGGAAACAAAATTCATCTCTTTATCAATAAAGATATTTGCATCTACATGCTTTGTTTTTTCAATTAACTGTCTCACATAGGCGGTAGCCTCTAATTGACTGTCATCAATCGTAATGGTTTTGATTGCAGGATTGCTTTGTTCTGGATAAGCGGCATCTGCTATAACTATCCAGTTTCGGTGACCGAATAGTTTTAAGGTTTGCTCAACGTCTATTCTCCAATCTTGTTGGGCTATCTGTTTCTCATTTTGCTGATTTGGAACTGTAGGGGAACAAGACATCAATACTGTTATTAAACTACTAAATAGTAATTTTTTCATTGTTTTATATTTTTTGAATTTATCAATTCTCTTTTTGATTATTTTTCCATTTATTATATTCATCTATGCGCTGAGTTTTTGGGCCGTCATCAAAAAATCGAGCACCTTCACCTATTCTGTTGTGATCACCTAACTCTTTTCGACCTTCCTCAATCAATAACATCAATTCTTTTACTTTCTCGGGGTTTTGTTCCGCAAGGTTGTATTGTTCTTCTTTGTCATTTTTCATATTGAAAAGTTGTACTTCTTTCACGGCGTTTATTTTCCTTCCCCTCCATTTCATATAACCTGGATTTTTAGAACGAGGTACTACCAATTTCCACTCTTTGTCTCGTACAGCTTGTAAGTGTGTGTATGCGTAATAATAAAAAAAATCGTGTTTGCTTTTTTTATTTTTCAGAAGAACATCACTAAAACTCTTTCCATCAATAGTCAATTCCTGAGAAAGTTTAGCCCCAGAAATCTCTGAAAAAGTTGAAAAAAAATCCATTGTTGTCAGCAATTCAGTATTGGTCACTCCTTCTTCTATCTGTCCTTTCCATTGCATAATACATGGTACACGGACACCTCCGTCCCATGTTTGTGCTTTACTTCCTTTAAGGGGATAAGCGCTGCCCGCATGATCTCCAATTTTTTCTTCAATCCAGGGACCATTATCTGAAACAAATATCACGAGTGTATTTTCTTCGAGTCCTTCGTCTTTCAAAGTTTTTAGAACTTCTCCCATACTCCAATCCAATTCTTCGATGACATCACCATAAAAACCACCTTCTGATTTCCCTCTGAATTTTTCGGAAGCGCCAATAGGAACATGTGGCATATTATGGGCCAGATAAAGGAAAAAAGGATTTTTTTTGTTTTTTTTGATGAAATCTGTAGCCTCTTTTGTGTACTTATTTGTAAGTAGGCCCATTTCTTCAACCGTCTTAATAACCATTAAGGTATCGTTATTTCTCAATATCGGACTACGATAAGGAGATTCTTCTATTAATTTTGAATTTCCATTGTATTTTGGCGTGCCGTAATAATAATCAAAACCTTGTTCTAAGGGCATTTGTTCTGTCTCTTCGCCCGCATGCCATTTTCCAATACAAGCGGTTTGATACCCTTCAGTTTTTAATACTTCAGCAATGGTTACTTCTTTTGGGTGCAATTTTGTGTGAAAACCTTTGGTGTTTTTTGGTTCGGCAATTCGAATTGGATAACTACCCGTTAGCAATGCCGCTCTCGAAGGACCACAAAGTGGTTGTGCATAAAAATTGGTGAATTTCATCCCGCCTTTGGCCATGTTATCCAAATTGGGTGTTTTTATGTCTGGAGATCCAAAACATCCTACGTCATTATACCCTTGATCATCTGTAAAGAAAATGATGAAATTTGTTTTTTTAGAAATAGCATTTTGCGCCCAAGAACTTGCAGAAAACGAGACTATTGCAAAAACAAAAAGTATGTATTTCTTCATGAGTTTTTAAATTATATTTTTTTAAACATAGCGTTCTAATTAATCATCAAATGATTTGCTTTTTTAAAGTTCAACTTCAAAGATTCTCCTTCAGAAATAAGCGTTTGTTTTTTAATTTTTTGCTCTCTATTCATGCCTAATTTGAATATATTCAACTCCACGTTTCCATGAAGGACTTGAAAATCCACCTTATAAATTTCATTGTTTTTAACAATAGAGCACATTCCCCAAGCTGTTCCATTTGACCAAAAATAGTCTCCGGGTTTATCTGTGAATTTGATATATTTATCCACAGCAGAATACTGAAATCCACTTTCGGCAATAATAGCTGCCCACGAAGCCATTGCTCGTGCATAATGATGTCCACATTCTGCTTCGTCAAAAGGGTTTCGACGTTGTCCATCGTAACGGTCTCTTATATTCTTTATAGTCTCTAAACCTTCTTGTTCCATTCCTTCATACAGCATGCCTATTCCAGCGGTGTATTCAAACCCAGTCATCACTTCCGACCAATAAGGGAATGGAATCGTTGGGCGACCTCCATTTGGCCAACTTGCCATAAGCAACGCTTTTTCATCACCCATTGCATAGGAGCGCATATTGTTAAAGTGCTCATACATACCTTCTCTTTTGTTATATTTCAGAATGCTTTCTAAAGTCGTTTTTACATTTTCTTTTTTAACCAAATAACCTAAACCAAGTACATGAGCCATATATTGCCCAACTAACTGGTCGACCAAACAACCTGTTCCTAATTGAAAATCTGGATTCTCAATGTTTTTGCTTCCCATTCCAGACATTAGTCCTTTGGCAATCTTTTCTTCACTTTGGGGTGTTTGTATTTTATGAACATAATACTCTCCATTAAAAAGATTTGAATCTGTCCATTGAGATCCATATTTATATAACTTCTTGCATTTCTTGGCAAATGACTTATCTTTCATATAAATAGCCATTTGTTCAGCAGCTTTTAATGCACCTAAATACCATAGTTGCATTTGCGGATTTGGACCAAAATATTCTACATCCATGGTGTTGTGTTGTACGCCTTCCATTACACCATCAACATCGCCATCCCAACCATTTTCTATCCAAGCATATGATAAAACCTTTTTTATTTTTGGCCAATGTTTTATTAAAAAATCTGAATCCCCAGACAATTGCCACTCGCGGTAGAATTTCATAATGGTTCCCATTTGTCCGTCGGCAGCGGCAACATCAATTCCAGAAGAACCTTTTTTTAAAGGAAGATTCGTTCTAAATCCCATATGACCATCTTCTCCAGTGGCATATTCAAATTCCACCTCACGCATCGTTTTTGCTAAGTCATTAAAAAGAAAAGGTGTGGCTTGTTCGTAATTCCAAACATGGGTACATGAGCCAAAGCATGAGCCAAAACGATCCATTGTTCCTTCCCATCCAAACATTTTCCCATCTGCCGTTCTAAAAACAGTTTGTGAACGTAAAGTACTTAGGTTAAATAGTGAAGCTTCCTTAATTTCTTCAGAATATGAACTTTTAAGAAAGTTATTTGTAAATATTAATGTTTTTTCAGTTAATTGAGGTAAACGATCTATTTCCTTTTCTATGACATTCCAAGCATCACTGTATTGCGTTGCATAATAATTGAGAAGTTTTTCTGATGACCAAGCATATCTATTTGGGAAATGCCAAGTTAGATAAAATGAAAAGGTTTTGATTTCTCCAGGTTTTAATATTTTTAATATGGCCAATGAGGCCATTGGATCTATATCTTCAAGTTTGTCTTGTTCAACGAGTAATCCATCTTCACTAAAGTCATCCCAAAAATTTAATGTTGCATTGTTCCATTTGTTTATTGTACTACTTGTTCGATAGGTTATTTTACCTTCTTTATTATTAGGAGTTGATAGTGCAAAAGTTCCCCAAGCAGCATCATCCTTGTCAACACCTTCAGAAAACATATAAATACCTTGAATTTTTTTTGAAAATCTATATTTGTTTTTGTTGTTTTTTACTCCTATTGGAATAAAATCCCCTTTCCAATTTGAGGTATATTTACTTCCATCTTTACCTATGAAGTTTCTAATGTTTCCAGATATTGAAACTTCAATATCTTCGTTACTTATGTTTTTAACTTCATATTTCAGAATTGCCATAGGAATACCTGAAGCATTAGAGTTAGATGGAATAAATGGATTGTATCCAACCACCTTTACTTCAACTGGCATCGTTTTATCAGAAAGACTCACAATACCAAATGGATAGGTTGCTTGAAAAGAAGCATTTCTAAAGCGAGGAAATCCGTGATGATTTACAGATCTACCCTCATAATGTTGATAATCAGCAGGATTGATAGGTCCTAATAGTGCTTTTGTATTTGGAATTTCATTCTTTTTTTTTGTGTATATAGCAAAGAAAGGAGCATCATTACCTGTAGTAACGGTACTGTATCCTTTTCCAGGTACATTCATGACTTCCCAATCTCTTAACTCACCAGATCCACCTAATGAAACCGTTCCCGTTCCAATACCTCCCAATGGTAAGGCTATTCGATGTAAATGGTCTTTGTCGTAACTCTTTAATACATTGATTTTTTCACTTAGTAAATTAGTTTGAGCAAAAAGATTACTAGTAATAGCTATAATAATTAATGATAAAATATATTTCATGTGGAATAAATAGTAATAGTAGAATTAGTTATCTTCAAAACTAAAGATAAGAATTATATTAAATAGATATGGAAGCTGAAATTATATTAGCGATTGCTATTGTAGGTGGGTTAATTTTTTAACTATGGTGGCGTGAAGTTGCAAGAAGAAAAAGAAAGGAGTATTATTCAGAATATCTAAAAACGGATGCTTGACAAAAAAAAAGGTATGTAGTTCTAAAAAGAGATAATTGGATTTGTGTTCATTGTGGAAATAAAGCAACGTAGGTTCATTAAAAAATATGCTATAAATATTGGGAATGAGCCAATAAAGTGGTTAATTTCAGTATGTAAAAATTGTCATAAAAGATTTACATTTATAAGTTATCAAATTTGCGTAGACCTTTAATTAAAAACATAAGTTTCAATAGAGTATAAAATAAAAGATTGATGTCAAGACCTAAAGCAAACGAATACAACTCTTTTTTTCAAGGGTATATTACTATGGTTACAGGACAGTCTTTAGAAGAAATAGTAAATAACCATAACCAAAATATCTTAGAATATTGGGACACAATACCTAATGAAAAATGGTCATATTCATATGCTCCTAATAAATGGACAGTAAAACAAGTGTTACAGCATATTATTGATACGGAAAGAATACTTGCATATAGAGCTCTTTGCATTGTTAGAGGCGAAAAACAAAAACTTAATGAGTTTGATGAAAAAAAATATGCAGATTCAGGTGATGCAATCTTTAGAAATATTAATGATTTGATTAGTGAATGGAAATTATTAAGAGAGAGTAATAATTTTATGTTTAAATCATTTACAGAAAATGATTTGAATAAAGCAGGTGTTGTTGGTTCAAAAAATTTATCTGTCAAAGC
This sequence comes from Flavobacteriales bacterium, assembly GCA_012960805.1. GTDB lineage: Bacteria > Bacteroidota > Bacteroidia > Flavobacteriales > BACL11 > UWMA-0277. The sequence continues at coordinate 1,917 of DUAO01000076.1, read as the reverse complement.
AATAATATATATTGTTTTTGGCCACGTACTTCATCATATGAACATTGTCAACAATAAATACTTGATAAGCAGTAAGCCCTATAATATCTTATAAGGGATTAAATCTTAGGCATATCTTCTTTTTTTAATTCAGCAAAAACACAGTCATCTATAAAGGGAGAATAATTATTATTTTTATACAATGGCAAAAAAAACAATTCTTTATATCGCAATGTCTCAAGACGGATTCATTTCTGGAGAAAATGACAATTTAGATTTTCTTAATGAATATCAAGTTGAAGGAGAAGATTACGGATACGCTAATTTCATAAGTTCAATTGATTTCATAGTTGTTGGAAGGAAAACATATGAGAAAGTATTAGCTATGGGTTATCCTTATCACAATAATAAAAAGGTGTTTGTTATTACCCGAAATTCAAAAGAATCAAAAAATGAAAATCTAACTTTTTACAATGGAAATATTAAAACTCTTATCTGTCAATTGAAAGATTCCACTAACAAACATATTTATTGTGATGGAGGCGCTGAATTAGCCAGTTATATGCTGAAAAGTAATTTAATAGATAGATTGATTCTGTCTGTAATTCCATTAAAACTTCACAAAGGAACTTTGCTTTTTGAAAATGGGTTAGCTCCAAATGCTTTTGAATTAAGGAAAAAAGAAGAATACAAAAGTGGTTTGATTCAGTATTGCTACGAATTAAATATTTAAAAACCCATAGTCATATTTTCTTCTTTTAATTCAGCAACTTCTAATACACTGTAGCAAGATATATTGTTAAAAAAAAATAGCTTTTCCAAAATATATTTATGATAAAATTAATTATTTCTCATTATCTTGGGAATAATTTAATATATAACTTAAAAACTAGTTTTATTGTATTGATTGTATTCTTACATTATATATTAATTAAATTTTTAATAATCTATGCCTAGATATCATAAATTGGGGAATATTCCTGCAAAGAGACACACCATTTATAAGAAAAAAAATGATGAATTTTATCATGAAGAACTTTTTGGGACAATTGGCTTTGAGGGGATGTCATCATTAATTTATCATACCCATAGACCAACACAAGTAAAAGAAATAATAAAATCTTATGATATTGCTCCTGAAGTTGCAGTTTCAAAAAACATGAAATCTTTTATGTTAGATGGGTTTCAAATAAAATCTCATGATGATTACTTAAAAAGTAGAAAGTGCATATTGTTTAACAATGATTGCCAGATTGCTTTAGCTTCTCCAAATAAATCCTTAAAATCATATTTTTATAAAAATACAGATTCTGATGAAGTCATATTTATTCATAAAGGATCAGGAAAATTAAGAACTTTTTTAGGAAATATAGATTTTAGTTATGGAGATTATTTAGTAATTCCAAGAGGTGTTATATATCAAATTGATTTTGACACTAGCGACAATAGATTATTTATAGTAGAATCAAAAAGCCCTATCTATACTCCAAAAAGATATAGAAATTGGTTTGGACAGCTCTTAGAACATTCTCCATATTGCGAAAGAGACATGCATCCACCATATGAGTTAGAGACTTATGATGAAAAAGGAGAATATATGATTAAAGTAAAGAAACAAGACACAATACATGAATATGTATACGCAGCCCATCCATTTAGTGCTGTAGGTTGGGATGGCTATAATTACCCCTATAAATTTTCAATACATGATTTTGAACCCATTACAGGAAGAGTTCATCAGCCACCTCCAGTTCATCAGACATTTGAAACAAATAGTTTTGTAATCTGTTCCTTTGTGCCAAGACTATTTGATTATCATCCAAAGGCAATTCCTACACCTTATAATCATAGCAATATTGATTCTGATGAGGTTATTTATTATGTTGATGGAGATTTTATGAGTAGAAATAATGTTGAAAAAGGATTTATTAGTCTACA
>DUAO01000075.1 GCA_012960805.1 Flavobacteriales bacterium | reverse complement strand
TATTATGCTAAGCATAGTAAATTAAAAATCCCTACCGATACAGTAGGGATTTTTTACAAAACTAACACAATCAATTAACTAATACTAATCAACATTATCATGCAAAAATGAATTATTCTGCTTAAGCTCGGTTGTATTATTTTTTCCATCACTCAAAGTATAAGTTGAAACTTCATTTTCTGCTGAATGAATGGTTTCTTCCAATTCACTATTATTGCGCTTATAAGCGGGGACATCTTCTAAATTGGTAAGTCCAGATGGAGTGCGCAACTGCTGAGAGATTGCTCTTAATCTATTTTCACGCTCACGCGCTTCCACCTTCATTGTATCTGTACTGATTACTGAACTTTCCATAGTTTGCAAAGTTTCCTGCTCTTGCGTTATTTCATGCTCATCATCCAATTCCAGAGCACCCGTTTTTAGTGCTGCTTTTGGCTGTTCTTCATCAAGCAATTCTGTAATAACTTGTTCAGCTGATTCTTCTTCTTCAATATTCAATTCAAATACTATCTTTTTTTCTCCTTCAGGTTGAGGAATTGTATCCGCAACTTCTGGTGTACCACAACTCATCAATTTATCAGTTGGGTCAGTATATTGTTCATCTTCCAAATTTAAAGTATGCTGAGGATCATTAGTTTCATTAGAAGAGACTAAAGATTCGGAATCAAGACTTGCTTCAGCATCATCATTTATATCTTCTGTTTGGCAATCTTCCAATAATTCTTTATCATCTAAACCTACAATTGTAGTCCTTTTTGGTTTTCTTTTTTCTTCAAAGCCAGTAGCAATTACGGTAACGCTTACGGCTTCCCCTAACTCAGGATCAATACCAATACCTTCAATAATATTAACATTGCGTCCTGCGGCTTCTTGTATCTTGTTCTTAATCTTAGCTAATTCTGACATTCTGATTTCTCCATCACCATCACCAGTAACAATTTTTAACAACACTTGCTGAGCACCAGTTATATCATTATCATTAAGTAATGGTGAATCTAAAGCCTGAGAAACTGCCTCAATTGCTCTATTTTCACCTTCTGCTTTTGCTTGTCCCATCACAGCAGTACCGCTATTTTCCAATACCTTACGCGCATCATTTAAGTCAATATTAACTAATAAATGTTGTGAAATCACCTCAGCAATTCCTTTTGTGGCTGTATTTAATACTTCATTTGCTTTCCCAAACGCTTCGGTAAAAGTTAAATCACCGTATACCTCAATTAGTTTTTCGTTATTAATCACTAATAACGTATCAACATATTTTTTAAGTTCAGCAATACCCTCATCAGCATACTGCTTACGGTAACCGCCCTCAGTTATAAACGGAATAGTTACAACAGCCACTGTCAAAATTCCTTTTTCACGAGCAATTTCGGCAATTACAGGAGCTGCACCGGTACCCGTACCGCCACCCATACCAGCTGTTAAAAACAACATCTTAGTATTTGCATCCAACAATTCAGTAATTCTGTCGGCACTTTCCTCAGCAGCTTTTCTACCCACTTCAGGATTAGAGCCGGCACCCAAACCTTCTGTTAGGTTAGCGCCTAACTGAATTTTAATTGGGACCGGGCTTGCTTCAAGGGCTTGTAAATCTGTATTAGAGATTACAAAATCTACTCCATTAATCCCATTTTCAAACATGTAGTTTACAGCATTACTACCACCACCACCAATACCCATTACTTTTATCTGTGAAGATTGGTTTTTTGGCATTTGGAAATCCATTCCTAAGTCAATTTCGCTCATAATTTTCTTTTTTTGAATTTATTATTTAATGTATTAGTCTATATTTTCTTCAGTAAACCATTCTTTTATTTTTTCTAGTATTCCCCCTCTATCTGTTTCTGGTTCGTTTTCTATTACTTCTTCCTCTCCTTTTACAATTGAGTTTGCTTTAGGTGAAGTATTTGTGTATTCTGCGTATTCAAACCCTTTAAGCACTAAGCCAACACCGGTAGCATACATTGGGCTTACAATCGCATCCTTTGATTCGCTCCCCAAATGTTCATTAGGATAACCTATTCTTGTTTCCTTCCCTGTTATAAAAGCAGTAAGTTGTTTTAGGTTTCTTATTTGTGCTCCACCACCAGTGAGCACTATCCCTGTCATCAATTTATTTTCATATCCTGAAACTTTTATTTGATGATATACCAAATCAATAATCTCCTTGTATCTAGCCCCTATAATTTCTGACAGGTTTTTTACAGCTATCTCTTTCGGTTCTCTACCCCTTAACCCTGGAATAGAAATCATTACATTCTCTTGGTCTTCAGTATACATTGCAGAACCGAATTTAATCTTCAATAACTCTGCTTGTTTTTCCAAAATAGATAAACCTGTTTTGATGTCTTGAGTAATCACATTTCCACCGAAAGGAATCACGGAAGTATGCCGAATTATGTTATCTAAAAAAATAGCAACATCAGTAGTTCCTCCTCCAATATCTACCAAAGCAACACCCTCTCTAAATTCATCATCATCCAAGGTTGAAGCTGCTGATGCAAATGATTCTAACACTAAATCTTTAGGAGTTAATCCTGCTTTTTCCACACACCTCATAATGTTACTCACTGCTCCAACTTGAGCTGTAATTACATGAAAATTAGCTTCCAATTTCACCCCAGACATACCTTTAGGGTCTTGTATTCCATCCTCCCCATCCACAGTGTATTCTTGAGGAATTACATGAATTATCTCTTCTCCTGGAATGGTAATCAACTTAAACATATTGGATTTTAATTTTTCAATATCTATCTTATTAATCTCCATATCAATGTTATCCCTTACAATTTCACCTCTGTGTTGTAAACTTTTAATATGTTGTCCGGCAATACCAACAAATACTTCATCAATTTCAATTCCAGAGTTTTGTTTTGCTTCATCAACAGCCTCTTTTATAGATGCTACCGTTTTGTCAATATTTGCTACTATCCCCCTGGCAACACCATGAGAAACTGCTCTGCCAGTACCTAATATCTCTAGCTTTCCATACTGATTCTTTCTACCAATCATTACTGATATTTTGGTAGTTCCAATATCAAGTCCTATCATGTAGTCTCCTGTATTCAGCACTTGTTCGCTTTCTTCCATTTCTTATTTTTTTGTACAAACAATTTGATTCTTATATTTTAAATTAATATCACTATACGTTTGCCATCCTTTTACAGGCATAGCTTGTTTATAAAACTGATATAGATTATCTAATTTTTCAGTAGAATTAACAAGCATTCCAAAGTGTATTTTTTGATCTCCAACTCTTGGGATTAATACCACCTCATCCCCTGAAAAATGAAGTTGCATAATTTGTGATTTCCAAAATTCACTCTCATTAATTTTCCGAATAAACGCATAAATACTGGCATGATGTTGCTGATTTGCATCACCACTCACTACTATTACTCTTGGTGTATATGCTTTTGACAAAGGCATTTCCAATCCATCTTCATCCAAATAATAATCAACATAAGCAGTTTTAATACGCACTATTGCCTTTCTTTGCTGTAACTTAATGTTTATTACTCCTTGCTGATTACTATACACTTCTGCTTTTCTCACGGCAGAATGCTTTAATAAAATCTCTTCCAAATCATTCAAATAAAATTGAGAAAGCACAACACCATCATATGCAAAGTTGTGTTTTTCAATATATTGCAATACAATGTTTTTGGTTAGAAATTGATCTTCTGATATTTCAATGTTTATCTGATTCAATTGTACTAATTGCTCTCCTTGTTTTTTTTCAGTAAATGCTAAAACAATTACTGTTAAAGCTATCAGTATCCCCCATTTTATAATTTTTAATAACTTTTTCATTAGTTAAGTAGATGTTTAATTGGTTCAACCAAAGTCTCAATATCCCCGGCTCCTAAAGTGAGGAGTACATCTAATTCCTCTTGTTCCAATACGCTTAACAATTCCTCCTTACTACAAGTTTCTTTTTTAGGATTTGTACATAAATCTAACAGCATTTTAGCATTCACTCCTTCGATTGGGAATTCTCTTGCTGGATAAATTTCTAACAAAATAAGTTGGTTGGCCAAGGATAAAGACTCCGCAAAATCATGTGCAAAATCCTGAGTACGAGAAAATAAATGGGGCTGAAATATTACTGTAATTTCTCGATCAGGAAATAACTGCTTTGCAGCAATTATTGTTGAACTTACTTCTTTAGGATGATGTGCGTAATCATCAACATACGCTAAATTTTTTTTATTAATATGTACATCAAATCTTCTTTTAATACCTTCAAAAGTTGATAACCCTTGTGTAATATCTTCAAAAGATAAGCCTAAATAACAAGCTGCTGCTGCTGCTGCAACTGCATTACTCACATTGTGAACCCCAGGCAAAATTAATTCTAAATCTTCTTGCTTTTTTTCACAAGTCATCCCTGGTATGATATTCAAAGCCGTCATATCAAAAATCATTTTACCCGCTTTTACTTTTATATTTTCAGCATAATAATCCGCTTTAGTTGATGCCGAATAAGAAAGTTTTACTCCCTCCTCAGGAATAGGGAAATCAATTGCTATTGACTCTTCAACTAGCAATACTCCTTTCTGTTTTATTTGACTTGCAAACTGCTTGAAGGCAGCATGTAAATCTTCTTTGTTTTTATAAATATCCAAATGATCGACATTCACTGAAGTAATAATAGCTATATCAGGTTGCAATTGCAAAAATGAACGATCGTACTCATCCGCTTCAACAATTAAGATGTCTCCTTTTTCGGCCAATAACAAATTCGTATTGTAGTTTTTACTTATGCCTCCCAAAAAGGCAGTAGTTTGTTTTCCTGCATTTTGTAAAATATGCGCTAAAATTGCAGAAGTAGTTGTTTTTCCATGCGTACCTGCCACCGCAATTGTATACGATTGCTTGCTAATCATCCCCAATACCTCAGCTCTTTTGTGTAATTTAAATCCTTTATCACTAAAAAAATTAAACTCTGCATTTTGTTTAGCAATTGCAGGAGTATAAATCACTAATATCTCATTGTAAGTTGCATTTCGGATTACTTGTGGAATATTTTCTGCTTCATCATTATAATGAATTTTGATTCCTTCATTTTCTAGCTGCTTACACAAGGTAGACTGTACTTTATCGTAGCCACAGACATTTTTTCCTTTCGCATTGAAATAGCGCGCCAAAGCACTCATGCCTATCCCGCCAATTCCAATTAGGTAAATATGTTTGTATAAATCTAGGTTCATTTTATTAAATCCAATGCAATTTCTGCTATCCTATCAGCTGCATCTTTTACGGCTAATTTTTTAATATTACTACTTAACACTCCTTGCAAACTTTTATCTTCCACTAATTCCATCAGAGTATTTACAAGTTTACGGCTCGCTAAGCTATCCTCAACAAGCAAGGCTGCATTCTTATTAACTAAAGATTGTGCATTTTTATACTGATGATTCTCGGAAACATTAGGAGAAGGGATTAATATGATTGGCTTACCTACACAACACAATTCTGAAATAGCAATGGCGCCTGCACGCGATACAATAACATCAGCAGCAGCATAGGCCATATCCATTTCTTTTATAAAGGTGTACGCTTTCACTCCATCTGTATTTACTCGAGAGATATAGCCTTGGGCTTTATCCTGAAAGGACACTCCTGTTTGCCAAATTAAATTCACGCCTTTTTCTTTAAACAAATGGATGTTTTCAGCAATAGCATTGTTAATTGTACGCGCACCCAAGCTACCACCAACTACCAAAACGGTGGGCTTTGAACTATCAATATTAAATTGTTTTCTTCCCTTTTCAACTTTACTCGCAAATCCTAATATATCTTCACGGATAGGATTTCCAGTAATGATTAATTTTTCTTTTATAAAAAAGCGTTCCATATTATCATAGGCAACACACACTTTTTGCACATAACGGGCCAATAATTTATTCGTTATTCCAGGATAAGAATTTTGTTCTTGAATAAGAGAAGGAATTCCTTTTCTGGAAGCCACAAAAAGCAAAGGACCGCTAGCATAACCACCCGTTCCAATTGCTAAATCAGGTTGAAATTTTCTGATTATTTTTTTTGCTCCAATAATACTATTTAGCACTTTAAATGGAAATAATAAATTTCGACTACTCAAGCTTCTTTGTAAGCCGCTAATCCAAAGTCCTTCTATCTTATATCCTGCAGCTGGAATTTTTTCCATTTCCATTCTATCCTTAGCTCCAACAAATAAGAATTCAATATTATCCGCTTTTTTTTCTATTGCCTTAGCAATAGCAATAGCAGGAAAAATATGCCCTCCTGTACCTCCTCCACTTATAATTACTTTAAGCTTTTCCATAAGCTCTATCTGTTGCATCTCTACTTACACTTAATACTATCCCAATAGCAATACAAGAAAATACAATTGAGGTTCCTCCCAGACTGATAAGTGGTAAAGTCTGCCCTGTAACCGGAATTATTTCTACTGAAACTAACATATTAATCAAAGCTTGAAAAACCAATGAAAACATCAAACCAATGCTAAGCAAACTACCAAAGACGCTTTCTATCCGTAAGGAAATTCGAATAGCTCTGAACATTAAAATTAAATAAAATAATAGCGCCATTATTCCACCAAGCAGACCGTATTCTTCAATAATAATAGCATAAATAAAATCAGAAGATGAATAAGGTAAAATGCTTCTTTGCGTACTTTTGCCAGGGCCCAATCCTATTACTCCTCCGTTTTGTATAGCCACTAAAGCTTGAGTTTGCTGATAATCTTTAGTTTGTTCATTTCCTTTTGCATTAATAAAAAAGCTATCAATACGACTCACCCATGTAGCTGACCTTGGCATAATTTTTGTTCCGAAAGAAGTGTGCTTTGCAGCTGCATAAATAGTAATTGCTCCTACAAAAGCAACTCCAATAATCCCTGCAATAAATTTAATTCTAATTTTTCCTACAAACATCAGCGCCAAACCATTAATAAACACCAATGCTGCTGTGGAAAAATTATTGGGTAGAATTAAAGCGCAAACCAAAAGCAAAGGTCCTAACACATACCACGCTAAATCTTTTAAATTATCTAAATAATCTCTTTGCTTGCTAATTTGGCGAGCCATATAAATTAAAATAGCCAGCTTAGCCACATCAGAGGGTTGAAATTGTTGACCAGCAATTTGCAACCACCTTGAGGCCCCATTAATACTCACCCCTATCAGCAACACTAACACCAATAAAACTAAGCTAAAAAAAAAGCTTATCTTCCCTAATTTTGAGAAATATTTAAATTTAACTTTATGCACTACATACATAGCAAACAAACCTAGCAGTAGCTTAATGATGTGATTGAATAAACAATGCCAACCAGCGGTGCTGTACACCACCAAAACTGAGAATAATGACAATACAAAAACTACTCCCCAAATTGTTCTATCCCCTTCTAGATTGATATTTTTAATCCAAGAACTCAACTTACAACTTTCTTACTTCTTGCTTGAACTGAAATCCTCTATCTTCATAATTAGTAAACAAATCAAAACTTGCACAAGCAGGTGATAACAAGACCGCATCTTCTTTATCCGCCAATGCATAGGATTGTTTTACCGCTTCTTGCATGTTTGATGCTTGAAGAATAATATCAACCTTTCCTCTAAAGGCATTAATAATATTTTGGTTATTTTCTCCTAAGCAAATGATTGCCTTCACCTTTTCATCTACCATATTGACTAACTCAGTATAATCATTTCCCTTATCTACTCCACCAACAATCCAAACCACTTTTTTAGTCATGATTTCAAGGGCGTACCAACACGCATTTACATTTGTGGCTTTGGAATCATTAATAAAATCAATGCCATGCACTGTCAGTACATATTCCAATCTGTGTTCAATATTCTGGAAATCAATCATTGCTTGGCGGACAACTGTATCCTTTACTTCAAATACTCTGGCTGCCATAGCGGCTGCCATTGAGTTGAAAATATTGTGCTTGCCTTGTAGGGCTAGTTCTTGCATAGTCATAATGTTATTATTTAAATTAATTATTATTTCATTGTTATTGTAAAACCCTCCTTCTTTTTGCTGTGTTTGCAATGAGATTGGAAGTCTTTTTGCTTTTGTTTTAAGTGCATTCAAAAGTGCGTCATCCGCATTATAAATTAGCGCATCTTGTGCTGTTTGGTTCTTAGTAATCCTAAATTTTGATGCTGCATAATTCTCCAGTTTGTAATCATATCTATCCAAATGATCAGGAGTAATATTCAGTAGAATTGCCACATCACTTCTGAATTGCTTAATACCGTCCAGCTGAAAACTGCTCAATTCCAACACGATATAATCATAATCCCTCTCAGCAATGGATAATGCAAATCCAACCCCTACATTACCTGCAATAAGCACATCATAACCTGCACTTTTCAGCATATGTCCTAATAGCAAAGTGGTAGTCGTCTTTCCATTACTTCCTGTAATAGCTGCAATTTTTGCTTTGGTGTATCTAAAAGTAAATTCCACTTCAGAAATCACTGGAATTTCTTTAGTGATTAATTGCTGAATCAAATCCACTCTATCAGGAATTCCAGGACTTTTAATCACCTCATCCGCATTTAAAATGTGTTCAAGGGTATGTTTTTGCTCCTCCCACTCAATCTCATTATTTAAAAGAACTACTTTGTTTTCATCCGTAATTGTTCCTTTATCTGAAACAAAAACATCAAATCCTTTTTGCTTTGCTAAAACAGCCGCACCTATCCCACTAATTCCTGCTCCTAAAACGACTATTCGTTTTGCCATTACCTCAATTTTAAAGTAACAATTGTTATTACTGCCAACATGATTCCAACAATCCAAAATCGAGTTACAATTTTGCTTTCATGCATTCCTGATTTCTGGTAATGATGATGCAATGGAGCCATCTTAAAGATGCGTTTTCCTTTTCCAAATTTCTTTTTTGTGTATTTAAAATATCCGACTTGTAACATCACAGAAACATTTTCGATAAGAAATATTCCACACAAAACTGGAATTAATAATTCCTTACGAATTAGGATGGCAACTACCGCAATAATTCCACCTAGAGCCAAACTTCCTGTATCACCCATAAATACTTGTGCTGGATAAGAATTGTACCACATAAAACCAACACAAGCCCCAACAAAAGCAGACATATAAATCACCAATTCACCCGTATTCGGGATATACATTATATTCAAGTAATCAGCTGCAATAATATTACCCGAAACATAGGCAAAGAGAGCAAGGGTTGTGCCAATAATTGCTGAAGTTCCTGTTGCTAAACCATCCAAACCATCCGTCATATTTGCACCATTAGAGACTGCAGTAATTATTATAACAACTATTAAAACAAAGAACACCCAAGCATATTGCTTTGCCGTATCTCCTATCCATGAAGTTAATACTTCATAGTTGAGCTCATTATTCTTAAAAAATGGAGTTGTTGTTTTTAATGATTTCTGAGCTTCATTCATAGAAATTTCAGTTTCAGAAGAAAGATATACGTCTTCTTTTACCACAATATCTGCATGAAATACCATAACCAAGCCTACAATTAAACCAATACCCACTTGACCTAAAATTTTGAACCTACCCGCAAGTCCTTTTTTGTCTTTTTTATACACCTTAATGTAATCATCAATAAAACCAATAACGCCTAGCCATAAAGTGGAAATAATCATGATAATGATATAAATATTATCGAGCTTAGTGAATAATAAAGTTGGAATAAGGATAGCTGCCAAAATGATTAATCCTCCCATAGTTGGAGTTCCTTTCTTACTTTCTTCTCCTGCCAACCCTAGCTCTCTTACTTGTTCTCCAATTTGTTTGTTTCTAATCACATTTATGATCTTACCCCCAAAAACTAGAGACACTAATAAAGAGGTGATAATTGCCATTGCTGCACGAAAGGAAATGTATTGGAACAATCCTGCTCCAGGAAAATCGTATGCACTTTGTAGATGTTCGAATAAATAGTATAGCATTACTGTATAATTATATTTAATGATTGTTTAAGTTCTTCTAAATCGTCAAATGGAAATTTCTCTCCATTAATTTCTTGATATTTTTCGTGTCCTTTTCCTGCAACAAGAACTATATCGTTTGTATTTGCTAAACGGCAAGCCGTTTTAATTGCTTGTTGTCTGTCGATAATTATTAATACTTTCTTCTTCTGCATGGGATTAAGTCCTTCCATCATCTCTTCAATAATTGCATCTGGGTTTTCTGATCTTGGATTATCAGTAGTAAAAATTACTTGATTGCTTAAATTACAAGCTACAGCTGCCATTAATGGTCGTTTTGTTTTATCCCTATCACCACCACAACCCATCACTGTAATTAGTTTCTCAGCATTTGTGCGAATTGAATTTATAGTTGCAATTACATTCTTAAGCGCATCATCCGTATGGGCATAATCCACTATGGCAGTAATTTTCTCTTCTGACTGTAAATATTGGAATCTTCCCTCTGCAGGAGTAAGCATGCTCAATGCTGTTAGCACTTGGTAATCTTTAAAACCAAAAAGATTAGCAACCGCATAAACCGAAAGCATATTATAAGCATTAAAATCACCAATTAATTTTACCCAAACATCTACCTTATTTATATTCAACAACATTCCCTCAAACTGATTTTCAAGTACTCGACATTTATAATCTGAAACAGATTTTAAGGAATAAGTTTGTTTTTTTGCTTTTGTTCCTTCTAACATTTTCATGCCGTTTTTATCGTCCTTATTGCTAAGTGCAAATGCAGTTTTAGGAAGATCATCAAAAAAAGATTTTTTCACATCTCTGTATTCAGCAAAAGTGTTGTGATAATCCAAGTGATCCTGAGTAAGATTAGTAAAAACCCCGCAAGAAAAATTCAATCCTGAAATTCTACCTTGCGCAATGGCATGAGAACTAGCCTCCATAAAACAATATTCACAACCTTGTTTAATCATTTCGTTCAACAAGTAATTAATCTGCAGGCAATCAGGAGTAGTGTGAGAGGATGGAATAATGGTATCTATAATTTTATTTTGAATAGTTGATAACATTCCTACCTTGATATTTAATATGCCAAATAGCTGACTAAGCAAACTCACAATAGTAGTCTTACCATTAGTGCCTGTTATTCCAACAAGCTTTATCTTTTCTGATGGATTATCGTAAAAATTAGACGCTATAATTCCTAAAGCTATATTACTGTCAACAACCTGAACATAAGTAATCTTATTATCCAAATCAGCAGGCATATCTTCCAGTACAATAACAGTGGCTCCCGCTTTAATTGTTTGCTGGATGTAACTGTGTCCGTCAGATTGCGTTCCTTTAATAGCAACAAACAAGAAAGAGTCTTTAATTTTTCTAGAATCAAAAGCAACCGCTGCAAGTTCAATATTAGTAATTCCAACTACTTTTGTGATATTTATTTTATATAATAATTGCTGTAAATTCATTAAGCTAATTCCAGTTTAATTATTGCACCTTTTTTAAATGATTCTCCTTTTGATATTGATTGTTGCACTACAGCACCACAGCCTATACTTTCAATAATTAATCCATAGGTTTCTAATAAATAGATTGCATCTTGAATACCCATCCCTATTAAATCGGGCATAGTTCCATTTTGCAAATCTTTTTCTACTTTCCTAACCTCCAAAAACACTTTATCTTTTGTTGTTTTAGACACCATCCAAAGCTCATCAGTTGAAATAGTGTTTATCTCAAATTCATTCAAGACTTTGTTTGTCTCAGCCACACTTCCTTGTTTTACTTTCGGTAAACTTGCCAAAATATCTATTTGTTGCAAGGCTTTATGAATACTCATATCAGAAGCATATACCTTGTCGGCTAATTCTTTAAAAATTGGAGCAGCAATTAACCCACCATAATGCCCATTTTTCTTTGGATTGTTTACCACCACTATACAGGAGTATTTTGGATTATCAGCAGGGAAAAAGCCAATAAAAGAAGCTTGATATTCTTTTTCTTCTCCTTCTGCTCTATTGTTGAAATTAATCACTGTAGTTCCTGTTTTTCCTGCAATTAGATAATTGCCTGACTTAATGTTTTTTGCCGTCCCGTCTTCCACCACACCAATAAGCAAAGGCATTACCGCATCAATAGTTGCTTTTGAACATATTGCAGGATTAATCACTTCAGTAGTACGCTCTTCAATTGCTTTACCATCACGACTAATTGCTGAAGTAAAGATTGGTTTGACCATTTTCCCTTGATTTGCAATTGCATTGTAAAAAGTAAGCATATGAATTGGCGTAAGTTGCATCTCATAGCCTATTGACATCCAGGGTAATGTTACCCCAGACCAACTGCCTTTATTAGGAGTTGGTGATTTTAAATTATTAGGGAAAGGTAACTCTAATTCCAAAGGAATACTTAATTCCATTTTATAAATCCTATCAGTAAATGCAGTAGGATTACTTTTATAATGATCAAAAATAATTCGAGAAATACCAACATTAGAAGATTTTATAAATGCTTCTTTAATGGTGATCTTATCATACAAACCTAATTGGGAATCCTTCATCACTCTATCATAAAAAGTGAATTCTCCTCCGTACGTTCGTACAGAATCTTCTGTCTTAAAAAATCCGTCTTCAAGCCCAGCAATGACTGATGCTAATTTGAAAGTAGACCCTGGAGAAACATGTTCTGCCATAGCGTAATTAAAATTTTCTCTCACACTTCCATCCTGCTGTTTTTTTAGGTTTGCAATTGCTTTCACCTGACCTGTTTTCACCTCCATCAACACCACGCAACCCCAATCCGCATCATGCTTAAGCAAAGTATTCTCTAATGTCATTTCAGCAACATCTTGCATATCCGTATTGATAGTGGTTATTACATCATTTCCAGCTCTTGGCAATTTATTTCCTTCATCATTCTGTGGCACCCAAATATCTTTTGCAATTTTTCGTTTTAAATGCTTACCATCAACTCCTGAAAGTGTTTGATTAAATGCTCTTTCAATACCCACAGGATTAACACCTCTTAATACACCAACTGTTCTTTGAGCTAATAATCCAAATGGTTTTTCCCTATTTGGTCTTTGCTCAGCAATAAGCCCCCCCTTGTTTTGTCCTAATTTTAAAATTGGTATTTTCTTTAAAGCATTTAGCTTATTGTGAGTTACCTTATTTTGCAACAAAATATATTTATTCTTTTTTTCTTTTTTTGAAACCCTTAAAAACTGCTCGTACTCGCCTGCATTTTTATCCTCAAATAAGTTTGAAAGCCCATCAGAAATTTCAACAACATGCTTTTCAAATAGCACATTATCAATCACGCTCATGTCTAAAAACACATTATATAGTGGCATTGAAATTGCTAACAAAGAACCATCATCAGCAATTATGTTTCCTCTAGGGGCTTCAACTGTGAAATATCTTGGTTGACTACTAGTATTAATAGCAGTGCTAAATTGCTGTACCTTTACAATTTTCACAACCACCCCTACAGCAATAAGCACTACAAATAGGTAAAGTCCAATAATTCTAAAATTGATATCTTTTGTCTTTTTAGTCATTGTTTTTTTTAATAATGATTGGAGGAGTTAATGAAGTCTTCAGGTCCTTATCGGCAACAATTTCTTCTATTACTGATCTTCGGTACACGCTCATTAAATCTGACTTGGTAGTAATGTACATAAAACGCAAATCTGCCACTTCTTGCTCCAAAGAAATTGATTCTTTCAATAAGCGTTCCGCACGAAAAGAAATTCTTATATTTAACAAAATAAGGAATGCAATAAAAAGCAAAAAAGGAATATACTTCTGATTATTTTGATCCACAATAAACTCTCCTCTCAAAACAGAAAGCATAGAGCTAGTATTTTCTTTTATCTTATTCATTTACTTTTTTTCAGCTATGCGTAATTTAGCACTTCTGGCTCTAGTGTTTTCTTTTATTTGCTGCTTACTTGCTACTATAACTTTTCGTGTAATTTCTGTTAAATCCTTAATCGGATTTCCAAAAAAATCTTTTTCCAACTCTCCTTCAAGTTTTCCGTTTTTCATCAAGTTTTTAACCATTCTATCCTCCAAAGAATGATAAGATAATACGACCAACCTCCCCCCTTCATTCAACATATCAACAGCATCTAAAAGCATTTCTTCCAAAGCCTTCATCTCATCATTTACCTCAATTCGGATAGCTTGAAAAATACGAGCTAAAAATTGGTTTCTCTTTTTTTCTGGAACCATACGGGCTACTATATCAATTAGCTGATTGGTAGTAATAATAGCTTCTTGCTCGCTAGCCTCAACAATTTCTCTTGCAATAGCTCTTGAATTTCTGAGTTCACCATACTTATATAACACATTAGCCAAATCCTCTTGAGTATATTCATTTACCACTTCTTTTGCCGACAAGGAAGAATTGGTGTTCATTCTCATATCTAACTCTCCATCAAAACGAGTAGAGAAACCCCTTTCAGCCATATCAAACTGATGAGAAGAAACTCCTAAATCAGCCAACAAACCATCAATTTTACACACACCTTCCATTCTTAAAAAGTTTTTCAGATGCCTAAAATTTGCATTAATCAATTTAAAACCATCTTCCTGTAATGCGTTTTTATGCGCATTTGCATCTTGATCAAAAGCAAACAATTTACCTTCTTTCAAATTTTTCAGAATTAATTTGGAGTGTCCACCGCCACCAAAAGTAACATCAACATAAATTCCTGTGGGCTTAATATTTAGCCCTTCAATACATTCATTTAATAATACCGGATTATGATATTCCATCCGATTCATCTTGAGGTTGATTTCCCATTACATCTTCAGCCAGATTGCCAAAATCTACCAGTGTTTCGGCCACTGAATTCTCATACTTATCTTTATCCCAAATTTCAATCATATTTACTGAGGAAGAAAGCACTATCTCTTTTTGTAAATCAGCAAAAAAAAATAAATCCTTAGGAATTAAAAACCTGCCGGCACCATCAACATCCACCACCTTTAATCCAGACATGTAGGATCTTATAAAATCATTATTCTTTTTAACAAAACGGTTCAATTTATTCACCTGTCCCACTACCTTATTCCATTCTGAAATCGGATGAATTTCTAAACATTTATTAAAAACTGATCTTTTAATAACAAAGCCATCACCCATCACATTTTTCAATTGTTTTTTAAGGGCCGCAGGAAACATCACGCGCCCCTTGGCGTCTGCTTTACATTCGTATGTCCCTATTACATTTATCACTTTTAGTTTCTTTGAATCTGGGTGCTAATATAGGTATAAATCCCACTTTCTACCACTTTCTACCACTTTGTTAACAACTTTACCCACCCACATCCATTTACTAGCCATATCATCTACTCGTTGCTATTAACAAATATTTTTGTTTCTTTGTAGATTAAAATCAGAACTCATATGATTAAGGAAGAAGGAAAATTTAAATGGATTGAGGAGGGGAAGGGAGAACAGCCTATCATTCTTTTACATGGTTTAATGGGGGGGATTGAGAATTTTGGAGAAATGGTTGATTTTATTTCAGCAGAATATAAAGTTTATGGTTTAGACTTAAAGTTATTTGAAGGAAGTTTACTTAAGGTTTCTGTGAAATCTTTAAGTGATTATCTATACAAATTCATGAATCATCTAGGGCTTAAAAAAGCTGTATTAATAGGGAATTCCATGGGAGGACATATTGGTTTGATATTTTCAAAAGAACACCCAGAAATGGTAGACGGCCTTATCCTGACTGGAAGTTCAGGACTTTATGAAAGCGCAATGGGAGACTCTTTCCCTAGAAGAGGAGACAAAGACTACATTAGAGAAAAAACAGAAGAAGTGTTTTACGATCCAAAAGTAGCTACAGATGAGTTAGTGGATAACGTATTTGCAATTGCTAACAACAGAATCTCCACGCTTAAATTGTTAGGCTATGCCAGATCAGCAATAAGACATAATATGGCGGAGGACTTGCCTAATTTTACAATGCCAGTTTGTTTAATTTGGGGAGAACACGACAAAGTGACTCCACCAAAAGTAGCGCATGAGTTTCATTCTTTATTGTCAAATTCTGAATTGAATTGGGTTCCATTATGCGGACATGCTCCTATGTGGGAACATCCAGAAACATTTAGTAAAATCGTATTACGCTGGCTTAAAGCCAAATTCTAAAAAAGGATGAAAATTAAAACTGCCGAGTTTGTAATTAGCAATACTAATTACAGAATTTGTCCTGCTCCAAAAATGGCAGAATATGCTTTTATTGGAAGGTCTAATGTTGGAAAGTCATCACTAATCAATGCTATTGTTAATCAAAAAAACCTTGCCAAAACTTCCGGGAAACCAGGGAAAACACAACTCATCAATCATTTTATCATCAATAAAGAATGGTATTTGGTGGATTTACCAGGATTTGGGTACGCAAAAATTTCAAAAACTAAACGAGCAGAGTTCCATGACATGATAAGCGAATACCTGCTTAACCGAACAAATTTAATGTGTTTATTCGTTTTGATTGACAGCCGACACAAACCCCAAGACATTGATAAAGAATTTATGCAATGGCTGTCTGAACAAAGAATCCCATTTGTCATGGTATTTACAAAAACAGATAAATTAGGAAAAGTAGTGCTGGCAAAAAATATTGGCACTTACAAAACAGAAATGCTAAAAGTATGGGAAGAATTACCTCAAATATTCATCACTTCAGCTGAAAAAAAAACTGGAACAAAAGAAATTTGTGATTTTATTGAGCAATTAAACCCTCAATTTAAAGAAATTATTTAGCCCCCTTAATTTCAGTCTCTTCTGCAAAAAACTCACAATAATCGCGTAAAGCTCCCGCTAATTTATCATGCCCTGTTGAACGATCCAAAGTAGCTGCCATCCCCATCATTGTTTGATGATACATAATAAACATTTCGTTAACTGGCATATCTTTTGTCCAAAGATCAATACGCAAAGTTTCTTTGGTTTTTGCAGCCCAAGCCGAAACCATCAAAGCCTTGATATTATTCTCATCAGTAGCTCTATCACTAGCATGCATTTCAATATTTAACGGTAAATTATTTTCGTCTAATTCTATTTCAAATTTTAAAGTCTGCTTCATCATTACTATTTTGTAGGTTTATATTTTGATTGTTTTAAAAATTCTCTTGAATCTGTTAAATACATCAAATCTTCAATATCAATTTCATTATTTTTCATATACTCGCTCACCATTCTATAGCCAATATAATAGCCAACTCTTCCTGGGGCTTCAGGAGGTATTCCTTTTGCAAAAGGAGCGTAATTAATGAAAGTCCTGAATTGCTGTTCATTTTTTGAAAACAACAAATCCTCATGCACTATATATTGCCAAATATCTGCTTCATTCTCTTCCGTCCAATCCATTTGAGCTTTTGAAAAACGAAACTTATCTTCCATAGTGCTTTCAGGCAACATTTTGTCAATACAATACATTGCCTTCCCCTTGTATATTAGCTGAGAAAGCAAATCCCTACCTACAATATATCTCTGG
>DUAO01000074.1 GCA_012960805.1 Flavobacteriales bacterium | reverse complement strand
TAATGGTAGGGTTTGGTAGTTTTCATGACAACGCGTTTATAAGATTAGTTACAATAAATGGCGAAAATTTAGAAACAGACATTTTAAATTTCTTTAAAGTTTTAGAAGAATTTTCTGAGCAAAATTCAGACTCGATAAACAGAATATAATTTTTACCTTTACCTAATGAAAAATGATTTTATTATAACTTTAGCTTGGCCGGAAGGATTAGTCACGGCAGCTGGGGCTTGGTACGATTCATTACTAGCAACAAATGGTAAATATAGAGTAGGACATTCTGCCTTAGCACTTGTTGACTCAGCAACAAGTAAAATACAGTATTTAGATTTCGGAAGATATCACACGCCAGATGGTTTTGGTAGAATAAGAGATGCTGAAACCGATCCAGATGCTGGAATAAAACAAAAGGCAAAAATAAATGGAAATAAAATTAATAATATTGAAGAAATTTTAGTTGAAATTTCTAATAACAAATCTTATCATGGGAAAGGGGCTTTATATGCTTCAATAATTAGTGATGTTAACTGCAGTGACGCTTTTAATTATGCCAAAAATTGGCAAAAAAAAGGAGCAATTCCTTATGGTCCGTTTGTTCGAAATGGAACAAATTGTTCGCGTTTTGTAGCAACAATTAGCAGAAAATCAGAGCCCTCTTTTTTGAAAAAACTAAGACTGAAATTTCCTTTTTGTATTTCACCATCTCCAAAAAGAAATATAAGTATTGCGAATACAAACTATTATATTGTTAGAGAACATAAATGCATAAAAATAAACAGAAACATTTTAGAGGCATATTTTAGTGGAATAGAAAAAAAAGATGAATAAGCCAGTAAACATAGAAGAAACAGCTCAACTAATAAAAGGTATTGGAGCAAGCTCATGGTTTGCCATTAAATCAGAAGGGGATTTGTACAGGATAGAAAGATTTTCTCCTGAGGGAGAATTAGAATGCTCCAGACTTTTCAGGGCAGAGCCAAATACTTTTGACGTCAATCATGAGTATGAATTTACTTACATTTCGCATTGTAAGGAATGCACAATTTTACAAAATGACCGAACCTATAAATTTTATACCAATGACTATTAAGGTATATGGCGCTGATTGGTGTTCCGATTGCCGTATTGCAAAAAATTTTATCAAGTCAAAAGGTATTGAATTCGAATATATCGATATAATGGATGATGGCCAAGCAATTGCTTTTGTAGAACAGGCAAATAATGGGAGAAGGGTGATCCCAACTTTAGTTATTGATGGCATAATTCATACCAACCCAGGAATTAATGGATT
The DNA here is from genome assembly GCA_012960805.1 of Flavobacteriales bacterium. Lineage (GTDB taxonomy): Bacteria > Bacteroidota > Bacteroidia > Flavobacteriales > BACL11 > UWMA-0277. The sequence continues at coordinate 16,658 of DUAO01000074.1, read as the reverse complement.
AATGAAAATATTAGCAGAATAAACTATACTTTTGCAATTCCAAAAATACATCAATGAGTGATTCAATAAAGCACGAATGTGGAGTGGCAATGCTCCGGTTGCTTAAGCCCTTAAAATATTACCAAGAAAAATATGGAACTTCTTTGTATGGGTTAAACAAAATGTACTTGTTGATGGAAAAACAACACAACAGAGGGCAAGATGGGGTTGGTTTGGCAAATATAAAATTAGATGTTCCTGCCGGAAAAAAATATATTAGCAGAAAAAGATCAACAGAAGCAAACCCTATTCAAGATGTGTTTAAGCAGGTAAACAGAAGGTTTGTAGAATTAGAGGCAAGTAATCCGGAAAAACTAAAAAATCCGGAATGGTTGAAAGAAAATCTTCCTTTTACTGGAGAGTTGTTTTTGGGGCATTTGCGTTATGGTACTTTTGGAGAAAATACAATAGAACAATGCCATCCGTTTTTACGACAAAGTAATTGGAAAACTAGAAATTTAGCGTTAGCAGGAAACTTCAATATGACGAATGTTGATGAGCTTTTTCAGCAATTAGTCGATTTAGGGCAACACCCAAAACAAAAAGCAGATACAGTTACCATTTTGGAAAAAATAGGTCATTTTTTGGATCAAGCAAATGATGAGATTTATTATAAGTATAAAGAAAAGTTTTCAAAAAAAGAAATTACTGCAAAAATTGAAGACGAGTTAGATATACAAGATATTTTAATACAATCAGCTAAATATTGGGATGGAGGATATGTAATGTGCGGACTTTTTGGACATGGGGATGCGTTTGCTTTAAGAGATCCAAATGCGATAAGACCCGCCTATTATTACAAGGATGATGAAATTGTTGTAGTCGCATCCGAAAGACCTGTAATACAGACTTCTTTTAATGTAAATATTGAAGATGTAAAAGAGATAAAAGCAGGACATGCGCTTATTATAAAAAAAGACGGAACGGTTGAAGAAAAACAAGTGAGAGAGCCCTTAGAAAGAAAGGCCTGTTCCTTTGAACGAATTTATTTTTCAAGAGGAAACGATCAAGGAATCTATAATGAAAGATTAGAGCTAGGCAAGAGAATTTTCCCAAAAGTACTTGAGTTAATTGATTATGATGTAAAAAATACGGTATTTTCTTACATTCCAAATACGGCTGAAGTTTCTTATTTTGGGCTTTTAAAAGGATGTAACACTTACTTGAATGAAGTAAAAACTAAGAAAATTCAGGAATTAGGAGAAAATCCTTGTCATGATGAAATTGCAAAAATAATGGAGATTTCTCCAAGAGCAGAAAAGATCGCAATTAAAGATGCGAAACTAAGAACCTTCATTGCTTCTGATGATAGTAGAGATAATTTGGCGGCCCATGTATATGATATTACTTATGGTACGGTAAAACCTACGGACAATCTGGTAATGATTGATGATAGTATTGTAAGAGGGACTACTCTAAAACAATCTATTATTCGAATTTTAGATCGATTAAATCCTAAGAAAATCATTATAGTATCGTCTGCCCCTCAAATAAGATATCCAGATTGTTATGGAATTGATATGGCAAAAATGGGAGATTTTATTGCTTTTAATGCAGCTGTGGGATTATTAAAAGATACTAAGCAAGTACACATACTTACGCAAGTTTACAACAAATGTAAGGCGCAAGTGAATTTACCAAAAGAAGAGATGGTAAATTATGTTCAGGATATTTACAAGCCTTTTACTGCTGAAGAAATTTCTTTGAAAATAAGTGAACTAGTAACTCCTAAAGAAACAAAAGCAGAAGTAGAAATAATTTATCAATCTATTTCTGATTTACATGCTTCTTGCCCTGAGCATCTAGGGGATTGGTACTTTACAGGAAACTACCCAACTCCAGGAGGAGTGAAGGTGGTAAACAAAGCCTTTATGAATTATATGGAGGGGAAAAACAAGAGAGCTTACTAATTCTTTTTAGCAACTAATTTATGCCCAAGGTATGCTGCTGGCAGGTAGAATAATAAGTCTATTTTGAACCAATTAGGATGAGTAAGAGTTTCTAAATTATACCAACCGGCATAAGTAAATATTAATCCGATAACCAAGAATTGATACTTAAAGGCAGTTGTATTTTTCCATTCTGAAACTTGAGATAGTAAGGTGGCTACTAAAGTTCCAATGAAGGACCCCATAGCGTGAGAAACAATCACTAAGAGCATAGCGCCTAAAGGCGTAATCTCCATGTATTTATTAAGCGCATCAACATCTCCCATAGTAATCCCTACAGGTAAAGGATAAAACACCATACTTATATAGTGCATCCCCATCATACCTATCATACCTAATACTGCTCCTATTATAGTTGTGCTTATTGCTCGTAACATAGTTGTAATTTTTGGTAAATATAAAAAACCCCACCAAATTAGTGGGGCTTCTTTTTTATATATGAGATAGCTTATCTTTTCTCAGTAGTGTACACATTTCCGTGCCACCAAAATCTTTGTTCTTTTGAAGAGCCATATTGATCAACTGCCATATCAAAAGCTGAACCGAATGAATGCATATCGAATACTGGTAATTGAACTCCTAAGTATTCTTTTAACTCTAATTCTTTTACAATCGTATTAGGGTCTTCCAAAGCAGTCTCCATAGCTGCAGCAGTTAATTCTTCTTCAGTCATTTTTTCAGCATGCTTAGGCGCCATAGTCATTTCATTAATCAAATGAGTTGCTCCTGCAAACTTGTCAATAATGAACATAGTGTACCTAATATCAACAGAAATTGTTCTTTGAATTTCTTTTTCAAAGGCAATATCACCACTCATAGCCTCCCAGTTTCCGTCAAAAGCAGTTCCAACCAGCTCCCCCCAAGCATTAATTACTGGAGAACCAGAATTTCCTCCCGTAATATCATTGTTTGAAATAAAGTTGATTCTTAAGGCACCATCTTTATCCGCATATTGACCGTAATCACCAATTTCATATAATTCTTTAAGTTTTGCAGGAACTTCAAACTCTTCATTAGTAGCATCTTCTTTTTGCATGACGCCATCAATAGTAGTGTAATAGTCATAATGCATTGCCTCACCAGGGTTGTAATCTCCCACATTTCCATAAGTAGCGCGCATAGTTGAATTAGCATCAGGGTAGTAGTTTTTCTCAGGATTCATTTCTCTTAATCCTGCAATAAATAATCTGTTCCCTTTAGCTAATTTTTCTCGTACAATTTTTCTTTTAGCAGAAATTTGCTCAATGTATTGATTGTAAATTGACATCATTGTTTTGTAGGCAGGATCTCTTTCAATCTTTGAAGAATATGGATTATCCAAGAATGTGAAGAATTTTTCTTTACTAGAAAAAACAGATCTTCTAAAGACATTTTTAGCATACCATTCAAAGTCTAACTTCTTAAATCCGAAAAGTTGATTTTCGATTCTTTTAAATATAGGAGCATGTTGTGTTTTTGGCACATTGTAGTAATACATTTCTAGCATTGAGCCAAATAATTCTTGGTCAACTGATGGGTTATAATCTTTATAAAAATCCCTAGCTTCTTTTTTAATATTTCTTATTGCAACATTTCTTTCTTTACCTTCAGCTGGCAATTCAGCAATTGCTCTTTGCATTTTAAACGACCAATACATAATTTCTGCCCCCATCCAAATTGCTTCCCTTAAGTACATTCTGTTAAGTTCAATGTTTCTATTAGTATGGTAAGCGCCTTCAATTAAATCTAAGGTTTCCCCATATTTTTCAACTCTAGTTTCATCTTCAGAAACCCAAGCCCTAAACTCATCCTCAATAGCTACTTTTTTATCATATACTCTCATAGATTTTAATCCTTTTGATTGACCGATAAAGTATTTCCAGTAGTTAGAGGTTTGTGCATATTTTGCAGTATATTGAAGTTTAATCTTTTTTGAAGAATTCATCCCAGCCTTCATTATGGCTAATTTTTCAGAACGAATATCAACAATAGTTGGGTTTTTGATATCTAAAGCTTGTTGTACGCCATATGAAGTTAAGTATCTATCCGTGCTTCCAGGGAAACCGAAAATCATAGTGTAGTCACCATTTTCGACTCCATCCAATTGGATAGGTAAATGGTGTCTTGGCTTGTAAGGAACATTCTCAACAGAGTACTCAGCTGGCGTTCCATCAGGAGCACAATATACACGGAATAATGAAAAATCTCCAGTGTGTCTTGGCCACATCCAATTGTCAGTATCACCTCCAAACTTACCAATTGCTGATGGTGGAGCCCCTACTAAACGGACATCTTTGAATGTTTCGTAAGTTACAATGTAAAAATCGTTACCTCCAAAAAAGGATTTGATTCTTGCATTATAATGGGTTCCTTCAGTTTTCTCATCAACAATAGTTTTAGAGATTTCTCTGATTTTTACACTTCTTTCTTTTTCAGTCATATCATCCGTAAGTTCTACTAATATACGAGCAGTAACTTCTTCAATACTCACTAAGAATGATACTGTTAAACCTTCATTTTTTAACTCTTGATCACGGCTCATTGCCCAGAAACCATCTTTTAAATAGTTATTTGTAACACTTGAGTGGGCTTGAATTTCACCAAAACCACAATGATGATTTGTAAGCATTAATCCCTCTGAAGAGATCATCTCGCCAGTACAGCTTCCTCCGTTCAAGGAAACAATAGCATCCTTAAGTGATGAGTTGTTTACACTATATAAATCTTCAGCAGTAAGTTGAAGTCCATGAGCCTGCATATCTTCTTCATTCATTGCTTGTAATAATTGAGGCAACCACATCCCTTCATCAGCAATTGCTGTTAAAGAGAAAAATCCTGCCATAACGATAGATAAAATTTTCTTTGTCATTTTTTTATTTTTTGTTTGATGCAAATGTAATGAAACAGAGGTATCTTCAAAATTGCAGCATGTAAAATTTAGCGTACTTTTACAATTACTTATGAGTGAAAAAAATCTAACTAGAATTAACAAATATCTTTCCGAGATTGGCTACTGCTCAAGAAGAGCGGCCGACAAATTAATTGAGCAGGGAAGAGTAAGTATAAACGGAAAAGTTTCTGAAATGGGAGCTAAAATTTCAGATGAAGATGAGGTGCGCATTAATGGAAAATTAGTCGCTCAGCCTCAGAAAAAGATGATATATATCGCCTTTAATAAACCAGTAGGGATTGTCTGTACTACCGATCAAAGAAGGGAAAAAAATAATATTATTGATTACATTAATTATCCAACTCGAATTTTTCCAATTGGCAGGTTAGATAAACCTTCTGAAGGATTAATTTTTCTAACCAATGATGGTGATATTGTTAATAAAATTTTGCGTGCGCGTAATAATCACGAAAAGGAATATGAGGTAACTGTTAGCAAACCGGTAACCAAAGAATTTATTGAAGCTATGGGAAATGGGGTTCCTATCTTAGATACAGTTACTCGAAAATGTTTTGTAAAGCAAACCGACAAAAAGAAATTCAAAATTATCTTAACTCAGGGCTTGAACCGACAAATCAGAAGGATGTGTGAGTACTTAGAATATGACGTAAAAAAGTTAAAAAGGGTGCGTATTATGAATATCAAACTAGACATTCCTATTGGAACTTATCGTGATTTTACGGCAAAAGAATTAAACCAAATCAATCAAGCGGTGGAGCAGTCCATTAAAACTTTTGAAGAAGGAAAATAAATTGAAGAAGATTTTAGTAATAGGGTGTTGTGGTGCAGGAAAATCTACTTTTTCTAAAAAACTTTACTCCATTTTAAATTTAGAAATCATTCATTTAGACCAATATTATCATAAGCCCAATTGGGAAGAAACTGAACAGGATGAATGGAATAAAATAGTAAATAATTTAGTCCAAAAACCAGCTTGGATAATGGATGGAAATTATAGTGGAACAATGGATGTTAGGGTTGAAAGTGCAGATACTATAATCTATTTAGATTATCCTACCTTAAAATGTTTTTGGAGAGTTATTAAAAGGATTTTGAAGTATCATGGTAAAGAGAGACCCGATATGCCGCAAGGATGTAAGGAAAGATTTGATTTAGAGTTTTTACACTATGTAGCAACATTTAATTCTAAAAATAGAAAAGAAATTCTTGAAAAATTAAACCTTATTAAAAATGAAAAGAAGGTTTATGTTCTGAAAACTGATAGAGCAGCAGATTTGTGTTTAGGACAAATTGCAGAAATGCAATAAACAGTAATCTACTTTTTTTTAAAAACAGGAACAGCAGAACACGCCTCCCCAAACATCAAACTATTAACGGTATTTTGTAGTTTTTTAGTAATGGCAATATAAAGCGCTTCCGTAAGTGGAACTTGCCCACAACCTTTTACAATTACTTTTTTATTTTCAAATTCAGTAGCGTCAATTGCATCAATATTATCAGAGAATATTTTCTGAAAGACTTCTTCTTTTTCGCCAAAATAAATTTTGGAACCAGAGTTATTTAGATAAGAGGTAAGCAACATAAAAGCCCACATAGGCACAATAGCATCTGAACTACAATAAAGAGCTACGATTTTATCGGTATAAACAGAAAAGTCAAACTCTTTTAATGTGTTTCTAAATTCCTTTTCTTTTAGGATAATTCCCTCAAAAAGAAAATCTTTCGCATCCAAAATTGCAATAGTCTCCTTTGGAGCATAATCCGTCAAATCAATAGTGATTAAAGCACTATTTGCTACTCTATTTACAATTTCTCCACTCATTTTTTATAACATTCCAAGTTCTAATTTTGCCTCTTCACTCATCATATCCTTGGTCCAAGTGGGCTCGAAAACAATTTCCACTTTTACCTTTTTTACAGCAGGAATTACCTTTACTTTTTCTTCCACTTCAACAGGAAGCGTTTCTGCAACTGGGCAATTCGGAGAGGTTAATGTCATGGTAATGTTCACATCACAATCCTCACTAACCTCAACATCATAAATAAGCCCCAAAGCGTAAATATTTACCGGAATTTCTGGATCGTAAATCTCACAGATTACCTCCACAACATCTTCTCCTATTTTTTGTAATTCTTCTTCTGTTTTCATCTTATTTATTGTTTAGTGCTAGTGCGTAGAGTTTCATTTTTTTTATCATTGAAACTAACCCGTTTGCTCTTGTTGCTGATAATTGTTCTTTTAAGCCAATCGCATCAATAAAACTTAAATCAGCACTTACAATTTCTGCTGCTTTTTGATTAGAAAGTACGCTTATTAGAATAGCAATAATTCCTTTTGTCATAATTGCATCACTATCGGCTGTATAAATTATAATTTCATCTTGCTTTTCAGCATGTAGCCACACTCTACTTTGGCATCCTTTTATAAGGTTGTCTTCTATTTTGTATTTCTCTTCAATAGGAGTTAATTCTTTCCCTAAGTCAATCAGATATTCGTACTTTTGCATCCAATCGTCAAACATCTCAAAATCTTCTATAATTCCTGCTTGTATGCCTTTTATAGTTTCCATTTAAGATAACATTTCTTGCGCTTTTTTAATAGCGTTTATACAAATATCTATCTCTGTTTTGGTATTGTATACCGCAAGTGAAACTCTTACTGTACCTGGGATATTATAACGCTTCATAATCGGCTGGGTACAATGGTGTCCTGTTCGGATTGCAATTCCCATTTTATCTACAATCGTTCCAATATCATAAGGATGTAAGTCTTCAATATTGAAAGAAATTATTGCTGATTTATTTTTGGATGTTCCATAAATTTTAACTCCCTCAATTTTTAATATTTCAGATGTTGCGTATTGCAAAAGCTCATCCTCATATTTTGCAATGTTTTCAATTCTTAATTCTGTAATGAAATCAATGGCAGATTTAAAAGCAATTATTCCTGCAATATTTGGAGTCCCAGCTTCAAATTTATAAGGTAAAGACGCATAAGTAGTTTTTTCAAAACTTACTTCTTTTATCATTTCCCCTCCTCCTTGATAAGGGGGTAATGTGTTTAATATTTCTTCTTTCCCATACAACACCCCTACTCCTGTTGGGCCATACATTTTATGTGCCGAAAAGCAATAAAAGTCAGCATCCAATTCTTGCATATTTAAACAAATATGAGAAGCAGCTTGCGCTCCATCAATTAGTACTTTTGCGCCAACTGAATGCGATTTTTCAATAATTTCTTTAATAGGATTTATCGTACCTAATGTATTGGAAACATGAGAAACTGCCACTAGCCTTGTGTTTTTAGAAAGGAGATTGTTAAAATCGGCCATATCTAAACTACCATTATCTAAAAGAGGAATTACTTTTAAAGTAGACCCACTCAACTCGCAACACATTTGCCATGGTACAATGTTGGAATGGTGTTCTAGTTCAGATATAATAATCTCATCTCCCTTTTTTAGAAGAGAACGAAATCCATTTGCAATTAAATTAATTGAGTCAGTTGTCCCTTTGGTAAAGATAATTTCATGATTATGCTTGGCGCTAATAAACTGCCGAACAGTGTTTCGTGTTTCTTCAAATTTATCAGTAGCCAAACCACTTAAAAAATGAACTCCTCTGTGCACATTAGCATTTTCTTCTTGGTAATAATTACTTACCGCATCAATAACTGATTGAGGTTTCTGAGTAGTAGCTCCATTGTCAAAATACACTAAATCCTTACCATTTACCTGTTTCTTTAAGATAGGAAATTGTTCTCGTATTTTGTTTAGATCAAACATTACACGCTAAAATCTAGATCAACATTTAGTTTTTTGGCTAATAATTTTTGCGCTAATAGTTTTACTTCTAATATGCTAATATTTTCAATTGCTTCAGATGCAAATGCATAGGTTAAAACGGCTTTTGCTTCCGTAATTCCAATCCCTCTACTTCTCATGTAAAAAAGCGCATCTTCATCTAATTGACCAATAGTACATCCATGACTACACTTTACATCATCTGCATAAATTTCTAGTTGAGGTTTACTGTCAATAGTAGAATTTTCACTTAATAATAAATTATTGTTGGACTGAAAAGCATCAATTTTCTGAGCATCTTGTCTTACCATAATTTTACCATTAAAAACCCCCTTGGAATTTCCTAAATATACCCCTTTGTACATTTCATTACTTGTACAATGCGGCTGTTTATGATCCACAAACGTATGGTTGTCCGCTAGCTGATTTTTATCTAAAATAGAAACGCCATTCATATTGCTTTCGCAATTACTTCCATTTTGTTCAAAATTCAGATTGTTACGCGTGAAACTTCCTCCAAAAATCAAGGTATTTATATTACAAGTAGAATCTTCTTTTTGAAAGATATTCATAGTATCAATCAGTTTTGAGTTTTCTGTATTATTCTGTATCTTATTATATTCTACATTTGTGTTTTTACCACAGTCTATCTGAGTAAAGTGATTAACAAAAGAAGTTGAATTGCTTAAGTTTTGTATTTTTTCCACAAACTTTATCTCAGCATTATCCCCAATAATAATTTGGTTTCTGTATTGATTAAAGCTATTTTCAGTATTTGTAAAAAATAGAATTTCTATTACTTCATCTACTATTGTATTACTATCTACTTTTATAGTAAATCCATTATTAGCTAATGCAGAATTTAATTGCAAAAACGTATCAGCAGTAGAGCATTCAAAATCTGAAAAATCTGAAAAAGTTATTCCTTTTATTTTAGGAGTAGAAATCAATTTCCCATCAGAAAACACTATTTTATTTTCAAAGCCTAAAGAATGATTTGAGATGTCTAGATCAGAGAGGATACTCCCATTTTTTCCAATAGAATAATCTTCTGAAATCAACTTTTTTAAAGAAGTATATTTCCATTCTTCATCTTGAATTGTCGGAAATCCTTTTTCAAAAAAAGAGGTCAGTAATTTTTTTTTATCAGAAGATACGTTTATTCCTTCTGAATAAGATTTTAAATTTTCAATTAAGCTCACTTTTTATTTGCTTCTTTAGTTATCCAATCGTATCCCCTTTCATCTAGTTCGTGTGCCAATTCTTTCCCCCCTGATTTGATTATTTTCCCATCATATAACACGTGTACAAAGTCCGGAATAATATAATCCAACAACCTTTGGTAATGCGTAATTACTATTGTTGCATTATTCTTGCTTTTTAGTTTGTTTACTCCATTTGCAACAATTCTAAGAGCATCAATATCCAATCCAGAATCAGTTTCATCCAAAATAGATAATTTAGGATCTAACATCGCCATTTGAAAAATTTCATTTCTTTTCTTTTCTCCTCCTGAAAAACCTTCATTCATATTTCTGGATAAGTATCCATTTTTAATATTCAATAGTTTCATTTTATCTCGCATCATTTTCAACAAATCTTTGGTAGGTATTGGTTTCATTCCAGTTGCTTTTCTTAGCTCTGTAATTGATGTTTTAATAAAGTTTGAAACTGAGATCCCTGGAATTTCAACAGGATATTGAAAAGAAAGAAAAACGCCTTTATGTGCTCTTTCTTCAGGGGATAATTCCAAAAGGTCTTCTCCCTCAAAATCAATACTTCCTCCCACTACCTCATATTCGTCTTTTCCAGCAATAACAGCAGCCAATGTACTTTTTCCAGAACCATTTGGGCCCATAATAGCATGTACTTCTCCCGCATTTACTTCTAGGTTTATTTCGTTTAGGATTTGATTATCCTCAATGCCTGCTTTTAAATCTTTTATTTTTAACATTTTTTTATTTTTAACCTACTGATCCTTCAAGGCTGATTTCTAATAATTTTTGTGCTTCTACTGCAAATTCCATTGGTAATTGATTCAGCACATCTTTACAATAACCATTCACAATTAAGGCAATTGCTTCCTCTGTTCCTATTCCTCTTTGGTTGCAATAAAATAGTTGGTCTTCTCCAATTTTTGAGGTAGTTGCCTCATGCTCTATTTTGGAAGAATTGTTTTTCACTTCAATATACGGGAATGTATGCGAGCCACATTTGTCTCCCATTAACAAGGAATCACATTGAGAGAAGTTTCTTGAGTTTGTTGCTCCTTTTGCAATTCTAACTAATCCTCTGTAATTGCCGTTACTTTCTCCTGCTGATATTCCTTTTGCGATAATGGTGCTTTTGGTATTTTTCCCCAAATGAATCATTTTTGTCCCTGTATCTGCTTGTTGAAAATTGTTGGTTACCGCCACCGAGAAAAATTCTCCAATGGAGTTATCGCCTTTTAAAATACAAGAAGGATATTTCCAAGTTACTGCAGAACCAGTTTCTACTTGTGTCCAAGAAATTTTTGCATTTTTATAACAAATTCCTCTTTTGGTCACAAAATTAAATACTCCACCAACACCTTCAGCATTTCCAGGGTACCAATTTTGAACAGTAGAATATTTAATATCTGCATTATCTAATGCAATTAATTCTACCACCGCAGCATGTAATTGATTTTCATCTCGCATTGGAGCGGTACACCCTTCCAAATAACTCACCTGACTGCCTTCTTCTGCAATTAACAGTGTTCTTTCAAACTGTCCTGTTCCCGCTTCATTTATTCTGAAATAAGTAGAAAGCTCCATAGGACATTTTACTCCTTTTGGGATGTAGCAAAAAGAACCATCAGAAAATACTGCAGAATTTAGTGCTGAGAAAAAGTTGTCTCTATGAGGAACTACAGTCCCTAAATATTTTTTTACTAATTCTGGGTGTTCTTGAATAGCATCAGAGATTGAGCAGAAAATAATTCCTAAGTCACCTAATTTTTCTTTGAAAGATGTGGCAACTGAAACAGAGTCCATTACAATATCAACCGCTACATTTGCTAACTTATTTTGCTCATCAATAGAAATCCCAAGTTTATCAAACATCTTTTTCATTTCAGGATCCAAATCATCCAAACTGTCTAATACGGGCTTTTGTTTTGGGGCAGAATAATAAATTACATCTTGATAGTTAGGCTTATCATAGGTGACGTTTGCCCATTCTGGCTCTTTCATTTCCAGCCAAGCCTTATAAGCTGTTAATCGGTATTCCAACATCCATTCGGGTTCATTTTTCTTTGCTGAAATAATACGAACTACATCCTCACTTAGTCCTTTAGGAATAGTATCCGATTCAATATCAGTAGTAAATCCGTATTTGTATTCGGCTGAAGTTACTTTTTCTAATAATTCTTCCTCCGTTTGCCTCTTCTTTTCGCTCATCGCCTTAAATTATTAAAGAGAAAAACTCTCTCCACACCCACAAGTTCTGCTTGCATTCGGATTGTTAAATACAAATCCCTTTCCATTTAATCCATCAGAAAACTCTAAAGTAGTACCAACAAGATACAAGAAGCTCTTTTTATTGATTAAAAGCTTAATTTTATTATCCTCAATCAATTCATCCTCTTCATTTTTAGCGTTGTCAAAGTCCAATTTGTAGCTTAACCCTGAACAGCCGCCACTTTCTACCCCCACTCTTACAAATTGCTTTTTAGCAGTATCATTATCTAGTAAATGCAGTAATCTATCTCTTGCTGAATCACTAATATTTATCATCTTATTTTTATTTAATCTAAATCTTTGCAAAGCTACAAAAATCATACCATTTAATACTTATCTTTGCCAGATGAGTTTACTTGAAGAAAAATCGCAGAATACAACTCCAATTTCACAATTGGGAGAGTTTGGTTTAATTGACCATTTAACTAAGAATATTAAGTTAAAAAATGAAAGTACAGTAAAAGGAGTTGGAGACGATGCTGCTGTTATCGATATGGGAGATAAATATCAATTGATAAGTACTGATTTACTAGTTGAGGGTGTTCATTTTGATTTGGCTTATTTCCCCTTAAAACACTTAGGGTATAAGGCGGTGGCTGTTAATGTGTCAGATATTTGTGCAATGAATGGTAAGGCAAAACAAATTACAGTGGGTTTGGCTATGAGCAATCGATTTACAGTTGAAGCTTTGGATGAATTATATGCAGGAATTTATTTGGCTTGTGAGCATTATGGCGTAGATGTTGTTGGAGGAGACACTACCTCTTCAACTTCAGGATTAATGATTAGTGTTACCGTTTTAGGAGAAGTAGCAAAAGAAAATATAGTATACAGATCTGGCGCTCAAGCTAATGATTTGGTAGTTTGTACAGGCGATTTAGGAGCAGCTTACTTAGGGCTACAGCTTTTAAATAGAGAAAATGAAATGTTTAAAGACAATCCAAAAATGCAACCTGATTTAACAGGAAATGATTACGTGCTAAAGCGACAATTAAAACCAGAAGCACCTGCAAAATACATTGATATATTAAAGGAATTAGAGATTATTCCTACTTCAATGATTGATATTTCGGATGGGCTTTCTTCTGAAGTATTGCATTTAGCAAAAGCTTCAAATGTTGGGATTACACTTCATGAAGATAAGATCCCGATTGATTATACAGCTATGAATTTGGCAAATGAGTTCAACATGAATCCTATTGTTTGTGCTTTAAGCGGAGGGGAGGATTATGAATTGTTATTTACAATTAGCCAAGCGCATTATGATAAATTTAAGAAAGATGCTGATTTCACTATTGTTGGTTATGTAACAGATGCTAGTGAAGGAAATAATTTTATTGCAAAAGATGGGACTTCACATCCACTTACGGCACAGGGATGGGATGCAATGAAAAAAGTGTCGGGGTAGCAGGATTGCAACCTATTTGCTTTTCTGAAGAAGCATATAGACACTTCCTATTTCTTGAAAATCTTTCTAAATAAAATCATAACTGGATCAAAGTATCTATCCACTACTCTTTCTTTAAGTGGAATAATCCCATCATCTGTAATTTGAATATCTTCAGGACATACTTCAGTACAACATCTTGTAATATTACACATTCCCGATCCATGATCTTCCTTAATTGCTGGTATTCTATCGGCATCATCCATAGGATGCATTTCCAAACTTGCAAGGCGAATCATAAATCGTGGTCCAACAAACTTATCTTGAGCTCCTTGGTCTCTAATAACATGGCAAACATTCTGGCACAAATAACACTCAATACATTTTCTGAAGTGCTGTGTTCTTTCCACATCTACTTGTTGCATTACCAATCCCTTTTCTGTATTTTTTTTATTTTGAACTGGAGAAAATGGCTTAATTTTTTTATTTTGTTTGTAATTCCAGCTTACATCCGTTACAGTATCTTTAATAATTGGAAATGCTTTTAAAGGAGTAATCATAATAGTCTCATCCGGGCTATATTCATTCATCCTTGTCATACAAGCCAGTTTTGGTCTCCCATTAATTTCTACACTACAAGACCCGCACTTTCCTGCTTTACAATTCCATCTGCAAGCCATATCATTCGCATCATCCGCCTGGATTCTGTGCATTGCATCCAGTACTACCATGCCTTCGGTTATATCACAATTGTAATCAACTAGTTCACCTTTAGTGTTGTCTCCTCTGTATATTTTGAATTTACGATTTCCCATAATTATGATTTTCTTTCTTCAGCAACTTCTGCTTCCAAATCTTCCAGCGTTGCATTTGCAATTCTTTCCAGTTCCGGATTTGGATCTTTTCTTCTTTCTTTAATCACTTGCATATTTCCATCCTCCCCTTTTTTACTGATGATATTATACTGATACCACTCCTCACTTTCATCTCTAAAATCATCTCTTGTATGAGCGCCTCTACTTTCTGTTCTAAGGTGTGCGGCTCTAGCTACTGCTTCTGAAGTAATTAAGAGATTTCTCATAGCAAGCGCTTCATGCCAACCTGGGTTGAACTGACTGGAGCCATTTGCTTTTACATTTTTATTTTTTTCTTTTAAGTTTTCAATGTTTTGAATACCTTCTTGTAACTCAGAATCAGTTCTGATAATTCCTACATTATTTTGCATGTTTTTTTGCAAGTCCTCATGTAAAAGATATGGGTTCCCCCCTTCTTCTCTATTGAGGATACTTGTTGCGTTTCTGATAATTTTTTTGGCATCCTCTTCATTAAATTTTGGAACAGCCCCTAATTGTTTGGCGTAATTTGAAGCTCCCGTTCCTGCTAAATTCCCAAACACCAATAAGTCAGATAAGGAATTTCCTCCCAATCGGTTGGCGCCATGCATTCCTGCTGCACATTCCCCGCAAGCAAAAAGCCCCTCAACAGTGGACATAGTAGTGTCCGCCTCTACTCGAATTCCTCCCATAAAATAATGACAAGTTGGTCCAACTTCCATTGACTCTTTTGTAATATCTAATTCAGCAAGTACCTTAAACTGATGATACATTGAAGGTAATTTCTTTTTAATATCCTCTGCACTTCTTCTTGTTGCTATATCTAAATAAGCTCCTCCATGTTTTGATCCTCTACCTGCTTTTACCTCAGCATTAATAGCTCTTGCGACTACATCTCTTGTAAGTAACTCTGGAGGTCTTCTTGCGTCTTTATCTCCTGCTAACCATCTAGCAGCTTCCTCTTCAGTGTCAGCTGTTTCATTTTTGAACTTCTCTGGAATATAGTCAAACATAAATCTTTTCCCTTCACTATTTCTCAAAATTCCACCTTCCCCTCTAACACCTTCTGTCACTAATATTCCTCTTACAGATGGAGGCCATACCATTCCTGTTGGATGAAATTGATTGAATTCTAAATCCATTAATTCCGCTCCAGCTTCATAAGCCATAGCATATCCATCTCCGGTATATTCCCAGCTATTTGAAGTGATTTCCCAAGCTTTTCCTCCACCTCCAGTAGCAAGTATTAATGATTTTGTTTTGAAAATAATAAACTCTCCTGTTTCTCTGTACATACAAACCACACCAGCAACTTTTCCGCTTTCATCTTTCAAAATATCCAAAGCAGTACATTCCATATGAATGTCAATGTCTTTGTGTATTCCATAATCTTGAAGGGTTCTAATCATTTCCAGTCCTGTTCTGTCTCCAACATGAGCAAGTCTTGGGTATCTATGTCCTCCAAAATTTCTTTGGTTGATAAGACCTTCTTTTGTTCTATCAAAAACAGCCCCCCATTGTTCTAATTCTCTTACTCTATCGGCAGCATGCCTAGCGTGTAATTCAGCCATGCGCCAAACATTCAGCATTTTTCCTCCACGCATAGTATCTCTAAAATGGATTTTCCAATGATCTCGTTTATCCACATTCCCAAGTGATGCAGCCATACCTCCTTCAGCCATTACCGTATGCGCCTTCCCTAATAAAGATTTGCATATCAAACCAACTTTTTTGGATTCTTTGGTAGCTGTTATTGCAGCACATAAACCAGCTCCTCCCGCTCCAATTACTAGTACATCAAATTCTATCTGTCTAATTCCCGAAATATCTAACATAATTATTTTT
Source organism: Flavobacteriales bacterium (assembly GCA_012960805.1). Classification (GTDB taxonomy): domain Bacteria; phylum Bacteroidota; class Bacteroidia; order Flavobacteriales; family BACL11; genus UWMA-0277. Next base: position 430 of record DUAO01000074.1, on the reverse strand, counting down.
TAAATTCCCCAACTGTTTAAATCTGTAATCACTCCCATTGAAACCAAGCGCACATATACATCTGAAATCCCAACCCACACCAAAGAAAACCATGCAAACATTTGATGTCTTCTATTTAAATAAGTGACAATCTTCCATCTACTATGTGCATGTTCTGCAGAATGCGAGCAAGAAAAACAATCCATTCTCCCTCCAATTAAATGTCTCAATGAATGACATCCAAAAGTATATCCTCCCAATAATATAGGATTTATAAGTAATACTATACTTCCTACTCCTACTCCAAATTCTCCATTTCTAAAAAAAGCCATAACGGCATCATAAGAAAGAAGAAAAATAAATATTATTGCAAAATACATGGCGTATCTGTGCAAGTTTTGAACCCATAAAATTCCTGTTTCTCCTTTATAATCTTTTTGTGGAATACCTC
>DUAO01000073.1 GCA_012960805.1 Flavobacteriales bacterium | reverse complement strand
ACTTATACTAAAGGAATTTACTTCTTAGAAATCACAACTAATAATGGTGTGGTTAATAAGAAGTTGATACTTCAATAAATTATTAATGAGCAGGTTTCAAAGACTGCTTTTTTAATACATTTGCTGTGTAACTCTGATGCATAAAATAGGGAGGGACCTATTCGGGTACCTTTTGAGTTGTCATATCTAGTAGGATCTAGTACTGCTACCCAGACTTTTTTCTCTTCATTTTTCCGCAAATTTTCTCTATTATTGTAATATGAAAAACTACTAATTGTATTACTTTGCTTATTCTCTTTCAATACGCTTACTTATGCTTCTTTTCCTATTACAGAAAATTATACTGAAACTCTAGAAATTCTATCTTTTAAAATATTTATTCTGTTCTTTATATTTCTGACTAACATCAAGTAAGCTCCTAATTGTCAATAATTATTTAATTTTAGTCCATTTACATATCTGAAATTTTAACGTTTTGCAGCTACCCAAAGGTGGCGATATCGGAGTGCTGACGTTCAAATTTACACAAATTTTTTTCTTGCAGAATAGTATGTGTAACCACTGAACCGCTACTTTTGGGTAGGTGCTGTTATAAGCAGTTCGTTAATTACTGCTTCATTGTTTTATTTATTTCTTCCATTCGCTTCGCAGTTTCAATGCCATTAACAGGTAACCCATTAGGGGACAACAATCCAATTTGCACCAATACACTTGCTTGGTCCCAATAGATATGTTCATGAGTAACCTTACCGTCTTTAAATCCAACGATAACTACCAAAGGGATTTCTACTCTTTTACCTGTAGGTGGTATATTGGGTAACATCCAGCCAACCTCAGTAGTATGGGTAAATTTAAAAATGATTTCATCAACGAGTTGGTCTTGGTCAATTGTTTGAGAAACTGGAACCATTTCAAGATCAGGTGGAAAGAATTTACCGAAAGGGATTAAACTTGCATAAAAGTTTCTTACCCCTTCTTTTCCTATACCTCCAATCATTGTTGGTATATTATTCAAATGTGGACTTGATGTCATTGTAGACAGAGTTGTGTCCAAGTCACCGCAAATTTCAGCATCAATATGTGCCTGAAACTGTTGAGTAATGGCTGTTTGTTCTGGTGTTAAAATCTTGCTCATATTATTTTATTTATTTATTTTTCATTGCTTATAACAATTGGTTATGAGCAATTTTACAAAAAATAATCGATAACCAATTTGATTTATATGAAAGGATGATAATTACTGTAAGGGGTGCAAAGAATTATAAAGACAGGGATCTTCCTTTATCAGAAAATATTCTCATATTACTTAGAGAATATTATAAGAAATATGCACCCAACAAATATTTATTTGAAGGACAAAAAGGAGGGAAATATACAGCAACCAGTATTAGGCAGACATTTAATAGAGTAGTAAAAAAAGTAGGAATTAAGAAAAATGCAACTCCTCATACTTTACGTCATAGTTATGCTACTCATTTGTTAGAAGATGGTGTAGATGTTAGAATTATTCAGAAATTATTAGGACATCATAGTTTAAATACCACTATGATTTATACGCATATAGCAACCCCTACATTATTAAAAGTGAAAAGTCCTTTTGATAGCCTTTAAGGTTTCAAAATCTTCTTAGCCTTACTTTTCCCAATCAATACTTCCAGTTCTTCTTTTTTGGCGTCCATTACTTTTTTAACTGAACCAAAATGAGTAATGAGTAGTTCAACAGTTTTCGGGCTTTACGGTTCTCAAACTAAAATTTATTAAATAATTATTTGATATATTTGCTATATAGTTTTGATATATAAAATAGCGAGGGACCTATTCGGGAACCTTTTGAGTTTTCATATCTAGTAGAATCTAGTACTGCTACCCTGACTTTTTTCTCTTTTATTTTTTCTATAATTTTTAGTATGTTTGTGTTGTGAAAAACGACTACTTATATTAAATTTAAAATAAAATGAAAAAAATTAAAATTCTTATTTTTTGCTCAATTACGATATTCTTTTTCTCTTGTGAAAAGAATCAAAATGACAATGAAGTTATTGATTGTAATCATTACCATTGGGGATATGATGGAGATTCATCTCCAGATACTTGGAGTACTTGCTACAGCGACTGTGATGGTCAATCTCAATCACCTATTAATATTGAAGGCGCTATTGTAGATACTTCACTCTCAGCTTTGAATACAAATTATCAGGATGTACCCATCGAATTAAATTATAATGGACATACCATAGATTTTCTATATGAGGCTGGTAGTAGTCTCGATCTAAATGGCGTTGATTATAATCTTATTCAGTTTCATTTTCATACGCATTCGGAACACTCCATTAATAATAATTTCTCACCCCTTGAGATACATCTCGTTCACAAGGATCCAATTACCGAAAACCTTGCGGTTATCAGTGTGCTGTTTGATGAAGGAAGTGAGAATGAGTTTCTGTCAAAATTTATTGATAATTTACCTGATACCATGGATATTCCTTTTAACTCAAGTGAATTGGTAAATGTAAGTGATATATTTCCTGAAAATAATGGATATTATTCTTATAGTGGTTCCCTAACAACTCCTCCGTGTTCTGAAAATGTGTCATGGTTTGTTATGAAATCAACCATGGAAGCATCTGTTTCTCAGATCACCAAATTACAGGACAAAATAAAAGATAATTTCCGCCCTGTGAAGTCATTGAATGGGAGAGAAATTAAATTTTTTAATTGATAATAAGTTATAATCTTATTGAGGTTTTCAGAAATCCAATTAATTTTTTAAGTTTGTTTTAGTAGATTGTTAAGCGGTGCAAAATGTGGTGTAAATTTTAGTTTTATAGCTTTCTGTAATCTAGCGAAAAGTGTAGGGGTTGTAATCCTGCTACCCTTACTTATTTAATAAAAACCCACTCAAATGAGTGGGTTTATTTTTGGTGGACCTCTCGGTTCTCGAACTTAAATTTATTAAATAATTATTTGATATATTTGCTATATAGTTTTGATGTATAAAATAGC
>DUAO01000072.1 GCA_012960805.1 Flavobacteriales bacterium | reverse complement strand
AGAACATCACAAAGAAACCTTTATTACTAAATACATTTTTTGTCAGGATCATAAGATGATTGCAAAGCAATTTCTTATAACCGGAATGTTTATGGCAGTTGTTGGGATGCTGATGTCTGCTATTTTTAGAGTTCAATTAGCCAACCCTGGTGAAAGCTCTATACTGTATAACTTACTTCCATCTCATTGGTTAAATGATGTAGGAGGATTAAATCCTGATAAATATTTAGCTTTAGTTACTATGCATGGTACAATATTAGTTTTTTGGGTACTAACGGCAGGACTTTCAGGAACATTTGCTAATTTTCTCATCCCACTACAAATTGGAGCTAGAGATATGGCGTCTGGATTTTTAAATATGTTATCCTATTGGTTCTTTTTTGCTGCTACAGTTGTATTGATGAGCTCATTATTTGTTGAAACAGGACCCGCTTCAGGTGGTTGGACAATTTACCCGCCACTTAGCGCTCTTCCACAGGCCATACCCGGATCTGGTACAGGTATGACATTATGGTTGGTGAGCATCACTTTATTTATTGTAGGCTCATTACTTGGCGGATTAAATTATATAGTTACCATATTAAATTTAAGAACTATAGGCATGACTATGCAGAGGCTGCCTCTTACAGTATGGGCTTTATTGATTACAGCTATACTTGGAGTGCTTTCATTTCCAGTTCTTTTGTCTTGCGGATTATTATTAATTTTTGACAGATCATTTGGCACTAGTTTTTATCTTTCTGATATTATTATTAATGGTGAAACTCTGCATAATTCAGGAGGAAGCCCTATTTTATTCGAACACTTGTTTTGGTTTTTAGGCCATCCTGAAGTATATATTATTTTATTGCCAGCACTAGGGATTGTATCTGAAGTTATTGCTGTAAATTCTAGGAAACCTATTTTTGGATATAAAGCAATGGTTGGAGCCTTATTACTAATTGCATTTTTATCATTTATTGTTTGGGGACATCATATGTTTATGACTGGGATGAATCCTTTCCTTGGTTCGGTATTTACGTTTACCACTTTACTTATTGCTATTCCATCTGCCATTAAAGTATTTAATTATTTAGCAACCTTATGGAGAGCTAATATACGTTTTACGCCAGCAATGTTATTTGCTATTGGTACTGTTTCGGCATTTATTACTGGAGGTTTAACTGGAATTATCCTTGGAGATAGTGCTTTAGATATTAACGTGCATGATACTTATTTTGTAGTAGGGCACTTTCATATTGTTATGGGGCTTTCCGCTATATACGGGATGTTTGCTGGAGTGTATCATTGGTTCCCAAAAATGTATGGTAAGATGATGAATAAGAATTTAGGATATATTCATTTTTGGGGTACCTTTATTTGTGCTTATGGGGTATTTTTCCCAATGCACTTTTTAGGCTTAGCTGGTTTGCCAAGGAGATATTATACCAATAGCGCCTTCCCAATGTTTGATGGTTTAAGCGATATAAATAGTATTATTACCTTCTTTGCATTAGCCGGAGCCATATTCCAAACAATTTTCCTTTTTAATTTCTTTTATAGTATATTTAAAGGCACAAAAGCAAGTCAAAATCCATGGAAGTCAAACACCTTAGAGTGGACCGCTCCTATTGAAAGAATGCATGGTAATTGGCCAGGAGAGTTGCCAGTAGTTGAGCGTTGGGCTTACGATTACTCAAAACCAGGAGCAGAAGAAGATTTTATTTTACAAACGGAGCCATTAAAAGAAGGGGAAACAGAGCATTAATATGGATATATCTTTAAGAAATACAGTAAAAAAACAGCTTTTATGGGTAGCAATGGTTGCTATCTCAATGTTTTTTGCCAGCTTATTATCTGCATTTATAGTGGAAAAGGCGGATGTAGGAAACTGGAATGAATTTATTCTTCCAAATTATTTTGTATTAAGTACTGTAGCAATTATTATCAGTAGTTTATTGCTATTATTTGTTAAGCAAAAACTTAGAAAGCAGGAGTCGGTATTTAGTTTAGTTTTTACTGTTTTAATTTTAGGAATCCTATTCTCATATTTTCAAATTAAAGGTTGGCAACAATTAACTAATCAAGGTATTTATTTAACTGGTGTAGGAAGTAATATTTCAGGTTCATTTTTATATGTTGTAACCTTGACTCATTTGCTTCATCTTCTTGGTGGATTAATCGCACTATTTATTAGCACTATTAAATCAAAAAGGAATTTATATTCAATTGATAATTATTTAGGACTTGAATTAACATCTATTTATTGGCATTTCTTAACTGTACTTTGGATTACACTCTTTTGTTTTTTAAAATTCTATTAAACAATAAATTAAAAAAATATTTTACTAAAAATAAATTAGATATTATGGATCAAGCATTAATAAAAGATCACAAACCCGCTTGGAAAGGAGGTGATTTGCCTTATAAAGCAAGTTATGGAAAATTAATGATGTGGTTTTTCTTAATAACAGATACTTTAACATTTTCTGCCTTTCTAACAGCTTATGGCTTTAGTCGTTTCAAGTATCAAGATAGTTGGCCAGAAGCAGCAGATGTTTTTACTCATTTTCCATTTTTACACGGAGACCATCCTTTATTATTCGTTGCGCTAATGACCTTTACTCTTATAATGAGTTCTGTAACAATGGTATTAGCAGTAAATTATGGTCATAAAATGCAGAAGAAAAAAGTGATACTATGGCTTTCCTTAACAATTGCTGGAGGAGCCATGTTCTTAGGGTCGCAAGCTTGGGAATGGGGTCATTTTATTCATGGATTAGATGGCGTGCCTGCTACATTAATTAGCAACCCTTATGGGATGCCATTATTTGCCGATTACTTTTTCTTTATTACAGGCTTTCATGGCTTTCATGTATTTAGTGGAGTGGCTTTTTTAATCGTTATTTTGATTAATGTAATAAAAGGAACTTACGAGAAAAGAGGACATTATGAAATGGTAGAAAAAGTAGGATTGTACTGGCACTTTGTTGATTTAGTATGGGTATTTGTATTTACATTCTTCTACTTAGTATAATTAAAAAAAGAAATTATTATGGCAAACGAAACAAAAGGAAACTGGTGGATTTGGAAAGTGTTTTGGATTCTTTTAGGCATTACAGCATTTGAAGTAGCACTTGGTATGATTCAGCCTGCTTTTTTGATTGATACACAGTTTTTAGGAACAAAATTATTAAATCATATATTTATTATATTAACCTTAGTAAAAGCAGGATATATAGTTTTGCAATTTATGCATTTAGGACATGAAGAGAAAAATCTAAAATGGACAATATTATTGCCAGCAATCATACTTGTTCCTTATTTGTTATTCATTGTTTTAGGCGAAGGGGCATATACCTATTTAATGCTTTAGAAAATTAGACGCTATGAAGCTAGACAAAATAATACTTCTTTTTCTATTATTAGTTTTACCTGGCTTAATGTACTTTTATGTAACCAGAGGCTATAATAATTTTATTAAATTAGAAATTATAGGTGAAGAGGGGTATAGCATAGATGAATTTAGTTTTATCAATCAAAATAATGATACTATTACTAAAGATAGTTTGACAGGCTCAATCTATGTGGCAAATTTTTTCTTCACATCTTGCCCTTCTATTTGCCCAATAATGACTAAAAACATGTCCTATTTACAAGAAAAGCTTAGTGTTTATCCTGATATCAGATTCTTGTCTCACACTGTTGATCCTGATAATGATACTCCAGAAAAGTTAAATAGTTATATTAATTTAATGCAGCAAAAAAATATTAGTATTGATTTGTCTAATTGGGATTTTTTAACAGGAGATAAAGATAAATTATACCAAACAGCAGCAAATTATTTTGTTAATGCAAGTGCAGATTCATTGGCTCCTGGCGGATTTTTGCATTCGGAATATTTTATCTTAATAGATAAGCAGGGAAGAGTTAGATCTGGAATTGATAAAAATGGCAATGCTGTTGGTGCATATGATGGTACCAATGAAGCGCAGATAAAGGACCTCATTAATGATATTAAAGTGCTAATGGCAGAATATAAAAAACCTAAGAAAGATGATAAAGATTAAATTATTTTCTTTAGTTATTTTAATGACTTGCATGAATTTTGCTAGCAATGCGCAATGCGCAATGTGTAAGGCTGTTGTAGAGGCTAATTTAGAATCAGGAGACACTAAAGGAGCAGGTTTAAATGATGGTATTTTATTTTTGATGGCTATGCCTTATATTGCCGTTTTAATTTTTGGGGTATTTTATTACATTCAAAAACAAAAGAAGCTTTCGGCTTAATTTTTTAATTGAATATTTAATTCATTTAATTGTTCTTCATCAATATTTGATGGTGAATCAATCATCACATCTCTGCCTGAATTATTTTTAGGAAAAGCAATAAAATCACGGATACTTTCCTGTCCGCCCATAATAGCACAAAGTCTATCAAATCCAAATGCGACTCCTCCGTGAGGGGGCGCTCCATACTCAAAGGCTTCCATTAAAAATCCGAATTGTTCTTTTGCTTGTTCCTCCGAGAAACCTAAATGCTTAAACATGAGTTGTTGTAATTTTTTATCATGAATCCTGATACTTCCTCCGCCTATTTCATTTCCATTCATCACTAAATCATAAGCATTTGCCCTAACTGCTGTTGGATCGGTATCTAGTTTTTCAATATCATCTGGTTTTGGTGAGGTAAACGGATGGTGCATAGCATGATATCTGCTTGTGTCCTCATCCCATTCTAATAATGGAAAATCCAATACCCAAAGTGGTGCAAATACTTCTGGATTTCTGAGTCCTAATTCTTCAGCTAAGTGTAGTCGCAAAGCCCCTAATTCTTTTCTAGTTTTATCGGTATCACCTGCCATTATTAAGAGTAAGTCACCATTTTCACATCCTGCTTTTTTAGCCCAAGCCCTTCTAGCTTCTTCATCAAAAAATTTATCTACTGTCGATTTTGAGCTTCCATCTTCATTGTACTTGCAATAGATAAGTCCTGTTGCGCCCACTTGTGGTGTTTTTACAAAATCCACTAATTTATCCAACTCTTTACGAGTATAGTTTGCACACCCTTTGACATTAATAGCAACCACTAATTCGGCCGTTTCAAATACGCCAAAATCCTTTCCTTTACACACTTCATTCATTTCAACAAAAGCCATGTTAAAACGGATATCTGGTTTGTCTGAACCATACAATTTCATAGCTGTATCATAAGTTATTCTTGGGAATTCATTCAGCTCAACCCCTTTTACTTCTTTTAGTAAATGGCACGTTAATCCTTCAAACATATTAAGGATATCTTCCTGTTCAATAAAGGACATTTCACAGTCAATCTGTGTAAATTCTGGCTGACGATCTGCACGTAAATCTTCATCTCTAAAGCATTTTACAATCTGATAATATTTATCAATTCCACCCACCATAAGCAGTTGCTTAAAAGTTTGTGGCGATTGTGGCAGGGCATAAAACTGTTTTTCATTCATTCTACTGGGTACTATAAAATCCCTTGCTCCTTCAGGAGTTGATTTAATTAAATAAGGTGTTTCTACCTCAATAAATCCTTGGTTATCCAAATAACGTCTTGTCGCTTTTGATACTTGATGCCTTAACATCAAATTCTCTTTTATCGGATTTCTTCTGATATCTAAGTAGCGATATTTCATTCTTATTTCATCTCCACCATCTGTTTCGTTTTCAATAGTAAAAGGTGGTGTTTTGGAGCTATTTAAAATTGTTAATTCATTTACTTCAATTTCAATATCTCCTGTTGGAATATTCTTGTTTTTACTTGAGCGTTCAATTACTTTTCCATTTATTTGAATCACAAATTCACGGCCTAATTTTCGAGCAGCAGAACATAAATCAGCATTTACATCCATGTTAAATGCCAATTGAGTGATTCCGTATCTATCACGCAAATCTACAAAAGTCATTCCTCCTAAATCTCTTGTTTTTTGAACCCATCCGCTTAGGGTTACTTCCGTATTAACATTGCTAATGTTTAATGTGCCGCAATTGTGTGTCCTTAACATCTTAAAATTATTTGTTTGCGAAATTACAAAACAAAATCCGTTATTTGCCTAATGGAAATTAAACCTTTTGACGACACTTATTTTATGAAACAGGCTCTTATCCAAGCAAAGAAAGCCTATGATAAGGATGAAGTGCCAGTTGGAGCAATTATTGTTTGCGATAATCAGATAATTGCACGGGCATATAATTATACAGAAGCCTTAAATGATGTAACAGCTCATGCTGAAATGCAAGCTTTTACAGCTGCTGCCGATTATTTAGGAGGAAAATACCTGAATGAATGCACCTTGTATGTGACCCTAGAACCTTGTATAATGTGTGGCGGAGCAGCTTATTGGACACAGCTAAAAAAAGTAGTGTATGGGGCAAAAGATGAAAAAAGAGGATTTTCCACTTTAGCACAAAATATTTTCCACCCAAAAACTGAAATAGAAGGTGGTTTATTGCAAGGAGAATGCGCAAAATTATTGTCTGATTTTTTTAAAAGCAAACGATAAATAAGCGTATTTTTGTCAAAAAATTACAATTATGTATCCAGAAGAAATGTGCGCACCTATGCGAGAAGACTTAACTTCAGTTGGCTTTATTGCTTTAAGAACTCCTGAAGCGGTATCAGAATTATTAGATAAAAAACAGGGAACTGTTTTAGTGATGGTGAATTCAGTATGTGGTTGTGCTGCAGGTAATGCGCGCCCAGCTGTAAAAATGACAACACAATTCAGTCCAAAAGTTGATACTTTTGCTACTGTTTTTGCAGGGCAAGATATTGATGCAACTGCCAAAGCCAGAGAATACATGGCTCCATTTCCACCTTCATCACCTTCTATTGCGGTATTTAAGGGCGGCAAATTAGTACATTGTATTGAGCGTCATCATATTGAGGGGCGTTCAGCAGAGATGATTGCCGATAATTTAAAGGATTGTTTTGATAATTTCTGCTAATTAGCAAACCTCTGTTTTCAAATCTAAAATATTATGGGCAGTTGATGAAGTTTCGTCTTTCCTCAACTGTGGTTTTTTCCTCTGCTATAGGCTATCTCTTAGGGACAGACTATTTTTCCTTTATTGACATGTCCTATCTAATAATTGGAGGGATATTAGTGACAGGATCTGCTAATGCTTTTAATCAAATATTAGAGAAAAATCATGATAAACTCATGGAGCGCACTGCTGTACGTCCTTTGCCAATGGGGAATTTATCAGTAAATCAGGCTTTAGTTTTTACGACACTAATTGGCCTTATAGGCTTATATGTTCTGTCCAATGTAATACCAGGAGGGGTTAAAAGTTGTTTGTTTGGGCTACTCTCTATTTTTCTGTATGTTTTGGTCTACACCCCTTTAAAACGGATATCACCTATTGCTGTTTTTGTTGGGGCTTTTCCTGGCGCAATTCCTATTCTATTGGGATGGGTAGCAGCTACTAATGATTTTGGCTTGGCAGCAGGTATTTTGTTTGCTGTTCAGTTTTGTTGGCAATTCCCTCATTTTATCGCTATTTCATGGGTATTAGATGAAGAATACAAAAAAGCAGGCTTTAAAATGATATATGGAGGGGAAAAAGGGAAATATCCTGCAGGGATTGCAGTAATGACATCAATTCTAATGACTATAATTTCTACGCTTCCATTCTTCTGTAATTTCAAGGATTTATCACTCTCTATTTATGCCTTAGTGTTATTACTTATTTTAGGAATTTGGTTTACTTTCAGGGCGATAAATATGTATCATAAATGTAACGATCAGTCTGCAAAAAGACTCATGTTAGCCTCTTTTATATATTTACCTTTGATGCAAATAGTATATGTTTTAGATAAATTTTTAATTCAATAAATAAAATGAAAAAACAAGACTCTTTATTCGTACCGTTAATTATTTCTTTATCAGTAATTATACCAATTGCAGTTGCTTTATTAATGCTGTTTCCGGATGTTTTTCATATAGAATCGACAACTATTGATTTTAGTTCATTGCCCTTTTTTCATGCTATTTTAAATGGTTCAACAGCAGTGTTATTATTCACAGGGTTTATTTTAATAAAAAATAAGAAAGCTAATTTGCACAAAGCAGCTATGTTATCTGCTTTTGTATTGTCATCCGTATTTTTAGTTTCCTATGTAACTTCAAAGCTAACTAACGCACCCGTTCCTTTTGGGGGAGAAGGGGTGATTAGATATGTTTATTTTTTCATTTTGATTTCCCATATTTTACTTTCGGTACTAGTATTGCCATTAGCTATGTTTTCAATTTATAGAGGAATGACGGGGGAGATTACTAAACACAAATCAATTGTAAAGTATACTTTTCCGATATGGATGTATGTAGCAATTACAGGTGTTTTGGTTTATGTATTTATGTCTCCATACTATTAAAATCACTTTTATTCACTAAGATAGAAACGACGTTATAGCATCCTTTTTTTGTCTTATTTTTTCCTTTTCTTATTCATTTAGTGTTTATAAGAAAATATGTATCTTGCAAAACTTTATAAAGACATTAATTATTTAGATAATATGAAGAAAATATTACTTTTTACAAGCATTTTATTTTTTGCTTTTAGTTTAAGCACCATAAAGGCGCAAACCCTTGATTCGGTTGTTACAACTGTCCCTATTGTGTGTTATGGCGATTTAGCAACCATTACAGCTTATATGACGCAAACAACTCCGGGAACTCCAGTAAAACTGATGAATTTTAAATATGTTACCCCTACTTTTTTAGTTTCAAATGGTTCGTCAAGTGTTACTACAAATACAGCAATGAATTTTACGGGTATAACTCCTTTTAACTATAAAATGCTCATGGTAGACTCTATTCCATTTTATACTCAATTTCCTACAGGAGTACCTCCACAAAATCAGCTACAAAACCCTACTGATCCATCAATAATTGGATGGATTGATTATAGCGTGGATGGCATCCTCCTATTAGTAGTAACCCCAACCCAAACAGCTGTTAATTCATGTAATGGTGATTGTGATGCAGCTGAAAAATTAACTATTTTAGGAGGGACACCTCCTTATTCAATCACCATAAATGGAATTACATCTGTGTTAGGGACTTCTTCAATTGACACTACTTATTTAAATCTTTGTGCAGGCACTTATGATGCAACTATTGTTGACGTTAATGGTTGTTCAACTACTCCAACAGTCACTTCTTTTACTATTGCCGAACCACCTTTATTAATCCCTAACGGAAGCATAAGTTCGAATTATAATGGTCAGGATATTTCTTGTCTTGGAGAAGATGATGGTGAAATAACTGGATCAGTAACTGGAGGTACATTACCATATACCTATTCTTTAGATGGCATAACTTATGGTTCCTCTGCTATATTTTCAGGTCTTTTGGCTGGGACACATACATTTTACTATAAAGATAACAATGATTGCAATACTTCTGAAACTTTTACACTAACAGATCCTCCGGATTTATCAGGAGCGCTTACTATTACTCAACAAGTAAGTTGTAATGGAGTGGCTGATGGGGAAATTCAATTTATAGTAAATAATATAAATATTGGGACTCCTGGATATTCGTATTCTATTGATAATGGGGCTAATTTTCAAAATTCAAATACTTTTTCCGGATTACCAGGAGGGATTCCCGCAATTCAGTATACAATTATTGTAAAAGACGCAAATGGTTGTGAGTCGTTTGCTTCTATTTTTCTATCAGAACCTACAGAAATTGTCTTTAGCGCATCATCATCAGACTTTAATGGGTTTGGGGTGAGCTGTAATGGAGCAACAGATGGGCAGATTGTCATCCAATCTCCTACAGGAGGCACGCCAACCTATGATTATTCTATTGATGGCGGAAATAGTTATTCGACAACAATGATACATAATGGGCTTGGCGCAGGCACTTATGTAGTAACAGTTAGAGATCTTAATGGCTGTACAAATGACACTACTATAATTATCACCGAACCGTTACCTTTTACAATTAATGCGTCTGCACCTTCATCGTATAATGGTTCTGATGTTTCTTGTTATGGAGAATGTGATGGGGAAGTAATCGTTACTCAACTTAATGGTAATCCTCAAGGCTCAATCACTTATATTATGACTTCTTACCCGCCTCAAACTTCCTCCTCATGGATTGGTGTTTGTGGCGGCTTAAATTTTGGCGCTTACACTATTAACTCTACTGATGCAAATGGATGTACAGCAAATACAACCATTACATTAACAGAACCGACCCCTTGGGCGTATACAGTTGATTCAATGCCAGAAACATGTAATTCAGCAAATGGGCAGGGTTCTATTATAGTTACGCAAGGAGGGACGGGTACGCTTGCGTATTTATGGGATGACTCTACAGCACAAATTACTGCTACTGCAACTAATCTGGTAACAGGAATGTATGAAGTGCGTGTTACCGATATTAATGGATGTACATTTACCGAGGATGTTTTTGTTGCAGAATTTGACATTACTTTATCTTTTGATAGCGCTCCCCCTTGCAATAACTTGAATAATGGCTCAGCAACAGTGAATCCTGACGGGACGCCACCTTATAGTATTTTGTGGGAAACCGGAGAATCTACAAACACTATTACAGGCCTAGCTCCAGGATTTTATTCGGTAACGGTATCTGACGCTACTGGATGCGTGATTACTGATTCAGTTGAGGTGCCTACTTCTGCTATTGTAGATATAATGCTTGATGTGGTATTTATGCAAGACACTTCTGTTGCGTGTTTTGGCTATTCTTCTAGTGGAGTAACAGTAATTGCAACTGGAGGAACTGGCTTAATAATACCAGGCTCCTACTACTATCATATCCCTAATTTTTTCCCAATTCCTCAATCGTCCGGTACCTTTAGTGGTTTATCTGCAGGAACTTATCCTATTTATGTTACTGATTTCAACGGATGTTCTGATAGTGTAGAGGTTACTATTACTGAGCCAGACCAACTTGTTTTTACTACTTTATCAGAAGATGTAAGTTGTAATGGCGGTACTGATGGAATGGCATGGATTGATACTGTTTATGGAGGAACTCAACCTTATTCTTATTCATGGAGTACAGGAGTAATAATTGATAGTATTTCAAATTTAATAGCTGGTACTTATATCGTACAAGTTACTGATGATAATGGGTGTGCATCAAGCCCTACATCTGACACAATAATTATAATTGAACCACCTATATTGCAAAGTGCTATTACCATTATTTCACATTCTAATTGTGCAGGTACTCAGACATTACCTACGGGGGAAATGACTGTTACTGCTTCTGGGGGATCCCCTGCACATACTTACGCTTGGACAAGTCCTAATAGTTTTGTATTAGCTTCAAGTGATAATATTATTTGGTTAATACCTGGAATGTACACGGTGGAGATAACGGATGATAATGGTTGTACAATTTCTGATAGTGCAGAAATATTGCCAGGAGAAAATCCTATTGTAGCTGTTGTGATCGATAATGTAACCTGCTTTGGGGCAAATGATGGTTCTATGACTACCTCCGCTATTGGAGGGACACCGCCTTATCAATTTTCTGATGATGGAGGAGTTACCTTCCAAGGATCAACTCCCTTTGGCCCATCAGGGCCAGCAAATTACTTTATTACAGTAGTTGATTCTTTAGGCTGTACTGATACAGCTTCAGTGTCTGTAACTGAACCAGGCTTATTACAAGTTACCTTAGTCAATATTCAAAATATAAACTGTTATGATAGTGCAAATGGAGAATTAGAAGCTATAGTAACGGGAGGAACTCCCGGGTATTTTTATACTTGGACAGATGCAGCCACTAATCCAGTAGCAACTACTCAAACTGCTACTAACCTTATCCCCGGCAACTATTCAGTATCTGTAACAGATACAAATGGTTGTCCTCCGGCAACTTTTTTATCTGTACCAATCACTCAACCGGATAGTCTATACATTTTAGCATTGACTTCCACAGCAGTATTATGTAATGGAGATAGTACAGGAACAGCCACTGTTGTAGCTACAGGGGGCACTCCAAATTACTCTTATGTTTGGAGTTCCGGATCATCCACGGATGTTGCTCCAAATCTTATAGCGGGAAATTACACAATTCAAATTTCAGACATTAATGGTTGCAGTAGAAATTCAAGTATTGTTGTTACTGAGCCAAATGCTTTAAGCGCAACCTTCATTAGAGATTCAGTATCCTGTATAGGAGGTAGTGATGGATGGGCTACAGTTTTAGTTAGTGGAGGAGTTGGCACTCCTTATACTTATCTTTGGGATAATGGAGATATTATTTTAACTGCAGATACTTTAGATGCGGGCTATCATACGGTTACTATAACGGATACTAATTTATGTGTTTTAATTGATTCTGTAAATATCTTAGAACCTTCTCTTGACATTACAATTGACTCTTTAATTATTACTGAAATTACTTGTCATGATGCGGATAATGCATCTATTACTATTTTAGCAACAGGGGGGCAATTACCTTATACCTATTCTAATACGAATGGATTTAATACGCAATCAACTATTGGTTTTAGTAATTTAGGACCTAATACATATATTATGTATGTGCAAGATAATAAAGGTTGTATAGATAGAGACACGGTTGAAATTATTAATCCTGATTCCTTATACATTGATACCGTAGTCTTCAGTAATGTAAGTTGTTATGGAATGAATAGTGGATATATACAAGCAATTAGTGCATTTGGCGGTACAGCTCCCTATATGTATGCAGTAAATGGAGGAGCGCATCATGCAAATATGGCGTACTTTAATGGGTACGGTCCAGGAACCTATACAGTTGAGGTATTTGATGTAAATAATTGTGCTGCACAGGATATCATTATGATTACTCAGCCTACCGAACTAGATGTAACTATTACTACATCCAATTGGAATTCATATCAAATACAATGTAATGGAGATAACTCAGGAACCGCTACTATTGCAGTAACTGGAGGTGCAGGGACCTACACTTATACAGTTTTAGATATTAATGGAGATACCGTTGTGTCTTCTACTAATTCAAATATAAGTGGACTTACGGTCGGTACTTATACTTTTGTAATTGAGGATGCTAACGGCTGTACATATACTGAAACTATTATTTATAATGAGCCGCCACCAATCGTACATACCTTTATAGCAACTCATGTAAGTTGTAGTGGTTGGAATAATGGCTCTCTAACTGATGTAGTTTCAGGAGGAGTGGGAATAGCCACTACCTATAGTTACTCCTGGAATACAGGGACTACTACTTATTCACTTACTTCAATTCCTGTTGGCACTTATACCATGACAGTAGTTGATGAAAACAACTGCACATCAATTGATTCGTACACTATTAATGATAACAATGCTTTAAATGTAACGGCTACCGGTACTGATGTAAGTTGTTATGATTATTGCGATGGAATAATTTTCACCAATGCAACTGGAGGACTGCCAAATATTAATTCTAGCGGACTGCCAGTATATTCTTATCAGTGGGATGATATTTTATTGCAAAATACAGTAAATGCTATTGGCTTGTGTGTTGATAATACTTCAAATTCTACTACTTATAGCTGTGTTGTTACTGACGGACAAGGCTGTACGGCTACTGTAAATTATATTTTAACTCAACCTGATTTGCTTCATGTTACAGCTTCTATTTCGAATGAAATTTCTTGTAACTTAGACAATGACGGAAAATTAACTGCTACTGCAACAGGAGGAACTCCTGGGTATGATTATTTGTGGAATAATTGGACCGCTTGGAATACAAATTCTACAAATAATACTTTATCAGTTGGCAGCTATGTGGTTGTGGTTAAGGATAGCCATGGCTGCATGGATACTACTGAAATTTATTTGTCCGAACCTTCTGCTTTAAGCCTTGTTATTAGTAATGAAATTGATGTAAGTTGCTTTGATTTTGGTGACGGTACAATCACCGCTGATGCTGATGGAGGTACGCCAATTAATGGCATTCCACAAAAATATGATTACACATGGTCCAATTCATTTAATGAACAAATTGACATCTCAACTGCTACAGGATTAATTCCTGGGATTTATACGGTAACCGCTGAAGACGCCAATGGTTGTACAATTACTTCTCAGTCTGTTTATATTACTGGCCCATCTAATCCTTTAAGTATTTTGGTAGATTCTACTGATGAAACTTGTGCGCTAAATGATGGTTCAGCTACTGCTTTTGTTCTTGGAGGAACGATTCCTTATGCTTACGCTTGGAGTAATACAGGAACAGCTAATCCGCAAGTTAATTTAGCGCCGGGCTTATATACTATTGATGTAACAGACGCTAATGGATGTACGATTTCAGATGAAACCTTTGTGAATGGAGTTCAAAATATTTTCTTGCCAGGTAATTTATCTTTTCTTGATTCTACTGTTTGTTTAGGGGTCACTATATTCTTAGAAATTGAGGAAAAACCAAATTTAAATTATGAGTGGGAAAATGGCAGTACAATGGCGGATAGATGGGTAACACCAACAGGCCCTGTAAATGTTTACACCTTATTTATTACTGATCCAAATTGCGCTAATCCTTATACAGTAATAGCAACTATTAATGTTGAGTCTGTTGATCCGCTCCCAAATACAAATCCTTTGCCGGAAAACGGAACTTATGCAACTATTCTTAAAGGAGCGTCAATTGATATATTCTCTGATAATATGAATTGTGATATTTATGAATGGTCTTGGATAGCTGACACCGTAGGGACAAGAGTAATTACAGATTATCCTGACGCATCAGAATGGTATTATATTGCAGTTGATTCAGCTGGTTGTTTAGGTTTTGATTCTATTTATGTAGTTGTTGGGATAAAACCATATGATGCAATTACTCCAAATGGAGATGGATTTAATGATGTTTGGAATATCGTAGATATTGCTTCTTTCCCTAATGCAATCATTAAGATATTTAACAGATGGGGCTCACTAGTACACGAAACTTCAGGAGGTTTAGGTTATATTGCCTGGGATGGAACTAGAGAGGGTGAAGAATTACCCGTAGGAACGTATTATTATATAATAGACTTAAATACTGGTGATGAGCCACGAACTGGCCCAATTACAATTATAAGATAAAATGAAAATTATAGAAATGAAGAAAATATCAATCTTAATTATTGCAATTTGTTTTGGTGGAATGTTGAAAGCTCAACAGCTTCCACAACTAACACAATATATGATTAATAATTATGCGGTAAATCCTGCTGTGGCAGGAATGTATGATTATTATCAAGTAAAAACAACTATTCGTAATCAATGGATAGGCATTACTGATGCACCAAGAACCACCATACTAAGTATTTATGGTCGCAGAAGTAGCCATGTTGGTTTGGGTGGTTTGGTGTTTAATGACGAAACAGGACCAACAAGCCGTATAGGAGGTTCGGTATCTTACACCTACTCTTTTCCTATAACAAGGGCAGTTAAAATGTCATTTGCTTTATCAGGAGGATTTACCCAATTTAAAATCACAAAACAAGGATTAAATGTTTTGGATGATAATGATTATTTATTATTAGGTAATGATGTGGTAAGATCTGCTCCTGACGCAACATTTGGATTGAATATGTATGGTGATAAATGGTATTTTGGGGCAGCTATTCCTCAGCTATTAAGTGCAAATTTGAACTTAATGGATGACGATTATGCAAGAATTTATAATGAAGTGAGTGAGGGTAGTTTAGCTCGACATTTTTATGTGCTAGGAGCCTATAAACATGATTTTAATCCTTTCTGGTCTATAGAACCATCATTATTATTAAAAGTTGTAGGAGCCGCTCCATTGCAAGCTGATTTTGGCATCAAGACTACCTATGATGATAAGTTATGGTTTGGGATGGGTTATCGTAATAATGGAGAAATGGCTGCATTATTAGGTTATTCTATTCAGGAGCGTTATATAATAGGGTATTCATACGATATTCCATCTTCTGATATGAGTGATTATGCAGGAGGATCGCATGAGTTTATGATTGGTATTCGTTTTGCGGCTGCAGACGAATCAAAAATAATGAATAGATAATAGTTTAAAATTTGATGTATAAAGAAAAAGCCCTCACTTCTGTGAGGGCTTTTTATGTTGTACAATATTATGAAAAGAACAGTACAACCCAAAACAAGTATTACGACAGGTCAAATATAGAAGCATATTCCAAACTTTATAAGTGCCGGACAAACAAGATGTTAACATATTTTTGTTAATCCAGACTCTTATTCTGCCAGTTTAAAAAGAAATGAAAAAAGGCAGTAAACTATATGGTATTTTAATAAGAAAATGCCGTTCATGTCATGGAGAATATTTTATCACTTCATATGCAGATAATTTAAAAAATATGGAGATAGATAGATTATAGTTGTTAACTATATAAAATAAATTTTATTCCAGAAACTGGTTTTCATCTTGGTCCAATTTCTTTATTTGCTATAAAATGAAAAAGAAATAATGCAAACTGACACATTAATCTGCTATTCCTATATTTGCAACTCATAAACGAAAAGAATGAAGATTGCAATTTTAGGGACAAGAGGAATCCCAAATAATTATGGGGGATTTGAGCAATGTGCGGAGTATTTGTCAGTAGGCTTAGTTGAAAAAGGCCATGAGGTAACTATTTATTCTCCAGTTTTTCATCCATATAAGGAAGCTAATTATAAAGGCGTTAAAATTATACGAAAATTAAGCCCCCAGCATATTTTTGGCCAATCAGCTTCAAATTTTATTTATGATTATTTATGTTTGAAAGATGCTGTTAAACAGGATTTTGATATTATACTTGAATTAGGATTAATAACCTCATCTCTTTCTATTATTTTTTGCAAAAAAAGAGGTAAAGTTATTGTTACCAATCTTGATGGTTTGGAATGGAAGCGTAAAAAATGGAATAAGATAGTTCAAATAGTAACAAAGACACTTGAAAAATATGGCGTTAAATATTCTGATTATTTAATTGCAGATAATATAGGAATACAGCAGTATATTCATAATGAATATAATAGAGAATCTGAATTTATAGCTTATGGGGCTGTAGCTGTGAAAAAGCCAAGTGTAAGTTGTTTGTCAGACTATGCCCTAAATGCCGATAACTATTTGTTATCTATCGCAAGGTTGGAACCAGAAAATAATTTAGAAATGATGTTTGATGCTTATGTAAAAAGTGGAATTAAGATTCCTTATTTTGTTGTAGGGCAACATCTTACTAGCCATGGTGATTTTCTTAAAGACAAATATAGAGATAAAGGAATTATTTTTTTAGGTGGAATTTTTAATAAAGGTGATCTTGATAATATCAGATATTATTCAAGATGTTATTTGCATGGTCACTCGGTAGGAGGAACTAACCCGGCATTATTAGAAGCTATGGCTGCTCAAACATTCATTTTAGCTCATGATAATCAATTTAATAAGTCAGTTATTAATAATAATGCTTTTTATTTTGATAACGCTAGTAAGTTAGCTGATTTGCTAAAAGATAAAGAGATAATAAAAAACAAAAAGACCTTTATACAAAATAACCTTATACGAATAGATGAAGTATATAGGTGGTCAATTGTTGTAAATAAGTATGAATCTTATTTTAAAAGAATTTTAGATAATAAATAAATCTGAAGCAATTGCATCAGCATAGAGTTTCCCTTTTTTAGTGAGAGTGAAGTGATTATTTTCTTGTTTCACTTTCTCCTGATTTATCCAATTTTGGATTTGTTGCTCAAAATATTGTTGAGTATCTGCACCAAACTGCGTTTCTATGTAATCTAGCTCAACCCCCCAAATAGTACGTAAACCAGTAAAAATATATTCATTGTATTGTTGCTGATTGTTCAGTTGCTCAATTTCAAAATAGGAATCAGTTGTTTTTATTTTTTCAATATACTGCTTGTTTGAGGATATATTCCATTGCCGGCTAGTCCCATTAAATGAATGGGCAGAGGGACCAATGCCAAGATAATGCTGATTTTTCCAATAACCACTATTATGGTTTGAGAAAAATCCTTTTTTCCCAAAGTTTGAAATCTCATAATGAATAAAATCATTTTCAGCAGCCATCTGAACTAAAGTATTAAAATGTTCAATAGTAGTTTCGTCTTTAGCAGGGATTATTTTTTTTGTATCTATAAGATGTTTTAGAGCTGTTTTAGGTTCTATTGTAAGTGCATAGGCTGAACAATGCTGAATTCCAAGATTAAACATCTTTGTTAAGTTTGCTCCCCATTTTTTATTACTTTGATTGGGCAGGCCATAGATTAAATCAATAGTGATATTGTTAAATCCCTGTTTCTTAGCAAGAGCAACACATTG
>DUAO01000071.1 GCA_012960805.1 Flavobacteriales bacterium | reverse complement strand
GTAAATGATGCTCCTCAAGAAGAACCAGAGGGAATGAAAAAACAATGGCATTATGATGTGAGCACACAAGGCCCTGGATTAAACCCAAATATCTTATATGAAAAATATGATATCACAGAAGGAGGGTATGGTCGTAATCAAAATGAATACAATCTTACCTTAACGAATGAAGGTCGTGACGCACTGAAAACCTTCCCTAACGTTACTGCAATTAAAAAACGTACAGAAAAACCAGGCTCATATGCCGAGTACATTTTCCCTCATGATGAAAATTTGAAATGGAATGTAGACAATTACGGTCCTATTACGATTCCTGCAGCTGGCACAACTATTAAGCTAACTACTGAAAATTTATCTATTTATAAGGATATACTTAAAAGATATGAAGGTGAAGAGATGGGAGACAATGAAAAATTTAAGAATATAGAAAGTGTAATTTCAGAAAAAGGAAGTTGTGATTATGAGTTTAAAATGAATTATTACTGGATGATGGGAGATAACCGACATAATTCTGCTGATAGTCGTTTCTGGGGGTTTGTACCTGAAAATCACATTGTAGGAAAAGCTCTTTTTCAATGGATGAGCTGGGACACAAATGCTAAAGGCTTGAAAAAAGTCAGATGGAACAGATTATTTAGAAGTGTTAAATAACACTTTACTTTCTACAGCATATTTAGCCCCTATTGAATATTATGCAATCTTACTACAAGAGCCAAATTGCAGTATTGAACTTCATGAACATTTTGTAAAACAAAGTATCCGTAACAGGTGTGACATTTATGGGGCAAACGGAAAATTGCAATTAACTATTCCTAAACAAAGGAAGGGAAGTGATAAAACTATAATCAAGGAGATACAAATCTCCTACAAACAAGACTGGCAAAAACAGCATTGGACTGCCATACAATCAGCTTACAACTCCTCCCCTTATTTTGAATATTACCAAGATGAATTACAGCCTTTTTTTGAGGCTAAAGAGAAGTTATTAGTGGATTTTAATCAGAAATTACAAAAGGTAATTTTAGAATTACTACAGGAAAAAGACAATACAAACTTTACAAAAGAATTTCAGCATGAAGGGAATTTTTCTGATTTCAGAAATCATAAGTGGAATTCCGAACAACAAGAAAAATACGACCAAGTATTTATGGAAAAATATGAGTTTATTCCTAACCTTTCTATTATCGATTTACTTTTTAATTTAGGGCCTGAGAGTTCAGATTATTTACACAAGCTAGATATTAGACGATAAAGTCTACTAGCTAATTACTATCATCTAACATCTATTTTCTATTTTTACAAAAAATTAAGCAATGGCAAACTTGGAATTTAATAAGAATGATGATAAGATGAGGTTGCTCCTTTCCGAGATGAAAAGGAAACTCGCAAAAGTTGCTTTAGGGGGAGGGAAAAAGAAGATTGAAAAACAGCATGCTAAAGGAAAACTAACTGCTAGGGAGCGTATTGACTACCTAAAAGACACAGATGCTAATTTCTTAGAAATAGGTGCTTTTGTTGGGGAAGGAATGTACACCGAATATGGAGGATGTCCTTCTGGTGGTGTGGTTGCGGGTATCACTTATATAAAAGAGGTACAATGTATTATTGTAGCAAATGATGCTACTGTAAAGGCAGGAGCTTGGTTCCCAATTACTGCTAAGAAAAACTTAAGACTTCAGGAAATTTCAATGGAAAACAGATTGCCAATTATCTACTTGGTGGATAGTGCAGGAGTGTTCTTACCTATGCAAGACGAAATTTTCCCAGATAAAGAACATTTCGGAAGAATATTTAGGAACAATGCTCGTATGAGTTCCATGGGAATCACCCAAATCTCTGCTGTAATGGGTAGTTGTGTGGCAGGTGGCGCTTACCTTCCTATTATGAGTGATGAGGCCCTTATTGTAGATAAAACAGGATCTATCTTTTTGGCAGGAAGTTATTTGGTAAAAGCTGCTATTGGAGAAAGTATTGATAACGAAACTTTAGGTGGTGCTACTACCCATTGTGAAATTTCAGGGGTTACTGATTATAAAGCAAAAGACGATAAAGATGCCTTGGATAAGATCCGTAATATAATGGATAAAATAGGCGATACTGAAAAAGCAGGATTTAGCAGAAAAGAAGCAAAAGAACCAAAAGAAAACGAAAAAGAAATTTACGGAATACTACCTAGAAATAGATCTAAAGCTTACAACATGAAGGAGATCATAGCTCGCCTTGTGGACGATTCTGAATTTGAGGAATACAAGGAAGGTTATGGTCAAACCATTATTTGCGGATATGCAAGAGTTGATGGCTGGGCAGTGGGCATTGTTGCCAACCAGAGAGAAATGATTAAAACCAAAAAAGGAGAAATGCAATTCGGTGGGGTTATCTATTCTGATTCTGCAGATAAATCGGCTCGTTTTATTGCCAATTGCAACCAAAAGAAAATACCATTGGTGTTTTTACAAGATGTTACTGGCTTTATGGTAGGTTCACGCTCGGAACATGGTGGTATTATAAAAGATGGAGCCAAAATGGTAAATGCCATGGCAAATTCTGTAGTTCCTAAATTTACTATTATTATTGGTAATTCTTATGGTGCAGGAAACTATGCTATGTGTGGTAAGGCTTACGACCCAAGACTGATTGTAAGTTGGCCAACAGCTGAAATGGCGGTTATGGGAGGAGAGCAAGCTGCTAAAGTATTGTTGCAAATTGAAAAAGCATCTTTAAAAGCTAAAGGAGAAGAAATTGATGATAAAGCAGAAAAGTTACTTTTAAAAACCATTACCGATAGGTATGATGAGCAAACCTCTCCTTACTATGCTGCATCTCGTTTGTGGGTAGATGCTATTATTGATCCTTTAGAAACCAGAAAAGTAATTTCTATGGGAATTGAAGCAGCCAACAATGCACCAATAAAAGAAGCTTATAATCCTGGGGTAATACAATCTTAGAATAAAAACCATTCCTTATATTTGCATTCTTTAATAATAAGTACAAATGATTAACATTACTCTTCCTGATGGAAGTATCAAACAAGTAGAAAGCGGAACT
>DUAO01000070.1 GCA_012960805.1 Flavobacteriales bacterium | reverse complement strand
ATGTCCGATAACAGCAGCAATACCAAAAGCTAATTGGTTTTCGAAAAACAGCTCTGGAGATAAAGCGTCAGTATTACTAATAAAATAAACATAATTAACCGATAACCATCCTTTTAAAACATCCATCAAAAACACAGGAATACCAGCGCCTTTACCTAACACTCTAAAAGTATTAGTAGCGCCCGCATTACCACTTCCGTACTCACGCACATCAGTATTATAAAAAGTTTTACCCACCCAAACTGCTGAAGGAAAAGCTCCTGTTAAGTAGGCAAGTAGTACAAATAATATGATTTCAGGAGCTGGCATAAAAGATCGGTAAGATAATGATTAATATTTTTTCTTAGCTTCTTTTAAAAATTTCTCAGTAACATCTTCAGGAGCAGACATGTATCGGAAAGGAGTGGCTCCTTTTTTAGGTTCTGCCTTCCGCTTACCATCCGCTATTTCCCGTATTGCAATATTAAAGTCTTCATTTGTTGACCATGCACGCATTACGCCATTTTTATATTGAAAATAATATTCGTCATAAAATTCTGTTTCCAAGTAAATTGTTAAAACATCAGAATTCTGACCTTTCTCAATAATCACATAACCATCAAGAGTTGAGTTGACTTGCTTATCTAAAATACTACTCACTGAGATAGCACCTCTTGCAACATAAGCTTTATTATCATTATCCCATTTTAACTTTGTTTTTGCAAACACAATTGAATGTTTCATTTCATCTGGAAATTTTGTAAACTCATCTTTCATCTCCAAATCAACAAGTAAAATTTCACTCCTATCTTTACCTACTACCCTAGCTAAATTTTTTGAGAACTTTTTATCATACTCAAAGAGTTCCTCACCAGGAGCACTATACAAATCTTCTGCCATGACGAGCAGAGCATCTTCAGAGAAAAAGAAATCCAACATAAAGAAACCTTCAAACTCTTTCTTCTGATTTTTCATATCATGCACAAAACCACCTATAGTTATTACGTCAACTCGACCTAAATCTAGGTTTAAATCAACAATACCTTCTCCTTTAGTTGTGCAGGTTTTATCATAAAGAGTAAAATAGTTAGACAGAGTATCAGGGCCGCCAATAATGTAAGCAAATTGCTTTTTATCATAAGATAAAGTATAAGATGCTTTAAGTAAATCAGCGTCAATCGCCCTATCTTTTCTACTTAAAAATGTTGAATATAAATCTGTTGAATCTAAGCTCATTACCAAACCTGTAGAAAGTAAGTCTTGTTCATCATTATAGAGCTTCTCATCCAAAGTAAATAGGATGTTTTTAGGATCAATTTCTGAAAGGAATTTCACCCATTCTTTTTCAATTAAATTACAAGAATGATTTACCATAAAATAACCATCAAAAGTGAGGTTTTTTCTATCAGCAAATAAATCCATACTTCCTTTAAAATCAAATTTACTATCTATATGGAAAGGTTTTTCTGTTTCAACATCACCCCTTGCTACCGTAATAGTATCCTCATTAACTCGAATCTCTTTAAAGAAAATTTGTTGTTTCTGATTCATAGCATCTGTATAGGTATAATCACCACTTGCCGTATAGTTGTGAGCAGAAACAATATCTACAGCAGCATTTGTAAAGGTGTGATATTCAGTTAAATCATCTGCCAGAATTTTAGCTGCATAAAGCGTCTGGATAACAGCCTTTTTTTCAACGGTTACTATTCCTGAATCAGGGTAAATAATTGCATCAGCAACTGCAATATTATCCACTCCATTAGTATGAATAATATAATCCTTCAAACTATAGTTAGCAGTAGTTGCTATAAAATTCAAAGAATCTTGATGTGGGTGAGCCGAAATAAATTCTAAACCCTTACTAGAACTAGCCACCTCATCTCCTAAAGTAAATGTTTCTTCATCCATAACCCATTTTAGCTTATCAATATAAGCTACATATTGATTTGCCGGGAACTCAACATATGAGTTATCTCCATTTTTATTAAAGATGCCTTCTCTTGTTTCAAGATCGATATGAGATCTTAAATTATTTGCTTTAATAGCTACACTACCTACATCAGAAAATACATCCAAATCAGCAGTTTCCGAACCAAACCATTTAGCATTATAAGTAAATAAGTCAGCTGTTACTTTTGCTTTATCTAATGTCATTACACCTCCTCCAGTAAGCCCAGTAGGCTGCATTAATAAATCTCCATTAAAGCTTGCTTGTCCTTTATAAAAATCAAATTCCTCTTTTCTTTTATCCACCCCTAACCTATCTTGATAGGGCATAAAGTGCGCGTAGGTTTCAGTATTAATTACTGATGGAAACTCAATACCAGAAACCACCTCAGTTATTGAAAAATTCTGAGCATATAAGTTTGTAGAATCAGGGAAAAAGAAAATTTTATCAGCTGCTGCTTTAGCTGTTAAATATTCAAACTCACCACTCCCCCTTAATCCCTTATGACTCAAATGAATATTATTATGATATTTACCTTTACCACCATAAATTGCAAAACCATCAGTTGGAGTTTTTCTTGTAAATCCTAAAGAATAATCTGTTTGCAAGCGCAAAGTATCATCAAAAGTTGGAAAAATTCCCGCCGACTCAAATGTACCTGCAAACCACAACCCTTTTCCTGTGTAGCTATCTAAACTATCAATCTCAAAAGGTTGCAAATGGAATGAAAATCTATCTCTATCATATACTCCATTATAAATTGAACTCTTATCATAATACGCATAAGAATCCTCAAATGATTGAAAGATAGGAAAGCCAGGGAAACTATCTGTTCTTACTCCAGATTTATTAGATGGATCATCAATTCTTAGATCTCCTGTAACCGCCTCAATAACTGTTTTTACTTCCGTAAGTATTTCATTGCCATACATATCTTTTTTGATAGGCATAATGGGTACCGAAAGTTGCACAGAATCAATCTCATTCAAATCTAGCTTAAACTCATCATAATGGAAAAAGAAATTTTTACCAAACAGATTCACTCGTCCTTTCCCAGCATAAATTTGTCCATTGAAAATGAAATCTCTATTCTTTTTTATCACCAATCTTCCTGCATTTGGCACCAAGTACACCTCCCTTTTATTACTCAATTCAATGAGTGGAACTCCTGTTATCATTAGATCTTTTGAGGTAATATTCAAAGCTGCATTTACTACTGCAGCAGAACTTCCGCTTTTTACTTTAGAATTAAAAGCAATCACATCATAATCACCAATCTCGGAAGCTGCATTAATATAATTATATAATTTCGGCAGCACAGTGATTCTTTCTTCACCAAAATCATAAAAAATAAAACCATAACTAGCTAACCTAATTAACAAAGGCTGAATTTGATGTAATGGAAAATGTGCAAAACGAGCAAAATCTTCTGCATAAATTTCTTCCTCCTGTTTTTCTTTTACATAATTATTAACCAGAAATAAAGGGTGTACAGCATCAATCCCTCCTAACATCATATATTGAGTGCTATCATATCTTGCAACCGACTCAAAATTAACAACTGACTCAGCTGAACCTGGTAATGAACCAAAAGTAATAATATCATCATCAATCTTCCATTCTAGAAGCTCAAAATCCATAGTTAAATTATGATAAGTATTCAACATAGGTGCGCCTGAAAGTCCATTTTTATCTCTATACAATTGCAATTTTCTTTCTGAGTTAATGTACGTAAATTGCAAATTCGAATGATAAATTGAATCGGTATCAAAAAATATTTTTGTTCCTGCTGATTTGGAAGTAATTCTATCCAAACTAATACTAAAACGATTTGCGTTTGCAATAAATACATCCTTACCATTTCTTTTAAAAACAATCTTAGCTTCAGCATACTTTCCTCCATCAGCTACAAATTCCTTGCCTTGCATCATGTATCCTCCTCTATAATCAACATTTGGGAATATTTCCTTCAACTCCACATTCTTACTGTAGGAAGTAAAATTTGGAAAATTTTCAGCCTGCCTTACTGACGCTACCTTATTTATTAATTGCCCTTTAATCGGAAAAGAAAAAATAAACTTATTATAAAAAACTACAGAATCAGCAAGCAGAGTGCTCTTTCGGGTATCAATTTTGTAATCAGAAATAGTTGCGTAAACAGAATCCTTAGCTAAACTTTGACTCTCCCAATTAATCAAACCACCAATTCCTTCCCATTTATTAGAAACAAAATAATATTTTCCTCTTGTTCCTTCAATCGCATACGAACCATCAGCAGCAGTACAACTTAAGTTGAAATCAGTATCGAAAAGAATAATAGGTTCTATCATCTCAAAATCAAAACGATAATCATTTGTATTTACTAGCCATGAGACTGCTTTGCTGGAACGCAAAGTATTTTCTTTAACCAAACTATTCGTAAAAGCACAGAATAACATTAATTTTTTAGTGGTTGTATTATCTACTGTTTTCTCAATAACAGCTAGCCACTGAGGCAACATACTTTCTCCTTTGACATGCTTGTCTACTATCATTAATGCAATTAAAAACTCAGAAAAATGAGGGTTGGGGCGCATACGCTTGTCCAACATTTTATTAGAAATTACAATAATTTTTTCTTTTTCAGGGGCAGTAAGCCCTGATGAACTTTTTGAAAAAGATTTAAATACTGTCTTTAAATCTGCATTATCTGAAGCTGTCATAAAAACACCTAACTCCTGTATATATGTGGGAAATTCTTTAGCGAATTCTTTTAATTTTCCTTTTTTCTGTCCAAAGGATTGGAGTGAAAAAACAAGCGTTAATACAATTAATATTAAGCTTTTTTTAAATGCAGTATTTGCCATTGATTTTTATGTTTTGAAACAACTAATTCCAAGCCAAGTTGTTCTGATTTTTCTAAAATTAGAGGAATATCGTCTTTCAATCTAATGTCTACTTCAGTATATTCCATTAAAATGATTGTGTTATAGCAACAAAATCAGTCGCATTTAAAGAAGCTCCTCCTATCAAACCTCCATCAATATCTTTCTGAGAAAATAACTCTTTTGCATTAGTTGATTTACAGGATCCGCCATACAAAATAGAAGTGTTTTCAGCCACATCATTATCATATTGCTGAATAATTAAATCTCGGATAAAAGCATGAATTTCTTGAGCTTGTTCGGAACTAGCAGTTACGCCTGTGCCAATAGCCCAGATAGGTTCGTAAGCAACTACAATATTTGCAAAATCAGAAGCAGATAAATGAAATATGCTTTCAGTTAATTGCAACTTAATCCAATCAAAATGCACCCCGCCTTCTCTTTGCTCAAGGGTTTCTCCACAACAGAAAATTACTGCAAGATTATTCGCAAATGCTTGCTCGACTTTTGTTTTTAAAACCTGATTACTTTCCTTAAAATTAACTCTTCTTTCCGAATGCCCTAGCACTATATATTTAGCATTACAAGATGCAATCATATTGGCAGAAACTTCACCTGTAAAAGCGCCACTTTCATGCTCACTACAATCCTGTGAAGCGGCAAATACATGCGTATTATCCGTACACATTTTTGCTATTTTATGCAAATACACAAAAGAAGGTCCAAATAGAATCTCAGTACTATTTTCTGCAGGCAACTGAGCCAATACTTGTTCTGCCAAGGCGACTGCTTCTTGCCTATTCAGATTCATTTTCCAATTTCCTGCTACAATATTTTTTCTCATTTTTTAATTTATTTTTATTCGGGGGTCAAGCCACCCATATATTAAATCAACTAGTATGTTTATAATTACAAAAATAGAGGCAATAAATAATACAGCACCCATTACCACAGGCAAATCCATTTTATTTAAAGCATCTACAATTTCTTTTCCTATTCCGTTCCAAGCAAAGATGTATTCCACAAAAACTGCCCCTGCTAAAAGAGAGGCGAGCCAACCTGAAACAGCAGTAACTACAGGATTCAATGCATTTCTAAGTGCGTGTTTGAATATTACCGTAAATTTACTCAAACCCTTTGCTGTAGCAGTTCTCACATAATCCATAGAAAGAACCTCCAATAAGGAATTTCTGGATAACTGAATGATAACTGAAAGTGGACGAATACCTAAAGTAAGTGCAGGGAGAATAAGGTTTTTAAGCTGCAAAAAAGACCCCCTACCATAATCATCTACTTCATACAAACTTCCTGTCATATTTAAGCCTGTATAATTATGCAATACAAAACCAAACAACCAAGCCATGATAATAGCAGAAAAAAAGGAAGGTAAAGACATGCCAAGCGCAGAAACAAACAAAATAATTTTATCCAATAAAGTATCTTTATACAAAGCTGAAAACACCCCTAAAAAAAGCCCCAACACCAAAGCAAAAACAATAGAAGAAAGCGCTAAAACAAAAGTATTTTTGAAGGTAGAAGATATTATAGTTGTAACAGGAATTCCTCTTCGCACAAAGGATTCACGCAAATAAGGCACTTTCAGCACTACATCATAATTTGCTAGTGTAAATAGTTGCGCAAAACTATATTTCCCACTACTCAATGCTGTAAAAGAATTTTCGTCAATAGCATGAAGAGATAGTGGAGAAACATCATTTAGATACAAAAAATATTGCTCGCCTGCTGAACGGTCAAAACCATATTTCTGTTTGATAATCGCTAGTTGATTAGAATCTTCTCTTTGATCAAGCATCATTCGGGCAGGATCGCCAGGCAATACATTAAACAAAAAGAAAACGAGCGTTAGCACCCCCCATAAAACGAGTAATCCGTAGAATATTTTTTTTACAATATAGGCTGTCAAAATCTATTGAAATAATTTTTTAAATTCTTCTGCATTAAAAGCATTTGCCCCTACACCTTCATAAAAACGAATCTGATTGCCATTATCTAAATAAATAACAGCAGGATTGTCGTATTCCATTGTCAAAATTTCTAGGTAGGAATCCATTTCATCCGTTTCATACTTAGCAAAAGGAAGGACTTGATGCGAATATTCCCTCCCGGCATAGGTAAAAAACTCAGGAATTCTATCTTCCTCCGAATCAGAAAATATAATGTGTATTTTAGGAAAATCATCAATTGAATCAGACAAAGTAGTTAATGATTTTGCAGCATCCATACAATGCTCACACCCTGCATCAAAAAAGCACAATATCTTTTTCCCCTCATTCATATCCATATCAGCAACTACATACTCAGAAAAACTAGAAACTTGTTTATTTTTACCTACCGTTTGAACGGGCAATAAGGCAAACATTAATAATAAAATAGATAAAAATTGGATGCTTAATTTTGAGCAACTATTCTTTTCGTTTACTTCCGTATTTTTATACAAATACGCTAGAAAACCAATAGTAATTATATTTTTAATTAACGCTTGTAAAGGGGACATAGGAATCAATTCACCAAAGCAACCACAGTTTTCGCTATCACCTAAAAATATGGAATAGGATAAATGCAAACTAAATACCGTTATCATAGTTATTGAAAGTGGTAATATTACTTTTTTCAGGTAATTGCTTTGTAAAATTGCAAAGGCAATAAAAAACTCAACAGCAATAATAAAACGAGAAACATAAGGGGCTAAATCTTCACTAAAACCCAAAGGAATCAATTGTCCTTCTTCAAAAATTTTTGTAATTCCGTATATAGGGATTGGATACAATTTTGAAAAAGCAGAAAGAAAGAACAGTGCTGAAATAAGCACTCGAATAATCATTGGTAAATTCTTTTTCATTTTATTTATCTAGTTTAATTAAGGCAAAAACTGCATAATTTAGCATATCTAGGTAGTTAGCATCTACTCCTTCTGATATTAAAGTAGCGCCATGATTGTCTTCAATTTGTTTTACACGCAAAATCTTTTGCAAAATCAAATCCGTTAAGGAACTCACTCGCATATCACGCCAAGCCTCCCCATAATCATGGTTTTTGTTCATCATTAATTTCTTAGCAATATTAGCATGTTTCTTAAAGATGTTCATAACCTCATTACGGTCCATTTCTACTGCTAATTCAGAAACCCCTAAATCCAACTGAATAAGTCCGATTATTGCATAATTTACAATCCCAACAAATTCATTTGAAATATCTTCTTCAATCTTCTGAACTCCTTTCTGTTCTATAGAGCGTATCCTTTGTGCTTTAATAAAAATCTGATCCGTTAAAGAACTGATTCTTAGTATAGTCCAAGCACTTCCATAATCTTTCATTTTCTTAGTGAAAATGTCCTCACATTTTTTTATTATTGAATCGTATTCAGCAATTGTCTGTTCCATCAAATTTTAATCGTTAATAATGCCGAAATATACATCATTTAAGCCCTCAGAAGCTCACAACTCAAAAAGCAAATCCGCCTATTTTTCAACAGAAAACGCAATAGTAATGGGGATATTGAATATTACAGAAGATTCTTTTTTTGATGGAGGAAAATATACAAATGAAGAAGAAATAATAAACAGATGCCATAAAATGCTAGAGGAAGGCGCTGCAATCATTGACATAGGCGCACAATCGTCTCGCCCAGGAGCACAGGTAGTAAGTGCTGAACTGGAACTGAGAAAATTATTACCCGTTATTAAATTGTTAAAAAGTAGATTCTCTAATCTTATCCTATCAATAGACACTTATTGGGCAAAAGTTGCAGAAGAATGTGTGAAAGCAGGAGCTGACATCATTAATGACATATCAGCAGGAGAATTAGATGGAAAGATGGTGGATGCCATAGCTGAACTACAAGTACCTTACATTATTATGCACATGCAAGGAAATCCTAGTAATATGCAAGAAAATCCTACTTACAAAAATGTAACTACTGAAATCATTAGTTACTTTCAGAAAAAAATAAAAAAGCTTCACATTAAAGGAATTAAAGATATTATTATTGACCCAGGCTTTGGTTTTGGAAAAACTTTAGCGCATAATTATCAACTGCTAAACGAATTAGGAGAATTTAAACAATTTGGCATTCCAATATTAGTAGGCACTTCACAAAAATCAATGATATACAAATTACTAGATAATAGCCCAGAACAAGCATTAAACGGAACAAGCATTACTAACACTATTGCACTACAAAAAGGAGCAACTATTTTAAGGGTGCATGATGTAAAAGAAGCTCTTGAATGCATTAAAATTACTACATTCGCAAAAAATAATTGTTAATGAACTTTTTAGAAATTGGTTTTGTTGAGCTTATTGACATAGCACTAGTTGCTATCTTAATTTATCAACTTTACAAACTAGTAAAAGGAACGGTAGCTATCAATATATTTATTGGTTTGGCGGTCATCTATCTTTTATGGAAAACTGTTTCTGCTTTTCATTTGCAGCTATTGAGCGAAATTTTAGGACAATTTATAGGAGTTGGGGTAATCATTCTGGTTATAGTTTTTCAGCAAGAATTACGAAAATTTCTTATGCTTATAGGAAAAGGGAAAGTAATAAAAAACAAAGGAATTTTTAAATTCAACTTTTCAGTGAAACACGAAAATCATTTAAATACACACGCAATTGCACGTGCTTGTGAAGATATGGCAAAAACAAAAACAGGTGCCATTATGGTGGCAACCCAAATGGATGACTTGGCTGTATTTGCAGAATCAGGTGTAGCAATGAATGCTGAAATTTCTGTACCTATGATAGAAAGTATTTTTTACAAAAATAGTCCATTACATGATGGGGCGGTTATTATAAGAGATAATAAAATTATTAGTGCTAGGTGTGTACTTCCTGTTAGTAATAGTGAGGATTTTCCTAAGAACCTGGGTATACGCCACAGAGCTGCAGTAGGTATTACTGAGGAATCTGATGCTATCGCTATTATTGTTTCGGAAGAAACTGGTGGCATTTCATATGTGAAAGATGGCGAACTATTTACCAAACGAACACCATTACAATTAGAACAATTCTTGAATCGAATATTTACTAAGATTAGTTCAAAACAATAAATTTCTTGGATATCTATCTATAGTTTGAAGAATAGTTAATAATATAAAAACTATTTTTTCATTACATCTTATCAGGAACACCAGCGCCTAATAAGCGCATCGCGGTTTTAATCACTTCACCAACTTTAGCGGAAAGGCCTAAACGAAAATTAATCAAGTCAGCGCTTTCGGCATTCAGTATTGGTGTATTTTGATAATAAGTGTTAAATTCTTTCACTAAATCATAAACATAATTAGCCACTAATGCTGGACTATAATTAGTTGCTGCCTCCTGTATTACAGCCGGAAAAGCAGTTAAGTGCTTAATGATTTCTTGTTCCTTAGCTGTAATTTCCACTTCATTTGGCATAACCACCTCGGTATTGTATTTTCTTACTAAGGATTGAATACGCGCATAAGCATATTGTATAAAAGGCCCAGTATTTCCATTAAAATCTATGGACTCTGCAGGATCAAATAGCATTCTTTTTCTAGGGTCAACCTTAAGTATAAAATACTTAAGCGCTCCCATACCTACGGTTTCATAAAGTGCATTGGCAACTTCATCTGTCATGCCTTCTAATTTACCTAAATCCTTAGCAATATTTTTGGCTGTATCAACCATTTCCTGCATAAAATCATCCGCATCCACCACAGTACCTTCACGTGATTTCATTCTACCAGAAGGCAAATCTACCATTCCATAGGATAAATGATAACAGTTTTTTGCCCACTCATAGCCTAATTTATCAAGGATTAAAAACAGTACCTTAAAATGATAATCTTGCTCATTGGCAACTGTATAAGCCATGTTTGAGAAAGAAAAATCCTCATGCCTTTTTATAGCTGTTCCGATATCCTGAGTCATATAAATAGCCGTTCCATCCGAACGTAAAATTATTTTTTCATCCAAGCCCTCATCTGATAAATCAATCCATACTGAACCATCCTCTTTTTTATAAAATACTCCTTTTTCTAGACCTATTTCTACTACTTTTTTCCCTAACAGATAAGTATCACTTTCGTAATAGTTTTTATCAAAGTTTACACCTAATCTTTTATAAGTAGTAGCAAACCCATCAAATACCCATTTGTTCATTTTCTCCCAAAGCGCTCTTACAGTCGGCTCTTTTGCTTCCCACCTTAAAAGCATTTCTTGTGCTTTTTTAAAGATAGGAGCCTCTTTTTCTGCTTGCTCTTTTTCCATTCCTGACGCTACTAAATCAGCAATTTCTTTTTTGTAATACTTGTCAAACTCCACATAGTATTTCCCTACCAAATGATCCCCTTTTATTCCAGAAGATTCAGGAGTTTCATTATTTCCATAATCTTGCCAAGCTATCATTGATTTGCAAATGTGTATTCCTCTGTCATTAATAATCTGCACTTTCTTTACGTTCTTACCACTTGCCTTTATTATCTCGGCAACAGAATAACCTAAGAAATTATTTCGCAAATGTCCCAAATGAATTGGTTTATTGGTATTAGGGGACGAATATTCCACCAAGTAAGTAGGTGCATTTTTAGCTGTTTTTACAGTTCCATAATCAGCAATATTATAAGCCAAAACAAATTGATTGTACCAGTATTCTTGTGTAATTTCTAAATTCAAGAATCCTTTTACTACATTAAACCCAGCAACCTCAGCAACTTTTTCTTTTAAATAATTTCCTATTTCTTCAGCAGTTTGTTCTGGTCCTTTTTTTGAAGCCCTCAATAATGGAAATACTACCAAAGTAACATCTCCCTTAAAATCCTTTCTAGTTTTTTGAAATTGAATATCCTGACCTTCTGCTGAATATAATACCGAAAGGCATTTTTCTATTTCCTTATATAATATCTTTGCTATCATTATTTTTGTTTTGGTAAAAATATCTCTGCCATCATGCATCTTGCACTTCCTCCTCCACAAGCTTCAATTGTATCTAAACTGCTGTATAAAATAGGAGAATATTTTTCTATAGCATTTCTTTGTTCTGCTGTCAAGCTACTGTAAGCCGAGCTGGACATTACAACGTAAGACCTATCTCCCATCACTTGTAACATATTCCCTGCAAATCTATGTTTTTGCGCTTCCGTAATTTCAACAATCTCCTTTCCAGTTTCTTTTAGGATTTCAATTACATTTTCTCTTTCTGTTGTATTATCAATTGAATCTAAGCAAATAGCTACAAAAGCATCCCCCACACACATCATCACATTAGTATGGTAAATTGCCATACGTTCTCCATCCACATCTTGATTTGCAGTAAAACATACCGGACGGTAGCCAAACTCTTCACAAAATTGCATTACTGCAATCTCATCAGTACGGATAGATATAGCCGCATAGCAAATCTTATTTTCTCTATCAAGCACCATGCTTCCTGTCCCTTCTAGGAATTTATCATGGTCTTCAAACTCTGTAAAATCTTTTATCCCTTCAATAGTAAAACCGTATTCATCTACTAAGGTGTCAAAAATATCCTCCCTTCTTTCATCTCTTCTGTTTTCTGCACACATAGGGTATAAACTAACCATTCCATCATTATGGAAAGAAACCCAGTTATTCGGAAAAATAGAATCAGGAGTATCAGTAGCCTTATCATCTTCTATGACAACAACATTCACGCCAATGCTTTGCAATTTTTCTACCAAAACATTAAACTCCCTTAATGCATTTTCTTGAATTTTATCAGGTGTTAAATCATCTAACACTTTTTGATAATAATTGTTTACTGCAGTTTGCTCATTATATCTAAAGCCTACTGGCTTAATCATCATTATGCTATTTGTAATTTGTTTCATTATTCTCTTATTAATGGAATTGTTGAGCATCTAAGCAATCCTTCCATTTTTGCGATTTCAGCATAAGGCACTTCCTCTACTATAAATCCTCTTTTCCTAAGTTCAGTATTTAGTCTTGTAAATCCTTTTTCTGAAACAATAACCTTTTCAGAAATTGAAAATACATTCGCATTCATATCGTACATCTCTTCCTTGCTTATTTCAATAATATTTTCTGCACCAAAGTAATTCACCAAAAAATTAACATCTACATTGTTTTTAAAACCACCCTTATACATAATAGCACTATTCTTTCCTATTGGCTGGAAACAACAATCCAAGTGTAAAGCGTTTTCTCTTGGGTTAACATCTGATTTATTCAATTCAAAGCCTTTTACTTTTTTATTAAGAAAAGTTTCCTTTAAAAAATTAAGTCCAGCTCTATTGGTACGGGCAACTGTATACTTTTCAAAATCTTCTTTCTCAGAATATCCTACAAAAATACATTTATTCCAAGGCATCACATCACCTCCTTCTGCACTTGCTTCTGCTGGCATTTTAAAAATCAATTCAGACGGAATTTTACTTATCAAATTATCAATAGCGGAGACTTCTTCTTTCCTATTCTCAATAATATTAGGCAACACCAATTTATCAGTAATGACAAAAGCAATATCACGAGAAAAAATCTGATTCAACCCATTAATATTTTTCGGCCTAAACACCTTAACACCATACTTTTCAAACACAGCTACTAAAGCATTATTCTCATCAACACAATCCTTTTCAACAGGGTAAGTGCCAGCAATAATATGTGCTTTTGATTTAGGATCGTAACATTCCTTAAGCTTAGGCGTACCTCCAAAATCATCAGCAATACCTACAATAACTGCGCTAAGTTTTCCTGTTTCATTTGCTATATTTATCTTCATCATAATTGACTGCAAATTTAACGAACAACATCATATTTTCTAATGCAATTCTGAAATTGTTTTTATAATTCGCATTTATTAACAATTTAATGGGAAAATAATAATTTCTACTACTAATGCTATTCAAATGTATTTGTATTTTTGAAAATGAGTATGACAAAACAGAAATTAAAATTAAAACCAAAGAGGTCCTTTAACTTTGAAGCTATCAAAGCTCCTTTTAAAAACAAGAATAATCAGAAAATTTTTGCTACTGGTTTAATTCTAATTTCTTTGTATTTACTTATCGCTTTTACTGATTTCTTTTTTCAATGGAAAACTGATGACAGCTTAGTTTCTGGGAAAAACCTTTCTGATGTCATTACTGAAAAGAAAATAACCAATTCTATGGGGGGATTAGGCGCTTACATTTCTAATTTACTTATTAAATTATGGTTCGGACTTACAGCTTTTTTTATTCCGCTTTTCAGTTTATTGGCAGGATTAAAAATACTTGGATTCAAAAAATATTCACTTAGTAATTTTATTTTTAACGGGATATTAGGAATGCTAATTATCCCTATTTTTATTCGTCATTTTTTTAATAGCACAATTACAGCAGGCGGTATTGGTATTTACACGGATGAATTGATAAATTCGGCTATTGGTCATTTAGGAACTTCTCTTTTACTGATTGCAATTTCCTTACTTTATCTTGTTGTTTCATTTGATATTAATGCTGAAAAAATTCAATATTTTATTAAAAAAATAAAACCTAGCGCAAGGCCAGCGCAAGACACGAAAATTGAGGCAATACCAGCTCCTTTGAAAAATAGTCCAACAATACCAATAATTGAGGAAAAACCAATTGATGTCCTTAGTGATACAGATACTCCTTTACAAGTTGAGCCTGCTTTAATTACACCTCAAATTGAAAAAACTGAATCTAGTAATAAAAACAATGGTTTAGGTCTAGAGGTAGCTGAAACAGCAGAGGAAGAAGTTCTTAGCAAAACCGAAATTGAACAAAAACTAAAAGAACTTGGAGATTTTGATCCTACCCTTGAACTTTCACAATATACAATGCCTCCAATCTCATTACTTAATGATTATGGAAGTAGTAAAATTGAAATAGACAAAAGCGAACTTGAAAATAATAAAAACCGAATTGTTGAAACTTTAGGACATTACAAAATTGGAATTGCATCCATTTCAGCTACTGTTGGTCCAACCATTACGCTTTATGAGATAGTGCCTGAGGCAGGAGTCAGAATTTCAAAAATTAAAAACTTAGAAGATGATATCTCTCTTAGTCTTGCTGCTGAAGGAATAAGAATTATCGCCCCTATACCAGGCAGAGGAACAATAGGCATTGAAGTACCTAATAAAACTAAAAATACAGTTTCTATGCTGGAGGTATTGCAATCGGAAAAATTCCAAAATAGTGAAATGGAATTACCTATTGCACTCGGGAAAACAATTTCAAATGAAACCTTTGTAGTAGATTTAGCAAAAATGCCTCACCTATTAATGGCAGGTGCAACAGGGCAAGGAAAATCAGTTGGATTAAACGCAATACTTATTTCATTATTATATAAAAAACATCCTTCACAAATTAAGTTTGTACTGGTGGATCCTAAAAAAGTAGAACTGACATTGTTTAAAAAAATTGAACGCCACTATCTAGCAAAACTACCTGGTGAGGAAGATGCTATTATTACCGACACTAAGAAAGTAGTGAATACTGTAAATTCATTATGCATTGAAATGGATGAACGCTATGAGCTTTGTAAAACTGCACAATGCCGAAACATTAAGGAATATAATACAAAATTTATCAGTAGGAGATTAAATCCAAATGATGGGCATAGATTCTTACCATACATAGTATTGGTTATTGATGAATTTGCTGATTTGATAATGACTGCAGGAAAAGAGATAGAAACCCCTATTGCTCGTTTAGCTCAATTAGCTCGTGCAATTGGTATACATTTGATTGTTGCTACTCAAAGACCCTCCGTAAATGTTATTACAGGACTTATAAAATCAAACTTCCCAGCTAGAGTTGCTTTTCGGGTAACCTCAAGTATTGATTCAAGAACCATTATGGATAGCAAAGGTGCTGAACAATTAATTGGGATGGGAGATATGTTAATTTCAACAGGAAGCGATATGACCCGTTTGCAATGTGCTTTTATTGACACGCCTGAAGTGGAAAAAATCTGTGAGTTTATTGGTTCGCAAAAAGCCTACCCTCAAGCCCATATGCTGCCAGAATATGAAGGAGAAACAGAAGCTGTTGGCAGCAAAGCAGATTTGAACGATAAAGATGATATGTTTGATCAAGCCGCTTTAATTGTAGTACAGCATCAATCCGGCTCTACTTCATTAATACAAAGAAAATTACGTTTAGGATACAACCGTTCAGGCCGTATTATCGACCAATTAGAAGCAGCTGGAATAGTAGGGCCATTTGAAGGCAGTAAAGCCCGAAAAGTATTGGTGCGTGATGAAATTGAACTGGATGAATTAATGAAAAATATGAATAACAATGAATAAAATATTTACAATATTATTAATTGTACTAAGCTCTACCCTTTTTGCGCAGGACCAAGTAGCTAAAGATGTATTGGATAAATTACGTACAACAACAAAGTCCTATAAAAATATGACAATAGGGTTTGATTTTATTCTTGAAAACACAAGCCAAAATATTGAAGAAACTCAAAAAGGAATATTAATATTAGAAAATGATAACTTCAGATTAGAAATGTATGAACAAACTATTATTAATGATGGAGAAAGCCAATGGGTTTACCTTGCTGATATGAATGAAGTGCAGATAATGGAACATGACCCAGAAGATGTTATGATGAGCCCAAGCAAATTGTTTACGATTTATGAAAAAGGATATAAATACACTTATATAGGAGTTGAAGCTGAAAAGGGAAATCGTTTACAGATTATTGATTTATTCCCTGAAGGAAGTGGCGCCTTTATCAAAGTAACTTTAGCTGTTGATGCCGCCAAAAACCAATTACATAAAATTACTATACACGATAAAAATGGCGGAACTTATACTTATTTAATTACGTCATTTTCAAGCAATACTACTATAAAACCTTTTACTTTTAATGCTACTGATTTTCCTGGAGTAGAAGTGATTGATTTGAGATAGTTATTACTTAATCAACATTACCTTCCCTGATTTTTTACGAACAGCATCTAATTCATCTATTATTATAATCGACCAAGTGTAAGTGCCTTGTAGTCCATTTGCGCCATCCCATTGTTCGCTAACTTTATCAGTAGTAAATACTTTTTCTCCCCACCTATTAAAAACAGTAAATTCATAGGACTCATACTTTTCCATACGTATTCCTTTTGGGCCAAATTTATCATTCATTCCATCTTTATCTGGAGTAAAAGTATTTGGGATAAATAGTACAAAATCATAATACATAGTAATCCTGTGTATTACCGAATCAATACACTGATTACTGTCCGTAACCATTAGCATTATATCATATATCCCAGGATCCTCAAACTCATGAAGAGGGTTAGATAAAGCACTATAAGTTGAATCATTAAAATCCCAAAAGGCTGAAATAAAATTAGAGGTTGTAGTGACAAAGTTCATCTCTGGTTGCAAGGTAGAAACCGTAAAAGGATTATACTCAAAAGAAGCAATAGGTGGATTATAAATATAATGCCATTTCCCTATTGAATCCAAACATCCATAATCGGAAACAACAAACAACTGAGTATAATAATCTCCAGAAAAAGTATAGGTATATAATAAGCTATCCCCATTCACTACATCTCCATTTCCTAAATACCAAATACTTGACACAATATTACCAGTGCTAACTGTTGAAGTATTTATAAACTGACTTGGAATATTTGCGCAAATTCCATTAATACTAAAATCAGCTATCGGATTAGGATGCACGACAACATTAATTGCGTTACTATTATTACTACAACCATTAGTGTCCGTTACATTCACATAATAATTACCAGAAGTATCGGTATAAGTATAAATTGTAGTTGTTCCATTATTCCAACTTTGAGTTACATAATTAGAATCTACTTGCAGTAGAACACTATCTCCCTCACAAAAAGAGGTAGGTCCTATTGCAAATATATTCGGATTTGGTAATGCATGTATTTCCACTAAGATAC
Organism: Flavobacteriales bacterium; assembly: GCA_012960805.1. Classification (GTDB taxonomy): domain Bacteria; phylum Bacteroidota; class Bacteroidia; order Flavobacteriales; family BACL11; genus UWMA-0277. The sequence goes on along the minus strand of DUAO01000070.1, from coordinate 666 downwards.
TATCATATCCAATACACCCATTAACATCAACTTCTTCAACTAGCAACTGAAATACACCCAAATTGTTAAGGTCAATTTTTATGTATTCAGTACCGTTTCCTGATGTTATTGTTGCAATAGTTGTATTTGTTTGCACTTGCCAATAATATGACGATCCATTAGTATATGGGACTCCAAAATTATGATTAGGTCCCACACAAAGATGGAGTACATCTTGTGCAAATGCCTGACTAGCAAATACAAATAATAATATGACGACTTTTAGTTTCCTCATGCTTTTCTAGTTATGATAAATTGGCCCTGGTGTTGGGTTCGCATTTATTATAATGGTAATATAAGATGAAACCGTAGTACATGGAGCAATACCTGATATCTGTAACTCTAAAATTACAGAACCCGCTGCAATATCAATAGCAGTTGGTGTATATACTGGATTTAGAATTGCAGGGTTGCTAAATCCTGTATTAGATCCAGTAGCATCAATCCAAGAATAAGTCCCAGAATTACCTGAATTAGTAGCACTAGACAATGTATAATCTAAACCTTCACATATTGTATCATTGGCTCCTGCAAAAGGGTTTGGCGGAAGAGTTACTGATACAGATACTGTATTAAATTGTGAACAAGTTCCATTTGTAGTATAGAGCACATCATAAGCTGTACCTC
>DUAO01000069.1 GCA_012960805.1 Flavobacteriales bacterium | reverse complement strand
ATGCACCTAAAAAATCTATAAAAGGAATGAAAATTGTAACGGTAGGGTATTTATACCAAGCAATCCAATATTTACTAGAGAATAGTTAGTATATTTAAAGATCGATACCTTTTTGAGCTCTGATATTGGCTCTAAAAGCGTGTTTTATATCTTTTACCTCACTTACTGTATCTGAAACCTCAATAATCCCTTTACTTGCTGCTCTGCCAGTAATTACTACGTGTTGATCTTTTGGTCTATTAGCAAGAGCTTTAAGTATTGATTTTTCATCAAGATAATTATAATTGATCATATAAGTAATCTCATCAAGAACTACAAGGTTAATCTCAGGGTTAGCTAGAAATTTTTCAGCTTCCATCCACGTTTCACTTGCCCTTTTTTTATCAAGCTCTTGGTCTTGAGTATCCCAAGTAAAGCCACTCTCCATATGAGCAGAAACAACATTTGGATTATTGTCTAGAAAAAGATCCTCTCCAGTCTGTTGTTCACCTTTTAAAAAACGCACGAGAGCAACTTTTAAATCATAACCAAGCGCTCTACAAATCATACCCATTGCGGAGGATGATTTGCCCTTGCCATTTCCAGTTAAAAGAATGATAATTCCTTTGTCAATATTAGCCTCATTGATTCTCGAATCAATGTATTCTTTTTTGCGCTGCATGCGCTTTTTATAAGAATTTTCCATAATTAATATTCACTATTGAACCCTTAGATTAGCTGTCCAGTATATAGAATTATATACTGGACCGCTATATCCTTAAAATGAGTAGGTTAAACCAAATGTTGAAGTTTTGCCAAGAGTTTTGTAACCTTGAGCCATTTCATAGTCTTTATCCAATGCGTTATTTCTAGTTAGATAAACATTTAAATTTTCTGTAAAGTCATAACTAGTACTCAAGTTAAGTAAGCCATAGCCACCTAATTTTCCATTTGAATGATTATCTTTGTCCCATGCCCATGAATGAGCGGACCAATTGATATTTCTATTCCATTTACCGGAAGTTTTAGACAAATTAACCCCAATAGAGCGGTTAGGTCTTCTACCTTTTTGTAAGTCCGTTGACTTTGCAATAGCCTTATTAAAGTTAATATTAGTATCAAGATCCCAACCCATTAACTCAGTTCCAAGGGTAAGTTCAGCTCCTGTTATGTTGACAATACCATCATTTATATAATAAGCAGGACTAGCACTGAACCATTTAAAGGTATCAGTAACTTTACTTTTATAAAGTTTTAACTCAACATTACCCCATTCATAATCACCAGTTAAACCTACTTCAAGATTTTTAGATCGCTCTGGCTTTAAAGCGGTTTTTCCTGCAACAATATTTGCATTATTTTTATAATGGTCTGGCAAATTAATAGCACTACCATAAGATCCATTTATTCTTAAAGTAGGGCTTAAATCTTTAGCCCAATTAAAGTTGTAAGTAACATTAGAGCTAAATTTATCATGATCAATAATTCTGGCACCAATTGATAACTCGTTATCAATAATTAACCCCTGCCATTGTGTAAAGATATCAGTATGTTTAATTTCCTTTATATTACCAACATCCTTGTCAACAGATTTCATAAGTCCGATAGACAACTTGCTGAAATCAAAATCAAGCTCATTAATGATTGAGATGGTGTTTAGCTCGAATTTACTTCCATGGCGGAGTATATTTTGATCAATAATATCAATGTTTGTTCTAAAATTTTCACCAATTTTTTGTATCATACCTAAGCCAATTTGTCGTAAATCATTTTCATATTTACCAGCTGGCCAAGGATTGTCGTACATAATATTAGCTTTAGAGTCAATCATATTCAAACTTACTGATGTATTTTCAGATACTTCTGTACCTAGGTTTATACCAAATGTTTGTCTGTCACTTGGATCAAGGTCACCGTCCCCTTTTACATCTATACCATCAGTAATAAAATCAGTAAAAGTAAAATCTAAATAACTACTATCGCCCTTAAAGTAGGAATTAATACTAGACTGTTTTGTGCCATTTGAACCATAAGAGGTATCAATTTGATTTCTGGTGATAGAATTAGCAACCTTGTCTGTAAAGACATTAATTACTCCTCCGATTGCACCGGGGCCATAAAGTGAAGAGAAGGGTCCTTTAGAAATTTCAATTCGACTAATTTGACTAAGGGGAATCATTTTAAAGTTTGGCTGACCTCCAGTAATTGTAACCTTCTGGCCATCAATTAAAAGTAATGTATGTGTCGCTTCATTGCCACGTAAACGAACAGCAGCCATATTTCCAGGGCCGCCTTCAAAAGTAACGGATGGTATACTCTCTAATAGCTCCACAAAAGTTGTTGCAGCAGTTCGTTTAATATCAAATTTATCAAGCTTAATAGTTGTTGCAATTGAGCCAATAATAGGATTGGAACTTCTATACTCAGTATTGTGTGATATTATGATTGGCCCAAGTACAGCATTAGCTGTATTAACGAATAGAAATGTTGCAAGAAAAGCAACGAAATATAGTTTTTTATTAAACATTTTGACCCCTTATTTATGAATAAAAAGAGGGATTTTGAGCAAGGAATTGCAAGAAATAATGCAATACATCAACTCGCCACCCATCGTAGCTTTAAGTTAAAAAATAAAATTTGCTATGTATCGGACTAATCTTTTAAGAATTACCGTTGCGAGGGCAGTGTTGGATTTAAACCAACTTCCATCAGACAAATTTCAAATGCATTATATCTATAATATTTAAAACTACAATAGTTATATTTAATAAATAAATAATTGAATTCAAAAACTCAAAAAACAATGCTTAGATGTAATTACTTGTCTTAGGTAAAATATTGTTTATCAAATAAATTAACACCTTTCTTATGAGTCAAATATATAACTTTAGTGCTGGACCATCAGCTCTACCAAGCTCTGTATTAAAAAAAATTCAAAGTGAGCTTCTCGAATTTGGAGATGCAAAAGCATCAGTCATGGAAATCTCCCATCGTGGCGTTGATTTTATGGAATTAGCTGAAAAATCTAAAAAGAATTTAAGAAATATAATGAATATTCCAAGTAACTACGAAGTTTTGTTTTTACAGGGTG
>DUAO01000068.1 GCA_012960805.1 Flavobacteriales bacterium | reverse complement strand
TAGTTGCAAGCGGGTTGTAGTTAGCTGCAGTTGAATCTGTACAACCAGGAACAATACAAGAGCCATCATCTATATTTGCAAGCGGATCGTAATTGGTTGCAGTTGAATCTGTACATCCATAAACTCCACAAGCAGCACCAATACTAACTTGATCAGAACCAGCAGACATACCAGCAGTTAAACCACCAGTACCATAATTAGTTCCTGTATTGTTGTCATCAATAGAATAAGTACTTCCATTCCAACCATCTCCATAAGAGTCAGTCATGTCCATAGTATAACAGTCATCAGCTAAACAGAAAATTCCTGTGAAAGGAGCTCCACCTGAAGCTACAGTAACACCTGAACCATCAACTAAAGACCAACCAACTTCAGACATCCATGAACCACCACCAACGGTGATTGTTACATCATTGTCAAAACAGTAATTACAAGAACCATCATCTATATTTGCAGTTGGATCATAATTAGCAGCAGATGAATCTGTACATCCAGGATATAAACAAGAACCATCATCTATAGTAGCATTTGAATTATAGTTTGATGCTGTTGAATCCATACAACCAGGAGTTCCTGCAATTATTATAGTAGAACAGAAAGGTCCAGCAACACAACCATTACAATCAGTAACTGTTACGCAGTACGCACCAGCAGATAAACCACTAATGTCTTCAGTAGAAGCGCCATTATCCCAAGAGAATGTATATGCATTAGCCCCAACAACACCCGTCATGATTTCTAGACGACCTATAGAGCCAGCCGTAGGAGCTAACCATGTACCTCCACCAGCGTTAACTTGGCCCATAGATAAATTACCTTGAGCACCACATCTCATAACTGGTGTTGAAATACCATCAATCATAAAACTTTGGCCAGAACCACCATAGGAATTAGCCATTCCAAATGCCACTGGATTTGTTGCATGTTTCGCACCTACAATAGCATAAGTATTACCAGCTACAATAGATAGTCCACCAGTAGCTAGCCAACCTGTTGGCTGATTAGCTGCATAGTATATAGAAACAACACCACTAGTAATATCAAGAATCTCTATTGATTGCTCAACTAAAGAAGGATCTAATATAGTCGCATCTGCAGCTCGAACATGACTAAGATTGAAAGAAGATTGTGCCGTAAACGACCATCCTCTTGCATAACCAGTGTAAACTGAAGCATGTGCTCCAGCTGTTACTGCAGCAGATGTTTGACAAGGAGTACCACCACTTACGGTAAGGTCTATTTGACCATCATTAGCACCTGCAGCTGATTCATTAACAACAGCAGCAGATAAAGAAATAGCTGAAGGCTCAGAGATAGTTACACAAACACTATCTACACAACCTAAAGTAGCATCAGTTACTACGCAGCAATAACTACCAGCAGATAAGCCGATAGCTGTAGCTGTAGTTTGACCATCTGACCAAGCGTAAGAATCTGAACCAGAGCCTCCACTTGTAGATGCAGTAGCTGAACCATCATTTCCACCATTACAACTAACATCTACATCTACTACAGCAGAAGCAGCATAATAAGTACATGGTTGTAAGTCATAGAAGCAAATATCATCTACTAAAGCAATATTTCCATACAGACCGGAAGAATAATTAGTAGAATATTTACCAGCAAATTCAAACATTACATTAATTACTGACCCTGAATAAGCAGACAGATTATAAGTAATGGTTGAAGCAGGACATCCAACAGGAAAAGATGCATGACCATTATAGTAAGATGTATTACCATTAACATCAGGTATTACAACACCATCAACTTGAATTCTCATACTACTGTAACCAACATTAGAAAATCCTGAGAAAAGATCTAAGTCGAAAGACATTTCACATGCAGAAGCAGCTCCAGTAAGATCTACTAGAACTGTTGATGAAGAAACGTGTGTAGTATTCGCATAACGCTGTGCTTCTGTTGAATATTGAGTCCAACCTGTAGGTGCATCACCACCTTCAAACTTCAAACTGTAATTACCAGTTATAGGTCCATTATTACCAGGGTGTCCATTAACAACAAAAGTAGCTCCATTACCCCATGCCATAACAGAGGCATATGTTTGCTGAGCTAACAACCAACCATTAGTAGAAGTACTTCCTGATTCAACATCTTCACAGAAAGGTGATACATTAGCGGTAGGATAAGTACATAATGTACTATCATTCCAACATACACTAGCATCATAATTTGTAGCAAATGGATCCATACATCCTGATTGATAACAACAAGGATCGTTAGGGTCTGGAGTATTTGCTAATGGATTATAATTAAATGCTGTTGAGTCATCACAACCAAGAATCATATAAATACAAGATCCATCATCAAAATTCGCTGTTGGGCTATAATTAACAGCAAGTGGATCCGTACATCCAGGTTCAAGAGAAATACCCACAGAGTCACAGAAAGAAGCAGAACATCCGTTACAATCTGTAACCGTTACACAATACCAACCGGCTAATAGACTACCAACATCTTCGGTAGTATCACTAGTAGACCATGCAAAAGTATATGCTGAGGCATTAGGATCTCCATAGTATACTTCAATAACTGGAGCTCTAGGACTAAATGATCCTGCTCCTAGAGGTGTTCCTCCATAACCTGAAGTTATAGAAAGATTAGCATCACTAGCAACTACAGAACCAACAGCTCCTGCAGCAGTAGCTGTTGCATAAGAGAAACTTCCAGTACCTTGAATGTAGAAACCATAAGTTGCTCCAGCTGGTATTACTACTGGAGTAATAGCCCATGGTGCTGAATACGTAGGAGCAGCAAATGTTCCAGGTGTTGCTCCTACTAAAGGAACATTATTTGCACACTGTGTCCATCCCGCCGCAGCATTTAAAGGTATTCCCATACCTCCTGGAATATACCAAGCACTCATATTATTAATTGCATAACTAGAATAATTACCTTGTGAAAAGTCCGTAATTGTTAAAGGACTAGCTGAAGTATTAATAATATTAAAGTGAATACCACTCTGACCATTACTAGAAAGTAATGGGTTATGACTAGACAAACTCATAGCTGTAATACAAGGGGTACCACCACTAACTGATAAGTCAATAGCACCATCATTAACACCTGCAGCAGATGCATTAGTAATTGCCATAGTAGCTATCATTGCTGAAGGTTCTGTAATCGTTACATTTAAAGTATCTGTACAAGCTGAATCACAAGTCATTGCAACAAGAGTGTAATTACCTGCAGCCATATTTTGTCTGTTTCCATTATTAGAACCGTTGTCTAACCAATTCCAAATAGTACAAACTCCTGTACTTACATCTACAAAACCATCATTTACACCAGCACAACTTGCATTTCCTGAATTATCAAGAGATATTCCAAAAGATGAACAAGGGTCGAAACAGAATGGATCTGTTCCAAAAGTACCAGTAATTAAAGTTCCAGTAGAATAAACTATACCATTATTAGTATTACTAATTGTATAAATAGATCCATTCCAGCCATCACCAAATGAATCATACATATTGAAGTTATAACAACCAAAAGGTAGACATATATCGAAAGTTCCAATAGCATTAGCAGGAGAACTTGCAACAATTACTCCATTTGCATCAGTAATATCCCATGAAACCTCAGATGGCCAAGGATTTGTAGTTACTGTTACAGTAATATCTGTTAGTCCATAATAAGCACATGAATATGTACAAGAACCATCATCTACATTTGCTGTTGGGTCATAATTACTTGCTAAAGAATCTGTACAACCAGGATATAAACAAGAACCATCATCAACATTTGCAAAAGGATTGTAGTTTGATGCTAAAGGATCCATACAACCAAGAGTTGCAGAAGTACCTACAGAGTCACAGAAAGTAGCGGAACATCCGTTACAATCAGTAACCGTTACGCAGTACTGACCTGCAGAAAGTCCTGTTATATCTTCAGTAGTATCACCATTACTCCAAGCATAAGCGTAAGCTCCTGCACTAGCAAATGGTAAACTTAAACCTGTATTAGTAACACCAAGAGAATTAGTCGTAGTAACAAAAGCACTAGCATCATTACCTTGAGTTATTCTTGAAGCACTACTTCCTGCAGGTATTGCTGTTTGATCATATCCATTCCCAATCCACATTCCAGATAATCCTAATGTACTAGTAGCAATATTAGCAGCTGGCCAGTTAGCAACAAAAACATCCATAACTGTACCTGAAGCATCTTTAATCATAATCCAACCTGCAAATGTTGGGTATGCTCCTGGATTCCAGAAGATATTGTTACCCCAATAGTTATTCGTAGAAGCATCTGTCCAAGTTTCTGTAGCTCCAGAAGCCATACTCCCAGAAAGTGTCTGAACTATAGTATTAGCAATATTAATATTAGCATAACTATTACTAATAGTTACCGTCCATCCTGTTACATCAACAGGACCATCAGTAACATTTTGTATCTCTAAAGCATCTGGTGCTCCTGGATCATATTCAGTAATTAAAATAGGAGAGCCTGTATAACAAGCCGTTCCTCCACTAACTGTAAGATCTATTTGACCATCACCAGCACCAGCACTAGATTCATTACCAACTAACATCATAGCTGTAATTACAGCTGGCTGTCCAACAGTAACATCTAATGTATCTGAACAAGTACCATTAGAAGCTATTACAGTATAAACACCAGCAGATAAACCGCTAATATCTTCAGTAGTAGCACCATTACTCCAAGAATATGAAGCTCCCGCAAGAGTATTCATATCAATTGATCCGTCAGAACCTCCATTACATGAAGAAACATCTGTTACTGTAGCACTTAAACTAAATGCAGAACAAGGATCCAGACAGAATGCTTGAGATCCAAAACTTCCAGTAGCCAATGTTCCAGTTGCGTATGTATAACCAGTAGCAACATCATTAACTGAGAAAGTAGCTCCATTCCAACCATCACCATAAGTGTCAGTCATATTGAGAGTATAACAACCCCATGCCATGCAAACATTAAATGTTCCTGTTCCTGTTGGCGCTTGTGCAGAAGCTACAATAACACCATTAGCATCTACAATATCCCAACCAACTTCAGTTGGAAAAGTACCATTAGTTACAACGATTTCAATATCTGTTAGTCCGTAATACGCACATGAATATGTACAAGAACTATCACTTACGTTAGCCATAGGATCAAAGTTATTAGCTAAAGAATCCGTACAACCTGGATATAAACAACAACTATAATCAGTTCCACCAACAGCTCCAACACAATCTGAATTAGCAGCTGGATCATAATTAGAAGCTAAAGTATCAAGACATCCTGGAACATTAGCAGCCATTATAAAACCAGACCAAGTACCAGTACATCCATTACAGTCAGTTGCTGTTACAGAAATTGGTCCCATTCCTAAGTTAGAAACGTCTTCAGTAGTATCGCCTATTGACCAAGCATAAGTATATGCATTAGCTCCAACAACACCAGTAGCAATTTCAATACGACCTATTGAGGATGAAACTTCAGCCATATAAGATCCTGATGCAGGAGATCCTGCAGCTAATGAACCTTGTAGTAAAAATCTAGTAAGTGTTGTAGCATTCCCATCAATAGTTACTGATGGATTAGCTTGTCCATAAGAATTATACATAGTCTGAGAAGCTCCACCAGCAGCAGCATGTTTTGCTCCAATTACACCATAGTAATTACCAGCAACAACATTCACATTACAAGGAATCCATCCCATAGGATCGCCGATAGCAGAGAATAAAGTAGTATGTGGACCACCAGGTCCTGGATAAGGAACTGCTGGACTTGTACCTAAATCAACAATCTCTACCGACTGAAAAGCTCCAGTACCTGGAGTATTATCATCAGAGCATCTTACCCCAGAAATACTAAATGAAGATTGTGCCTGAAAGTAATATCCACGAGTAAAAGTAGAAGTGTAATTTGACACATGAGGACCTGGAATTACAGTGTCAGAAGTTGCACAAGGAGTACCACCACTTACTGTTATGTCAACTGCCCCATCAGTATTAATAGGTGAAGTAGCAGGAAGAACAATAGCTGATATTACAATAGCTGAAGGCTCTATAATAGTTACTGAAGCAGAAGCTGTACATCCATTAGTAGTATCAGAAACTGTACATGTATAAGTACCTGCAGCAAGACCAGAAACGGTACTTGATGTTCCTACAACAGCACCTGCAGCATCTGTCCAACTATAAGAGTTACTATAAGTAAAACTAGTATTCATTCCAGTAACACTAGCAGAAGCAGATCCATCAGATGATCCATTACATGAAGCGTCATCACTCACTACAGCATCAATTCCATAATAAGTACATGGAGTTACATTAAAGGCACATACATTATCTATCCAAACATAATCTCCATAAGCACCAGAAGAATAGAGAGAGTTGTATTTACATGCAGTTTCAAAAGTTACTGCAACTTGTGATTGTCCTGCATAAGAAGATAAATCGTATACTAAACTACCATCTGAACCATGCCATGAAACACCGTTAACGTCTTGAACAACTGTTCCATTTACTTTTACTCTCATTGTAGAGTAAGCTGTTCCAGGAAGACCAGGAGCAGTATTTGTAAACCCAGACTGAGTTGCATAATCAAATGCTAAATCTACAGGACCAGTACTTGCAGACATATCAAGTAAGATAGTCGCAGAGGAAACATGAGAAAGATTAGCAAAAGCTTGCGCCTCTGTTGAATATTGAGTCCATCCACCTGCGGCAGAAGCTCCAATAGATTCTATACTCACTGTATCAGCAATAGCATTAGCAGAAGTTAAGTGTATACTAACTCCACCCTCAGAACCATTTATTGATGTCCATCCATTAGTAGTTAATGATGCTGACTCAAAATCATCACAGAAATCTAAAGCATTAGCCTGTGGGTATATACAAGAAGCTGAATCATTCACGTTACATGAAGAGCAGTAGTTTGTTGCAGCTTGATCCATACAACCAGGATAAAGGCAAGAACCATCATCAATATTTGCTGTTGAATCGTAGTTAGACGCAAAAGGATCCATACATCCAGCAAGTGGAAGTTCCATGAAACGTAACCAATCTATAGCACAGTCTCCCGTATAAGAAGTTCCTGAAGTATAGTTCATACGAACTTGAATAATTTGACCTGCATAAGAAGGTCCTAAATCAATAACTCCATCTAACCATGCAGATCCTTGATCTCCAGTCTTTGTCCATATATTTGTCCATGTTATAGCACCATCAGTAGAAACATCAACATTTAGTGTTCCCATAGTAGCTCCTAACATATGATAAGAAAATACAAAAGAAGGAGCAGTAAAATTATTTAAATCAATACAATTAGAATGCAAATTAGCAATCTTACTATACTGACCTGAAGTTTCGCAGTATAAATAGTAAGCACCATCAGCACTTGGCTGACCATTAATTGGACCTGTTCCTGAAGAGCCTGTCCCTAAATTATCTTTTCTCCAAGCATTAGTACCTGAAAAAGTACTCGTTGCAGCATCAAGAGTCCACTCTGCCCAAGGTCCTTGACCATACAATGGTACAAGAGGATCTTCAAAGCTCTCTGAGTTTGCTCCAATACCTTGAGAACATTGCGAGAATGCGTTCCCACTAAATAATACCATGGCAAAAACCATAAGGTAACCTAAGATTTTTTTAGGATTTTTGTTGTAAAAATTTGATTTCATAATACTTTATTCTTAGATTAATAAAATTGTTTGTGTATTTGTCGTAATACAGTTGCTAAAATTAGTAATTTAAACCTAAAAACCTAAAAATAAACTTATAAACTTTTGATTTTCAAGTAAGCTTACTTTAAACACTAGATTGGTTTAGTACAGGTAGAATGAAGCGGTAGGTGGGGAATGTAAGTGAATGAAATAGCATTTATTGCATTTCATCAAGCTCCATCCACCTTATTTCTTTTTCATCAATAAGATTTATCACTTCACCCAAGCGTTCACTTTTTTCTATCATTTTTGACAATTCAATATCAGGGTCTTGAACACAAGTTTCCAGATTAATCTTCTCTTTTTCTAAGTCTGCAAGTTCTTTTTCAAGATTAGTGTACTCATACTGATCATTAAAAGATAGTTGCTTTCTTACAGCTTTTGCTTTTGAGTTTTTCTTTCCAAGGTGTTGAATTTTTTTGAATTCTTTTTCCTGTTCCACTTGTTTTGCCCGGTACTGAGAGTAAGTGCAATAATGATCCTCAATTTCACCATTTCCTTTGAAAACCAATAAGTGTTCAGTTAATTTGTCCATAAAGAATCTATCGTGCGAAACAAGAATCAAGCACCCTTTATATTGTAATAAAAATTCCTCTAATTTGGTTAGCGTGAGTAAATCCAAGTCATTGGTTGGCTCGTCCAATATTAAAAAATTAGGGTTTTTCATAAGCACCGTTAATAGGTGCAATCTTCTTTTTTCCCCTCCACTTAATCTTTTTACCTGAGTAAATTGCATTTCAGGGCTGAACATAAAATGTTCCAATAATTGTGATGCACTTATCTTTTTGCCATCTGTCATTACAATAAAATCAGCAATATCTTTTAGCACTTGTATTACTCGTTTATCGTTATCAACATCCAGACCTACTTGGGTAAAATAACCATAATTTATGGTTTCTCCAATATTTATTTTCCCACTATCTGGCTTTTCTTTTCCTGTAATAATATTCAAAAAAGTACTCTTCCCTACTCCATTTTTCCCTAGTATACCAATGCGCTCCCCTTTTTTAAAAGTGTAATCAAAGCCATCAAGAATAAGTAAATCATCATAGGATTTTCTGATGTTTTTTAGTTCCAGAATTTTACCTCCTATCCTATCCATTTTTACATCAATGTTCAGCTCTTTGGTTACTCTTTTTGATGTTGCTTTCTTTTTTATTTTATCAAAATTATCAATCCTAGCTTTGGATTTTGTGGTTCTGGCTTTGGGCGATCTTCTAATCCATTCCAATTCTTTTTTCATGAGCTTTTGAGCTTTGCCTACTTCTACATCAAAATTACTTTCTCTTTCTGTTCTTTTTTCCAGAAAGTACCCGTAATTCCCCTTATGATGATAAAGGTTCCCCGCCTCTAATTCAATAATATGATTGCAAACTCTTTCCAGAAAATACCTGTCGTGAGTTACCATTAAAACAGTAATATTTTGTTGCTGTAAGTATTTTTCCAGCCATTCTATCATTGCAATATCCAAATGGTTAGTCGGCTCGTCTAAAAGTAAGATGTCTGCATTTTCCAAAAGTAAAAGCGCAAGGGATAATCGTTTTTTCTGTCCACCTGATAAATCCCCTACTTTTTGCTCAAAATTATTGATGTTAAATTTGGAAAGTATTTGCTCACTTCTTCTTTGATAATCCCAAGCATTTTCTTGCTCCATTTTAGTGGTAAGTTCTTCAACTAATTTTTCAGTTTTATCGCTACCAATTTCACTATGATTTTCTACTGCTTTTTCATACTCTTTTACTAATACGCTAATCTTATTATGTGCACTATTTATAAGCTCGCTTATTGTAAGCTTGTCGTCAAAAATAACGTCCTGTGCAAGATAAGATACTCTACATTCATTTCGGAAAATTACCTCTCCTGCATCTGCAATATCAATACCTGCAATTATTTTTAGTAATGATGATTTCCCCGTTCCGTTATTAGCAATTAAAGCAACTTTATCTCCTTTGGAAAGCCCAAAACTAAGTTCTTCAAAAAGGACTCTTTCTCCAAAGTTTTTTGCTAAATTTTCTACTGCTAATAAATTCATAATGCACTATTTTTTCCTGCTAAGTAGCCAGTTGTCCAAGCTGCTTGAAAATTAAAGCCTCCTGTTACCCCATCAATATTTAATAATTCTCCGGCAAAGTAAATGCCTTTATGGCGTTTACTTTCCATAGTTTCCATATTTATTTCAGATAGATCTATTCCCCCGCAACTTACAAATTCTTCTTTAAAAGTAGTTTTTCCTTTTACTTCAAATTCATCATTAATAAGCATATTTATTAATCTGTTTTTATGCTTTTTGGCTAATTCATTCCAGATCTGGGTTTCAGGTATTTCTAATTTATTAAGCATAAAATGCCATAAGCGTTTAGGAATATCAAAGGGATTATGGTTATGCATTTGTTTTCTACTAGAAGATAAGGCTGTGAATTCTTCTCTTAGCTCCTCTTCATTGACTCCCAACCAATTTATCTGAACAGAAAAATTATAGTTTGTCTTGGCTAAATCCTGCGCTCCCCAAGCTGATAGCTTTAGTATCGCAGGCCCACTCATCCCCCAATGAGTGATTAATAAAGGTCCCTGTTGCTTTAATTTACTTCCCTTAATACTTGCAGTCACATTTGGCACACTTACTCCCATTAGCTCAGTAACAGGGTTTTTTGGCATATTAAATGTAAATAAGGAGGGAACAGGTTTTACAATTCTATAGCCTAATGCTGTAAGCCAATCTAATCCACTCGCTTTTGGGCTGCCACCACTTGCAATAATTACTTTGTCAAAAGATAAATTTTCACCATTAACCACAAGGTTAATTTTATTGTCACTCAATTCAATAGCGCTTACTCTACTTTTATAGGAAATTCTAATGTTTAGATTTTCAGCAGTATTTAATAAAAGATCAACTATAGTTTGTGAGGTATTACTTTTGGGAAACATCCTGTTGTCAGCTTCTGTTTTTAGCAGTACACCTCTATTTTCAAACCAGGTTACTGTATCTTTTGTGTAAAAGTGAAAAAATGATTTTTTGAGTTGTTTCCCTCCTCTGGGGTAATTTTTAATCAGTTGTGAAATACTGAATGTGGCATTAGTTACATTACATCTTCCCCCACCAGATACTTTTACTTTAACAAGTACTTTTTCGCTTTTTTCAAATATGGTAAGCGTAGCGTTAGAGTTTGATTCTTTTGCAGTAATAGCAGCCATAAATCCTGCAGCCCCCCCTCCTATTACAGCTATGTTCATTTAACCTCTTTTTATTTGTTCATGCAGAGCAAATATAGAAAAAATAATATTTATCTGTAACTAATTTTTCTCATCCTAATACTTGCAGGAGTTACTTCCAGATATTCATCAACTTGAATATATTCCATACATTCTTCCAATGAAAAATCAATCTTTGGTGCAATTACTATGGCTGCATCTGATCCTGATTTACGCATATTAGTTAATTGTTTACCTTTAATAACATTAATATCTAAATCGTTATCACGGCTATTTTCTCCAATTACTTGTCCTTTATAAATATCAGTACCTGGTGAAATAAAGAACCTCCCTCTGTCCTGTAGTTTGCCAATTGAAAAAGCCGTTGAACTACCAGCTTCCATAGAAATTAACGACCCTTTCATTCTTTCTACAATTTCACCTTTATAAGGGGCGTATTCTCTGAACCTGTGTGTCATTATAGCATTACCGGCTGTTGCAGTTAGGATATGATTTCTTAATCCAATCAATCCTCTTGATGGAATGTCAAACTCCAAATGTTGCAAATCACCTTTAGGCTCCATTACAAGCATATCTCCTTTTCTTTGGGTAACCAAGTCAATGGCTTTACCAGAAAACTCAGCAGGAACATCAATAACTAATGTTTCCATTGGTTCACATTTTTTGCCATCTATTACTTTATAGATAACTTGTGGTTTACCAACTTGTAACTCAAACCCTTCTCTACGCATAGTTTCAATCAGTACTGATAAATGCAAAATTCCTCTACCAAATACATTAAATTTATCTTCTGACTCTCCATCTTCAACTCTAAGAGCTAAGTTTTTCTCTAGCTCTTTGTATAATCTATCTCTTAAGTGACGAGAGGTACAGTATTTCCCCTCTTTCCCAAAAAATGGAGAATTATTTATGGTAAATAACATACTCATTGTTGGCTCATCAATAGCAATTCTTGGTAATGCTTCAGGATTCTCAAAATCAGCCAAAGTATCACCAATTTCAAAATCATCAATTCCAACCATTGAACAAATATCGCCTGCACGAGCTGTTTTTACTTGCGCCTTACCCATCCCTTCAAACACATGCAATTCTTTAATTCTTACTTTCTTTTTTATACCATTTGCTTTGCAAAGCATATAATCTTTTCCTTCTTGCAAATCTCCTCTGAAAATACGACCAATAGCAATACGTCCTACAAATTTAGAATAATCTAGTGATGTGATTTGCATTTGAGGGGTTCCTGCTATGTAAGGGGCTTCAGGAATTTGCTCAATTACAGCGTCTAATAGCGGGAATATGTTGTCTGTTTCATTTTTCCAATCTAAGCTCATCCATCCATTTTTTGAAGAGCCAAAAATGGTTTCAAAATCCAATTGTTCTTCAGTTGCATCAAGGTTGAACATCAATTCAAAAATAGCCTCTTGCACTAAAGCAGGTGTGCAATTTTCTTTATCAACTTTATTAACAACAACAATAGGCTTTAATCCTAATTCTATTGCTTTTCCGAGCACAAAACGAGTTTGAGGCATGGCTCCTTCAAAGGCATCAACCAATAATAATACACCATCTGCCATTTTAAGCACTCGCTCCACTTCCCCTCCAAAATCAGCATGCCCAGGAGTATCAATCACATTAATCTTTACGTCCTTATAAATTACGGCTACATTCTTTGAAAGAATTGTAATACCCCTTTCACGCTCTAGATCATTACTGTCTAACAAAAGTTCAGTTCTTTCCTTTCTCTCGTCAAGTACCTTGCATTGATCAATAATTCTGTCAACTAAGGTAGTTTTTCCGTGATCAACATGGGCAATAATTGCTATGTTTCTAATTGATTGCATATTAAATTTTAAGGCGGCAAAATTACTCTTATTTCTCTTTTAAAACAGAAAAGACCGACAAATGTCAGTCTTTTCATAAATATTCAAAAATGATCTTATTTAACCACCATTTCTCATGGGTATTATTCTTTTTAGTTGATTTTTATTGATTAATGATTATGTCCCTTATGAGGGTCTTCTGTATCTTCTTTAATTCCCATTAACTCTACTTCAAAGATAAGAGTTGCATTTGGTGGAATTACTCCTCCTGCTCCTCTCTCACCGTAAGCTAAGTGTGGTGGAATAATAAATGTTGCTTTTCCTCCTACTTTTAATAAAGCAATTCCCTCATCCCATCCTGGAATAACCCTACCTTGTCCTAAAGGAAATTCAATAGGTGCATTTCTATCATGTGAAGAGTCAAACTTTGTGCCATCAGCTAATTTTCCTGTATAATGTACTGAAACGGTTTTACCTGCACTAGCTTGAACTCCCTCCCCTTCTTTAATCATAAAGTAAGCTAAGCCACTTTCAGTTGTAGTTGCTCCTTTAATTAATTTTTTCATTTCTTCAGTAGCTCTTTTTGCTTTTTCAGCATTTGCTTTATTGATTTCAACCTGTGCAGTTTCAAATATACTGTTTGCATCAAATGTTTTTGCACTAGATCCTTCTCTAATAATTGTCACTGAATTCATTACATCATCTTGCGCAATTGCATTGACAACATCCATCCCTTCAACTACATGTCCAAAAACACTATGTTTTCCATCTAGATGAGGTGTTTCTTTGTGTGTAATAAAAAATTGAGAACCATTAGTAGCTGGGCCTGAGTTTGCCATTGATAAGATTCCTCCTTTATCATGTTTTAAATCTGGATGAAACTCATCAGCAAAACTGTATCCTGGACTTCCAGACCCTGTTCCGTCAGGACAACCTCCTTGTATCATAAAGTCAGCTATTACTCTATGAAACATCAGTCCGTCATAATAAGGAATTCCAGCTCCTTTTTTATTGTTTTTCATTGTTCCTTCTGCTAAGCCAACAAAACTGGCTACTGTAAGTGGAGTTCTTTTATATTCCAATTGGATTAAGATATCCCCTTTTGTGGTGTTGATTTTTGCGTACATACCGTTTTCTAAATTTGATTTTTTATTATTGTTAGTTGTATTTTCTTTTTTATTGAAAATATTTTGTGAAAATGCACTTAATGTTACAGCACATAGCATTGATAGAATTGTTATTTTTTTCATAGTTTAATTTTGATTATTTAGTTCGTTTTTATAGTCATTTATTATTTGTTCTAATTTTTTAATAGTTTCATCAACAGAGACTCCAGATATGCCACCTGAAGCATTCATGTGACCTCCTCCGCTAAAGTATTTATTAGCTATCTCATTCACTTTAAAATCACCTTTTGATCGTAACGAAAGTTTTACCATTCCATCTTTTTCAGCAATAAAAACAGCAAATTTTATTCCCTTGATAGCTAGTGCATAATTTACTATTCCTTCCGTATCTCCTTTTTTAAATTCAAATCGTTTTAATTCTTCATCAGTTAACGAAATTATTGCAGCATTATTTTCTGGATATAATTTTAATTTTTCATTTAAGCAATAGCCCAATAATTTTATTCTATTGGCTGATGAATTATCATAAATTAAATCATGGATTTTAGTGTTTTCAGCTCCTGCAGTAATTAATTCAGCAATAATATGATGGGTTTTTGCAGTGGTTGAAGCATACTTAAAACTACCAGTGTCAGTCATAATACCAACATACAGACATTCCGCTATTTCTTTATTTAGGTAAGTAGTCATCTCCATAGCATCCATTACTTCATATACTAATTGAGCAGTAGAACAGGCTGTGGTATCTGAAAAGATGAGTTCAGCAATATCTCTGTCAGGATCTTGATGATGATCAATCATAATT
This sequence comes from Flavobacteriales bacterium, assembly GCA_012960805.1. Lineage (GTDB taxonomy): Bacteria > Bacteroidota > Bacteroidia > Flavobacteriales > BACL11 > UWMA-0277. The sequence goes on along the minus strand of DUAO01000068.1, from coordinate 3,914 downwards.
TTGGTAGCCTTGCTTTTGCTAACTGTATCCGTAAAAGGTGAAATTCTTCTTAAATCGCTAAAGTCCAACAGAAAAATAAGATCAGCTTCAGCTGTGATTGTATCTGCACTTTTTTCATTTCCTTCATAGATAATAACCTCTTTATTGCCAGGCATCCAATGTAAAAAACTAGCATACTCATTAGGAGTAATTACACTAACTGTATGTCCTAATTGTTTCAGTAAATGAAACAACCCTAAAGAGGATCCCATGGCATCACCATCAGGACTTCTATGGGTAGTAATCACTATTTTTTTAGGACTACTAATCAGTTTTTTTAATTGTTGACTCATTTTTAACATAAGCCTGCAAAAATAGTAAAAGAAATAATAGCTAGGATGCTAATAATTTCTAATTTCGCAGCCCTTAATAATTAAAAATAAATAAGATGGGTAATATTACTTTTACAATGATTAAACCAGAAGCTGTTGTGGCTGGAAATACTGGTGCAATCTTAAATAAAATTGAAGCTGCAGGATTTAGAATTGTAGCTTTGAAAAAAATACACCTATCTAAAGAAAGAGCTGGTGAGTTTTATGCTGTACATAGTGATCGTCCTTTTTATGGTGAGTTAGTTGATTACATGAGTGAATTGCCAATTATTGCTGCTATTTTAGAAAAAGATAATGCAGTTGCTGATTTTAGAACACTTATAGGCGCCACTAATCCAGCGGACGCTGCTAAAGGTACCATTAGAGCAGAATTTGCAGAGAGCTTAGCTAAGAATGCTGTGCACGGTTCTGATTCTGATGAGAATGCACATATTGAAGCTGACTTTCATTTCTCAGCTGAGGAAAGACTTTAGTAGATAATCTGTAGTAATACTGAAAAAAGCCACCTGAAAAAGGTGGCTTTTGTTGTTTTAAAGAACTAAAACAGGCTCTTTTTTTAAATAAAGTATATAAAATCTAAAACCTAAAAATTATCTATCTTTTTCGTACTTTAGCACATTAAATTTATACTCAATGATTCAATTTGAACTTATAGAAGGGGTTGGAAAAATTACTTTAAATCGACCTGATAAATATCACTCTTTTATTAGAAAAATGGCTTTGCAATTACAAAACGTTCTTGATAAGTGCAATGAAGATAGAACAGTTAGAGCCATCCTGATTACCGCTACAGGAAAAGCTTTTTGTGCAGGACAGGATTTAGGTGAGGCAACTGACCCGAACGGACCGGATTTAACACAAATGGTGCAGGAACACTACAATCCTATTATCCGAAAAATACGAAATATTGAAAAACCTGTTGTGGCTGCAGTTAATGGAGTGGCTGCAGGAGCTGGTGCTAGTATTGCGCTTTGTTGTGATATTGTGGTGGCTACTGAAAGCGCAAGCTTTATTCAAGCTTTTAGCAAAATTGGGCTGATACCAGATAGCGGAGGAACTTTCTTTTTACCCAGATTAGTAGGCATGCAAAAAGCTGCTGCACTTATGATGACAGCTGAACCTGTTTCAGCCAAAGATGCAGAATCAATAGGAATGATTTACAAAGTATTTTCAGATGAGAGTTTTGAAAAGGAAAGCTGGAAGTTGGCAAGTAAGCTTGCAAAAATGCCATCCAAAGGATTAGGGCTTACAAAACGATTATTGAACGTCACCTATTCTAATAATTTGGAACAGCAATTGGACATGGAAGATAAATGCCAAACTATTGCAGGAAACACTGCTGATTTTAAAGAAGGAATAGAAGCATTTTTTGAAAAAAGAAAACCAAACTTTAAAGGAGAATAAGATGATGAAAGTAAGTGTAATTGGAGCGGGAACTATGGGGACAGGCATCGCTCAGATTTCCGCTACAAACGGACATGAAGTTTGTCTTTATGATTCTTTTGATGGCACTATAGAATCAGCAAAAAACAAACTAAATAAAATTCTCAATAGATTAGTAGAAAAAGAAAAAATAACTCAAAAAGAAAAAGAAACAATTCTAGGTAGAATTACTTTCACAAAAGATATAAAAGAAATACGAGGAAGTGGATTGGTCATTGAAGCCATTATTGAAAATCTGGAAATAAAACAAAAAGTATTTGCTGAAATTGAAAGCTTGGTGAGTGAAGACTGCATTATTGCATCCAACACCTCTTCCTTGTCTATTGCTTCAATTGCCTCAGCTTGCACAAAAACAGAACGAGTAGTAGGAATTCACTTTTTCAACCCAGCACCATTGATGCCACTTGTTGAAATCATTCCATCTGTTCAAACTTCACAAAACACTTTAAATAAAGCAAAATCTATTATTGATTCTTGGGGAAAAGTAACGGTTGTAGCAAAAGATACTCCAGGGTTTATTGTTAATCGTGTAGCGCGTCCTTTTTATGGAGAAGCAATTAGAATTTATGAAGAAGGAGTAGCTGATTTTTCTACTATTGATTGGGCAATGCGTGAAATTGGAGGTTTCCGTATGGGGCCATTTGAACTTATGGATTATATAGGGAATGATATTAATTATACCGTAACAGAAACTGTGTTTTCATCCTTTTATTTTGATTCACGATACAAGCCCTCTTTCACACAAAAGAGAATGATGGAAGCTGGATATTTGGGCAAAAAATCAGGAAGAGGATATTATGATTATTCTAAAGCTGTGCCAAAAGCAAATGAAGACAGAGATTTGGGAAAAATAATTTTATGGAGAGTATTAGCAATGCTTATAAATGAAGCGGCTGATGCATTATTCTTAAAAATTGCTAGCCGAGAAGATATTGATTTGGCTATGATTAAAGGAGTAAATTATCCGAAAGGATTACTCGCTTGGGCAGATGAAGTAGGAGTGAAAAATGTACTCAAACAATTAGAAGATTTACAAGCAGAATATGCAGAGGATAGATATAGACCATCTCCTTTACTTAAAAGAATGGTAAAGGAAAATAAAACTTTTTACTAAATATGGACTTAGCAAAAAAAGTGGTAGATAAAATGATGAGTGGAGATGCTTTTAGCCAGTGGTTGGGTATTGAGGTTTTGGAAATTACTGCTGGTTCTTGCAAACTACAAATGAAAGTCAGAGAAGAGATGACAAATGGTTTCAATATTGCTCATGGAGGCATTGCTTACTCCCTTGCTGATAGCTGTTTGGCTTTTGCGGCAAATTCACACGGCATACAAGCGGTTTCTATTGAAACTTCTATTTCTCATACACAAAAGGTAATAAGTGGTGATACGCTTACCTCTACTGCAAAGGAGATAAATAAAAGCACAAAAACAGGATTGTACTACATTACGATTACTAACCAAAATAACATTGAAATTGCTCATTTTAAAGGAACGGTATATCGAACCAAAAAAGAGTGGTTTCCTAAAAATTAAGATTATGAAAAAATTCTTTACTTTATTATTAATTGTTAGTTATTCGCTTATATTATCAGCACAGATAAATGTAGGAAATAATCAAACCATTTGCTTAAATGATACAGCAGAGGTAATCGCATTATTGCAAGGCGGAAGCCAAAGTGCTGGCATGGATACTGTTATTGCAGGAGCTCATGTATCAGATTATACTTCTACTTTTACCAGGGGTTGGTATTTCCAAGCTCAATCTTCTTTTACTATTTCTAGTATAATGTCATCAGAGGACAATACAGCAGGAATTTCTGCCACTAACCAATCGGTAGAGATTGTTGATTTTGGAATAAATCCTCCTCTATTATATCCTGCTACTACTGGCTCACACACAGTTTTATTCTCAGCTATTGATACTATTGCTGGATGGCTTAATTGTAATATCACTATTGTTTCTGGTAATTACTATGGAATTATAGGGGCAAAACATGCACCGGCTAATACCACCATGTATAACTCATATGGACCTACAGGTCCTCAAGTCTTTATGATTGATGGAAGCCCTACTACTGCCACTAGATTACTGTTACA
>DUAO01000067.1:17216-18783 GCA_012960805.1 Flavobacteriales bacterium | reverse complement strand
CGTATATTTAGGGACTTTAGCTGATAGTCTGGGTTGTTTCCCTCTCGGCAATGGACCTTAGCACCCACTGCCTCACTCCCGATCAAATGTCATAGCATTCGGAGTTTGTCTGGAATTGGTAGGCGATGAAGCCCCCGCATCCAATCAGTAGCTCTACCTCTATGACAATAATATCGAGGCTGCACCTAAATGCATTTCGGAGAGTACGAGCTATTTCCAAGTTTGATTAGCCTTTCACCCCTACCCACAGATCATCCAAACACTTTTCAACGTATATTGGTTCGGTCCTCCACTCCGGGTTAACGGAGTTTCAACCTGTCCATGGGTAGATCACTTGGTTTCGCGTCTACCCCCTCTAACTAAGCGCCCTATTCAGACTTGCTTTCGCTACGGATTCGAATCAAAAATTCTTACCCTTGCTAGAGAGGAGTAACTCGTAGGTTCATTATACAAAAGGCACGCAGTCACCATAAAAATGGCTCCTACCGCTTGTAAGCGTATGGTTTCAGGATCTATTTCACTCTCCTGTTCGGAGTACTTTTCACCTTTCCCTCACGGTACTTGTTCACTATCGGTCTCTCATTAGTATTTAGCCTTACCGGATGGTCCCGGTGGATTCAGACAGAATTTCACGTGTTCCGTCCTACTCAGGATACTACTAGCTAATAAATCTATTTCAAATACGGGACTATCACCCTCTATGGTTGTTCTTTCCAAAACATTCTTTTATAAATTTATATTGCACGTTGTAGTCCTACAACCCCAAAATTACCGAAATAATCTTGGTTTGGGCTGTTCCCTTTTCGTTCGCCACTACTCAGGGAATCACTATTGTTTTCTCTTCCTCTGGTTACTTAGATGTTTCAGTTCACCAGGTTAGCTTCCTATAAATAGGATAATTATTCTTCAAATAATTGGGTTGCCCCATTCGGAAATTTTCGACTCAAAGGTTATTTGCACCTTATCGAAACTTATCGCAGCTTGTCACGTCCTTCTTCGCCTATGAGAGCCTAGGCATCCGCCATACGCCCTTAATAACTTTTAAAAATTAAGTATATATATTCATTACAATATGTCAAAGAACTTCATCTAATTATAAATAAATTATAATAGATTTAAGTGGAGAATATCGGAGTCGAACCGATGACCTCTTGCGTGCAAGGCAAGCGCTCTAGCCAACTGAGCTAATCCCCCTTTTTAAATGTAGTCTCGGGCAGACTCGAACTGCCGGCCTCTACATTATCAGTGTAGCGCTCTAACCAGCTGAGCTACGAGACTTTAAAAAGGAAAAAAGAAGATAGAATTAAACACAAACAATACTCAAAAAAAGAGATATTCCAGCCACACCTTCCGGTACGGCTACCTTGTTACGACTTAGCCCTAGTTATCTGTTTTACCCTAGGCAGATCCTTACGGTTACTGACTTCAGGCACCACAAACTTCCATGGCTTGACGGGCGGTGTGTACAAGGCCCGGGAACGTATTCACCGTATCATTGCTGATATACGATTACTAGCGAATCCAACTTCACAGAGTCGAGTTGCAGACTCCGATCCGAACTGGGATC
>DUAO01000067.1:0-17075 GCA_012960805.1 Flavobacteriales bacterium | reverse complement strand
ACATTACTCGCTGGTAACTAGAAATAGGGGTTGCGCTCGTTATGGGACTTAACCCGACACCTCACGGCACGAGCTGACGACAACCATGCAGCACCTTGTAAATTGTCCGAAGAAAAACTGTTTTCACAATCTGTCAATCTACATTTAAGCCTTGGTAAGGTTCCTCGCGTATCATCGAATTAAACCACATGTTCCTCCGCTTGTGCGGGCCCCCGTCAATTCCTTTGAGTTTCATTCTTGCGAACGTACTCCCCAGGTGGATCACTTAACGATTTCTCTAAAACACTGACAGTATATCGCCAACATCTAGTGATCATAGTTTACGGCGTGGACTACCAGGGTATCTAATCCTGTTCGCTCCCCACGCTTTCGTTCATGAGCGTCAGTAATAGTTTAGTGAGCTGCCTTCGCAATTGGTGTTCCATGTCATATCTATGCATTTCACCGCTACATGACATATTCCGCCCACTTCATCTATACTCAAGAATATCAGTTTCAATGGCAGTTCTACAGTTGAGCTGTAGGCTTTCACCACTGACTTAAAATTCCGCCTGCGAACCCTTTAAACCTAATAAATCCGGATAACGCTTGCACCCTCCGTATTACCGCGGCTGCTGGCACGGAGTTAGCCGGTGCTTATTCTTACAATACCGTCAAGTTGGTACACGTACCAAGGTTTCTTCTTGTAAAAAAGCAGTTTACAACCCATAGGGCCGTCATCCTGCACGCGGCATGGCTGCATCAGAGTTTCCTCCATTGTGCAATATTCCTCACTGCTGCCTCCCGTAGGAGTCTGGTCCGTGTCTCAGTACCAGTGTGGGGGATCACCCTTTCAGGCCCCCTATCTATCGTAGTCTTGGTGAGCTTTTACCTCACCAACAAACTAATAGAACGCATGCTCATCTATAACCACCGAAGTTTTAAATATTTAATGATGCCAAAAAATATTATTATGAGGTATTAATCCAAATTTCTCTGGGCTATCCCTCAGTTATAGGTAGATTGCATACGCGTTACTCACCCGTGCGCCACTCGTCATCAAGAGCAAGCTCTTATGTTACCGTTCGACTTGCATGTGTTAGGCCTGCCGCTAGCGTTCATCCTGAGCCAGGATCAAACTCTTCGTTGTATAAAAAATTTGTAATTGACTGTAATTGGATGTAATTTAATTCTATCTTCAATAATTCAATGAACTGTTTTTCAAAAAGGACTGCTAATATACAATGTTTTGTAAAGCTAGCAATTGATTTTGAAACTTTTTTCTCTTACAAATAAGTAAGTTTTATTTCCTTCAAAAAGCGGCTGCAAATATATAATGTTAATTATTACAGGCAACCTTTATTAGAAAAGATTTTAAACTCATTTATTTTAAAGAACTTTTTCTCTTAAAAAGCGGCTGCAAATATATATAGTTTTGAAAACTAGACACAATATTCAATAAAAAATAAAATATAAACTACTTGTCTATAAAAATACATTTCAACTATCTAATTATCAGTATATTAAGAGTTATTTAAAAAGAGATTTAATTACCTAAAATTATTAAATCTCAAAAATTATCTAGCATATGCGTCAATAAGCACCTATAAAACAGATTGAATAAAGTGGTTTTTAAGCTTTTTTGAATATCAACACCCCTTATAACATATAGAGAAGATTGAAAAAAGGTAAGAACAATGAATGAAAATACAAAATAGCTATATAGAAAAAGTATTGTACATAAAAAATCGAGATAACATACTCACTCAAACAGTACAATGTAAATTAGACAAGCAAGTTAAATCTTCTGTTCTACTATTTAATATGGTTAAATAAAATAGAAAGTTGATAATGAAACATTAGAATAAGAAAGACAAAAAAATATTTTTAAAACCCTATACATATAATGTGTAGTAAAATAATAATCAGATTTAAAGCGAACAGTAAATTAATTATTCTATAATAAACAATATATTTGCACCCACCAAAAAACTGAAAATGAAAGCAGTAGTAAGTATAATAATGGGAAGTACATCTGACATGCCGGTAATGAAAAAGGCAGCAGACTATTTAAACGAAATGGAAATCCCATTTGAAATAAATGCATTATCAGCACATAGAACGCCAGAGATGGTAGAGAATTTTGCTAGCAATGCTAGAGCAAATGGAATAAAGGTAATTATTGCAGGAGCAGGAGGAGCTGCTCATTTGCCAGGAGTAGTTGCTGCTTTTACTACAGTGCCTGTAATTGGAGTACCTTGTCGATCATCTATTTCAATTGATGGATGGGATTCTATTCTTTCCATTTTACAAATGCCTCCTGGAATCCCTGTAGCTACTGTTGGGCTTGATGGCTCGCTCAATGCCGGAATATTAGCTGCACAAATTTTGGCAACTGATAATGAAGAAATTCATAAAAAGGTTCACATCTATAAGGAAAATCTAAAACAAAAAATTGTACAAGCCAATACTGAGTTGGCTAGTCATGAATACCCTTTCAGGGTTCAATAAATTTAATATCTTAGGGCCTCAAATGAGGTCCTATTTTTTTTCCATATTACTATTAAGTTTCTCGCTAATTAGTAGTGCGCAAAACTATGATGCAAAAAGCAATGCATTAGGTGGTTGTGGCCTGCTGCAAAATAATGTTTGGAGCAATTTTACCAACCAAGCTGGGCTTTCAGAAATCAATCAGTTTACAATTGGAGCGGGTACAGAAAACTCTTTTGGGCTAAAAGAACTCAGCACACATACTGCTGTTTTCGCACTTCCTGTTAATGGTGGTGTTTTCGGATTAAATGTTGCTTATACCGGTTTTGACCTGTATAATGAGAGCAAGATTGGTTTAGCTTTTGCGAAAAAACTAAGTGATGATTTTAATGTTGGGATTCAAGTTGATTATTTAGGCGTCTATGCTGATGGGGCAACTGATAATCATAACAATTTCACTTTTGAAATAGGAGCTCAAAAAAGATTAATGCGAGAATTAACACTTGGCGCTCACATCTTTAATCCTATTGGGGTGAAATTAAATGAAGATGAAAATATTCCATCAATCTTCAAACTAGGATTTCGCTATGATGCCAATGAAAAAGTTGCTATTTTCACTGAAGGCGAACTAGAAAGTGAACAAAACGCTAAACTTAAACTTGGATTGGAATACAAGATTATCAAACAACTGCAATTAAGGGCTGGTTTCAGCGCCAACCCACCACAAAATACTTTTGGACTTGGCTACACCCTTAATAACATTCAATTAGATGTTGCAGTAAAAAGACATCAACTACTAGGATATTCTCCACAATTTTCGGTAAGTAGTGCTTTTTAAAAAAATGAAAAAAATCATTTTTACATTTGGGTTTGTTTTACTATTTTTTCACGGATTTTCGCAAGACAACAATCTTTTACTAGAGGAAATAATTGAAAATATTGCAGAAGAGAATGAGGAGGAATTGGATTATAGCGAACTATATGAAGCGCTTTATTACTTTGCTGAACATCCGATCAATTTGAATAAAACAAGCAAAGAGGAATTAAGGGAATTATACTTTCTGAACGCCTATCAAATTGACAAATTACTCCTGCATATTGAAAAAAATGGGAAACTCCTCTCCTATTTAGAATTACAAACTGTTGCGGGGTTTGATGTGCAAACGATTCAAAATTTACTTCCATTTATTAGTATTAATGCAAGTGTAACGAGTAAACAACTTTTAGCAAATATCAAGCAATATATAATGGTAAGAGATCAGTTTTATTTGCAAGAACAAAGAGGCTATGCTCCTGATGAAGATGGCAATATTCACTACTTAGGAAACGCGCATAGAGCTTATTTTAAATACCGACTGAAAAACAACTATCTGCAAGCAGGGATAACGGCTGAAAAAGATGCTGGAGAAAATTTTTCAGGACCCAATCAACCTTATGGCTTTGATTTTTATTCAGCTCATTTGCAAGCTAAAAATATTGGTAAAATAAAAAATGTAATTATTGGTGACTATCAAATGAACTTTGGGCAAGGCCTAACAATGCAAAGTGGAATGAGTTTTGGAAAATCATCAGAAGTTATAAATATTCAAAGAAGTGGAAATTTAATAAACGCCCACACGGCTGCAGCTGAAAACTTATTTTTTAGAGGAGGAGCAATACAGATAGCTCCTCTTAAAAATTTAGAAATTATCGCCTTTTTATCTTCCCATAAAGTAGATGCAAATATTGTTGACACTTTAGAGAATGATGAACTTGCTTTTTCCTCTATTCAAGGAACAGGAATGCACAGAACAGAAAGTGAACTTTTGGATAAAAATGTAATCCTACAAAATCATTTTGGAACCCATGTAAATTACAATTACAAGCAACTGAACTTAGGATTATCCTATTACAAAACACAAATTGACGGTGATTATCAAAAGAATATTTACACTTACAATCAATTTGATTTCAATGGAAATAGCAGTCAAAATTTCGGGATGGATTATCAATATCTATATAAAAATATGAACTTTTTTGGGGAAATTGGAAAAAGTGAAAACGGAGGGATTGCCCATGTAAATGGTATTATGTTAGGGCTAGACAAAACTATTTCGGCCTCCTTACTCTACAGAGATTATTCCAAAGAATACCAAAGTGAGTATGCTAATGCATTTGCAGAACGATCTTCTCAAAATGAAAAAGGTGTTTATTTTGGGTTAGAATTTACGCCTCATCATAAATTCAAAATAAAAGGATATGCTGATCATTATGGTTTTCCATGGTTAAGGTTTGGAGTGGATGCGCCAACAAAAGGAAGTGATTATCTTTTGCAAGCAGATTACAAAATAAATAGAGCCACAAAAATGTATGTGCGCTACAAATCAGAGATTAAGGAGGAACAACTACCTGAATCATTAGCAATTAGCGGAAAAAGGAAAGACAATTTTCGTTTTCATATTAATTACAAGGAAGGAGATAACTGGGCTTTTGCCAACCGATTGGAAACAAGCTCTATCAATCTTGGAAATCAGCAAGAAATGGGATATATGCTTTATCAGGATGTAAAATACAAACCTCTATTTAGTAAGATTAGTTTTACAAGCAGATATGTATTGTTTAACACCCCTACTTATGATAGTAGAATTTATGCCTATGAAAATGATGTGCTTTATGGCTACTCTATTCCTGCTTATTACGGAAAGGGAAGTAAAATATATCTAGTTGCGAAATGCAATATTATTCGCAATTTGGATTTTTGGTTGCGCATTGCACACACTACTTATACCGATAGAATGGTGTTAAAAAGTGGATGGGATGAAATTGAAGATAACAAAATGACAGAAATAAAACTCCAATTAAGATATAAGTTTTAAGCGTTGAATCAAAAAGCCAAATAGAAAATTGAGTAAGGGTTATTTTTTATTACTTTTGTGGTATAAATAAATGATTTAATTATGTTAGAAATTCTTTTTAGTATATCATTATTCTTCACTGGAGGAAATATCATTGATACAAAAATTAACCACCATAAGTATGAAAAAGAAAATTTTAAAGAAATTTTTTATTTAAAAACCAAAGAGTCAGTTAATACATATTGCATTAAACATTCTGAATTAGAAAATGTTAAGAAAATAAAGTATTCTCGTCCTAACGGTGGACAAGAGACTAATTACAAAGTCACCAAACCAATAAATAATGAAACAAAAAGAGAATACTACTCTAGTGGACAATTATTGTCTATTATAGATTATACAGATGGCGTAAGAAATGGTTCTTGCAAATACTTTTGGGATTATGGAGCATGGCCAATAATGTCTGAATCAAATTATAAAAATGGTAAGCAAATAGGCACTTTCAAATCTTATTATAAAGATGGTCGATTAGAAAGTCACGGAACTTATAAGTATACTGAATCAGCAGTATATAGTAGAAAAGATGGGGTTTGGAAATATTATTATGATAATGGTCAATTACAACGCGAATCTATCATTAAAGATGGTGTTGAAGAACTGAAATTCTATGACAAAGAGGGCAATTTACTTCCTAAAGGAGACGGTTGTTAAATTTAGGGGTCAACCTAAAACACCCCTTCTTATTTCTACCGTAACTTAATTGGTTTTAATGAAGATAGCTCTTCAAATTCTGAAACAAATTCAGAATAACTTCTATCTTTGTTTTTTATAATATCTGAATGGAAAAAACATCTTTAACCCAATTACTTGACATAAAATATCCAATAATAATGGCTCCTATGTTTTTGGTAACCAATACCAAAATGATGATAGAAGCACTAAATTCTGATATTGCCGCATGCGTACCTGCCTTAAATTACAGAACAGATCAAGAGTTAAGAGATGCTATAAAAGAGATGCGAGATCAAACAAACTCAAGTGCATTAGGCATTAATTTGATTGTAAATAAATCAAACATAAAACTTGCTAAACAATTAGCAACTTGTGTAGAATTAGAAGTTGATTTTATTATCACCTCTTTAGGTAGTCCAGAAAAAGTAATTGATGTTTGTAAACCAAAAGGCATTAAAGTTTTTTGTGATGTTATTAACCTTTATATGGCAAAAAAGGTTCAGGATTTAAATGCAGATGGTATTATTGCTGTCAATAATAGTGCAGGAGGCCATTTAGGAAAACTCTCCGCAACAGAAATAATTAATGAATTTAAAGACGAAATAAATATTCCAGTAATTTCAGCAGGGGGTGTAGGAACAAAAGCTGGAGTTGCTGAAAAAATAGATATGGGTTTTTCTGGAATCTCTATTGGCTCACCATTTATAGCATGTGAAGAAGCAGATATTTCTCAAGAGTATAAAAATGCTTGTGTAGATTACGGAAAAGAAGATATTGTAATTTCTACAAAAATATCTGGAAGCCCTTGTACAGTAATTAACACCCCTTATGTGCAAAAAGTTGGCACCACACAAAATTGGCTGGAAAGCGTCTTAAGTAAAAACAAGAAGCTGAAAAAATGGGTGAAAATGATTACTTTTTTCAAAGGAATAAGATTAACAGAAAAAGCAGCATTTAGCAGTACCTACAAAACAGTTTGGTGTGCCGGTCCAAGCATTGAACATACAAAAGAAATACTCCCAACAAAAGAAATAATTAAGAGACTAACTACTTAATAACTTTTACTTTTGAGAATGAGATTCTTAAATATTTCTCATAATGTCTAATTTTTTTGGCTTCATAAGTATTGGCTAAAACCAAAGAAATTCCTTCTTTACCGGCACGAGCCGTTCTACCACTTCTGTGGGTATAGTACTCATCCTGATCAGGGAGCTGATAATGCACCACAAAGGTTAAATCTGCCACATCAATCCCTCTGGAGGCAATATCAGTTGCTACAATAGTACTAAGGGTTTCATTCTTGAAAGCACGCATTACTTTGTCTCTTTCCTTTTGCAATAAATCACCATGAATAGCATCAGAAGGCATGTTTTTAGCAATCAACTTAGCAGCTAGTTTTTTGGTTTCATTGCGAGTTCTACAGAAAATAATTCCTCTTTGTCCTTTTACTGAATTCAAAAATTGTAATAGAATATTGAACTTTTCTGCATCCTCACACAGCACAAACTTATGGTCAATTTTTGCATTCACAACATTGCTCCCACTCACAGTAATTCTGTGAGCATTGGCATTCATATGTTCATTTACAATTTGCTTGATTACATCTGGCATAGTTGCTGAAAACAACCATTTACTTTCTGCTTCAGGTAAGAACTCTAAAATTTCATCCAATTCTTTTTTAAAACCCATGCTTAGCATTTCATCCGCTTCATCTAAAATAACAGTTTTAACTTTACTTAGGTCTACTGCTTTTCTGTTCACTAAATCAATAAGTCGACCAGGAGTAGCTACTATTATGTGTGTAGTTCTTTTTAAATTCGCTAATTGTTTATCAATTTTTTCTCCTCCATAAACTGACTCAGTGAAAATTCTATCAGAATATTTAGTAAAGCGAAACAATTGCTTGGCTACTTGCTGGCCTAACTCACGGGTAGGGCACAATATTAAGCCTTGTACATGATTTTTCTTAGGATCAATTTTATGCAAAAGTGGCAAGCCAAAAGCAGCAGTTTTCCCTGTTCCTGTTTGGGCCTGACCAACCAAATCAGTATTTCCTGCTAATAATAAAGGAATGACTTGCTGTTGAATTTCTGTTGGATTAATAATTCCTAATTCATTCAACCCTTTTACAAACTCTGATTTAATGCCTAATGCTTTAAAATTTTCCATTCGACAAAAATAAGGATATAGTATGTAACTACTAAAATACTTTAACTTTTATTCTACTCCATACTTTGCTTAGTAAGTAACCTCAAAAAAAATGATAATCCAATCTAAAGTTTTGACATCTATAGATAAAATTTATTTGAAGAAATCTTTTAGGTAATAAGCATTACCTTTGCAAAATGAAGAATGATAATTTTTATATGCTAGCCAAAACTATGTTTGGCTTAGAAGGAATATTAGCTGAGGAACTAAGAAAGATGGGCGCTCAAAATGTAAAACCCATGAATAGAGCCGTAAGTTTTAAAGGAGATAAAGGCTTTATGTACAAGGCTAATTTAAATGCAAGAACTGCACTCAGAATACTAAAACCCATTGCCCACTTTCAAGCACATGATGAAAAAGAATTATATAAAAAATTATGTGAAATTGATTGGACTGAAATTTTTGATTTAGAAGCAACTTTTGCTACTCATGCTACAACTCATTCTGAAGTTTTTACCCATAGTAAATATGCCTCATTAGTAATGAAAGATGCTATTGCCGATACTTTCAGAAAGAAATTTGACAAACGACCAAATGTTGATCCTGAAAATCCTGATGTGAGTATCAATTTGCATATTGCAAAACATACTTGTAGCGTTTCACTAGATAGCTCTGGAGATTCTTTACATAAGAGAGGGTATAAATCAGATGCTGTAATTACCCCTATGAATGAGGTATTAGCTGCTGGATTAATTTTACTTAGTGATTGGAATCGAATTGCTAATTTTCATGACCCTATGTGTGGTTCAGGAACTTTATTAATTGAGGCTTCCTTTATAGCTTACAATATTCCTGCTAATATTTTCAGAGAGCGCTTTGGCTTTGAAGGGTGGAAAGATTTTGATGAAGAATTATGGGAAACCATCAAAGAAGTTTCCTTAGAAAAAGAAAGCCATTATTATGGAAAAATTACTGGAAGTGATAATTTCCAGAAAGCAGTCAGAATTAGTAGAGAAAATATTGAAAATGCTTTAATGTATGATAATATTAAAGTTACCAATTCTGATTTTTTTGAAACAGAAATAGCTCCTGAAACTTTTGTAATGTTCAATCCTCCTTATGGAGAAAGGGTTGATTTAGGTGTAAATGATTTTTATGAAAAAGTGGGATCAACATTAAAACACAAATACCAAGGGTGTTCTATTTGGCTTATCTCATCTGATATAGAAAATATGAAATTCATAGGCTTAAGTCCATCACGTAAAATAAAAGTGATGAACGGAAAACTAGATTGTAGTTTTAGAAAGTTTGAAGTTTATGAAGGTAGTAAGAAAGCTTCCGGGCAATAGTAAAAAAGCCCGCTATGCGGGCTTTCTTTTTATATCCTTAATTATTTCTATTTCAACAATTCTTTCGCTTGCTCAATAGTAATTCTTTCTCCATCCAAGTTTGCAAATACAAAAGCATCGGTAAAGCCTGCTAATTTTGCTTTCTCTAACTGAATATTTGCGTCTTCTAAAGTTTGGTAAGTTCCTGCAAAATAACAATACATTTCTTGTCCTTCTGCTTCTTTTGTAATATTCCCAAGCTTACTCATTTTGGCTAAATCCTCAGCTGACAATGATTCTTTAGCCACTAAAACTTGTACCATAAATTCAACATTTGGTTTTACTGCTTTAAGTTCTAGAGCTATTTTTTCAGTTTGAATAGCTACGTTTAAACTAATGCGCTCTCCATTTTTATAGGTAACAATAAAAGCATCTTCAAATCCTCTTGCTTTCATTTGCATTTGATAATCAATAGCGTCTTTATACTCAATAAATGAACCTACCATATATCTCACTAATCCATCTTTTCCTGTAAATGAAATTATATTCTTAACTCCTACAAAAACTGCATCAGACAATGCTTTATTAAATGCTCCAATTTGTATTCTGTAGGTTGTTTCGTCTGTCAGAATTCCAGAAAATTGCTCAAGAACTTCCTCCTCTACAATATTATCATTATCTCTCACTTCTGTTGCAGTAACTTCTTCAGGGAATTCAACTTTCTCTTCTTCATCAATTACTGGCTCAGGAGCAGGTATAGCATAATCAGAAAGCACTCCATTATTGTCTACTAAGATTGAAGTCTCATTAAATCCTTTTGCTTCCAATTCATATTCTCTATTTAATGCATCATCCGAAGTATTGTAAGTTCCTACGGCATAAATAACCATTCCGTTATTCTGAGAAATACTTTCTAAATCATCCAAACTAAGGTATTTATTAATCACATTAGCTGGCACGCCATCACTAAAAGCGCCAATCTTAACCTTATACTGTACTTCCGCAACTGTATTATCAAAATCTTTTCCTTTATTATACGCTTTATTAAAAGCATTTGCTTTCGCAATTAAATATTCATCAGTAGTTTTGTAATTCTCACGCTTAATCTCATTTTCATTATAAAAATTAGCATATTCTCTTGAAGCCGCTTCATAATCAGAATACATACTATGGTATTTATCAGCTGTTAATCGCACGCCATTTTCGTCAACAATAGAACCTTTAGGAGTATCTTTTTGTTGATCTAAATAATTAGCAACACCATCTTTATCTTCATCTAAAGGACAGCCATTTTTATCAACTTTTACACCAATTGGAGTTTTAGTGCAGTAATCATCAATATCTAGAACTAAATCACCATCTTCGTCCTCATTCTCAAGTTTAGAGAAATTTACATCAGCATAATGATTATCATCAAAATAATTGTCATTCTTAGGATTTGGAGTAAATAAATCATAATGAATAGTAAATTGCAATGATTTATAACTATCTGCTTGATTGTTTTGAGACATATCTATATCGCCTAATCCTATTCCAAAATTCATAGTAATATCAAATTCGAACCTATTAGTAATATTCATCCGTAAACCAAATCCTAATGGAATTGCAATTACACTACTTCTATCATGAGCATCTGTATTAACACCTAATTTTTGAATACCCAATGAAAAAGTTGGACTAATTTTTGATTGTTTAAACAACTGATTTGTTGTATATCCTAAATTCAAACCAAATCCATCAACATCAGATTTGAAATTCTCACTATTTTCTGCCGAAAAGGCAGTTTTAATAACTAAAAATGATAAATCAAGATTATGAGATAATTCAAATTTCATCCCAGCATTATAGCCAGAACTACCTTTTAATATACCAGTATTAAAATTTTGTATATCGCCAGTTAACGTGTAAAAACCTGTTCCTAAAGTAAATTTAGGATTAAAAGGCTTTTCTTTCTTTGCTGCAAAAATATCATCTTGTGCACAAACAGAGAATGAAGAGAATATAACAAAAAGAACAAACGCTTTTTTCAGAAATTGATTCATTTAGTGTAATTTTATATTGCCGTAAAAATACTAAAAAAATCAGAATGTAATCAGATATCCTAAAAATTAGGTTTTAAAGTATATTTTTTATAAAAATTATTAATAATAGCTACTGCTTGTTTTGGGGTATCTATTACATTAATCAAATCCAAATCCTCTATGCTAATATTTTTTCCTTTCTCTAGCATAGTTGCTTTGATCCAATCCAACAAACCTTCCCAATAGGATTTTCCTACCAATACAATTGGGAACCTTCCAATCTTCTGAGTCTGTATTAATGTAATAGCTTCGAATAGCTCATCAAGAGTTCCTACTCCACCAGGAAGCACAATAAAACCTTGTGCATATTTTACAAACATCACCTTTCTAACAAAGAAATAATCAAAATTAATCAACTTATCGTTATCAATAAAAGAATTAGCGGACTGCTCAAAAGGAAGCTCAATATTTAAACCTACTGATTTTCCTCCTCCTCTAGCGGCTCCTTTATTGGCAGCCTCCATGATGCCTGGTCCGCCACCCGAAATAACACCATATCCACTTTGGGTAAGCAAGTAGCCAATTTCTTCTGCTTGTTTGTAAAATTTATTATCTGATTTTGTGCGCGCCGAACCAAATACAGAAACGCAAGGTCCTATTTTTGACATGGTTTCAAACCCTTCAACAAACTCTGACATGATTTTAAAAATTTGCCAAGAATCGGAGGTTTTTATAGCATTCCAATTTTTTTCTTTAAAAGCCCGTCTAATTTTTTTCTCATCTACATTCATTCTCAATATCTTTTAATTTAAACTACTAAGATAGCAAAACTATTTTAATTCGCTTTTTAGATATTTAGCTGTGTGACTATCCTTGTATTTTACGATTGCTTCAGGTGTTCCGTTACAAATAAGCTGTCCTCCTTTTTGCCCTCCTTCTTTACCAATGTCAATAATGTAATCTGCTACTTTTATTACATTCATATTATGTTCAATTATCAATACTGAATTTCCTTTATTAACTATAGTATTAATCACTTTCAAAAATATTTTTATATCCTCAAAATGAAGTCCTGTTGTAGGCTCATCCAAAATATAAAAGGTGTTTCCTGTGCTTTTTTTTGAAAGTTCGGAAGCTAATTTGATTCTTTGTGCTTCACCTCCACTCAATGTGGTAGCTGACTGCCCTAAGGTAATGTAGCCTAAACCAACATCTTGTAACGTTTTTATTTTACGATAAATTGAGGGAATAGCCTTAAAAAATTCAACTGCTTGATTAATGGTTAGATCCAATACATCTGAGATTGATTTTCCTTTAAAACGAACTGCCAGTGTTTCTCTATTGTAGCGTTTTCCATTACAGTCCTCACAGTGCACTTCAGCATCAGGCAAAAAATTCATTTCAATGGTTTTCATCCCACCTCCTTTACAGCCTTCACATCTGCCTCCTATTACATTAAATGAAAAACGTCCAACTTTATAACCTCTAATTTTTGCTTCTGGAAGATTAGTAAACAAACTTCTGATATCAGCAAAAACACCTGTATAAGTTGCTGGATTAGATCTTGGTGTGCGTCCAATTGACGACTGATCTACCTCAATTACTTTATCCAAATGCTCCAATCCGCTAATACTTTTATAAGGCAAGGGTTCTTTTTCACCTCTATAAAAATATTTATTTAAAATGGGGTAAAGCGTTTCATTAATCAAAGTTGATTTTCCACTGCCTGAAACTCCCGTCACACAACACATCAACCCCAAAGGAATTTCAATATCTATATTTTTTAAGTTATGTCCTCTTGCCCCTTTAAGTGTTAAGATTTTTCCATTCCCTTTTCTTCTCTTTTTGGGCACTTCAATTTGCTGATTTCCATTCAAATAATCAGCGGTAATATGATTATCCTTTAGAATGGTCTGATAATCACCTTGCGAAACTACCTCACCCCCATGCGAACCAGCTCCGGGGCCTAAGTCAACTATAAAATCAGCGGATTCAATCATACCCTTATCATGTTCCACTACAATAACAGAATTCCCAATATCACGCAATTTTTTTAAGGATTCTATCAATTTTAAATTATCTCTTTGATGCAAACCAATACTAGGTTCATCCAAAATATACAATACATTGGTAAGTTGTATTCCAATTTGAGTTGCCAAACGAATCCTTTGCGATTCACCTCCACTTAGTGTTTTCGAGCTTCTATTCAACGAAAGATAAGGTAAACCTACATCAATAATAAATTGCAAACGTTTAGTCAATTCTTTTATAATCTGTTTTGCAATTTTTAGGTCATTGTCTGTTAATGATTTTTCAATGATAAGGACCCATTTAGCAAATGAAGAGATATCCAAATTAGATACTTCATTTATGCTTTTACCAGCTATCTTAAAGTGGGAGGATTCAATATTTAGCCTGCTCCCATTACAGCTTTTACAATCATATGCGGACATATATCTTCCTGCCCATTTCTCAATAGACTTCACATACGATAATTTGGACTGCACTTCAATAAAATTAACAATCCCTTCAAAATGCAACTTATAGGTTTTGGAGATTCCTGCTGACTTTAATTTTACTTTTAAATTTTCGGTAAGGCCATGCAATATCGCATCCATACCATCTTGTGAAATTTTATTAATTGGAGTATTTAAGTTGAAATTATACTTTTTCCCTATCAATTCAATCTGTCTTAATATCCAATCTGATTTTCGATTGGCAATAGGCGCTATTCCTCCTTTATTAATACTTAATTCCTTATTTGGTAATATTTTTTCTACATCTACTGTTTTATATTTTCCTAAACCATTACACGCTTTACAAGCTCCTTTTGGGGAGTTGAATGAAAAAGAATTAGGTTCAGGATTTTTATAAGCAATTCCTGTTTCAGGACACATTAAAGCTCTTGAAAAATACCTTGGTGTTGTGGCTAATTTTTCAATTATCATCATCACCCCATCTCCATCTTCCATTGCAAGTTTTAAAGAGGATATCAAGCGTTTGTTATTCATATCGGTTACTTTTAAACGATCAATTACTACCTCAATATCATGTGTTGTATATCGATCCAGTTTTAGTGTTGGCGTAATATCAATAATCTCACCATCTACCCTTACTTTTAAATATCCTTTCTTAGCTAATTGATGAAAAAGCTCGGAATAATGACCTTTTCGTGAACGCACAATAGGTGCTAAAACAATTATAGCTCTATCTTTAAAATCTATTTTTATTAAATTTAGAATCTGATCATCAGTAAAGCGCACCATTTTTTTTCCAGATTTATAAGAATACGCCGTACTCACACGAGCATAAAGTAAGCGCAAATAATCATAAATCTCAGTAATAGTTCCTACTGTTGATCTTGGGTTTTTGGATGTTGTTTTTTGCTCAATAGCCACTACAGGACTCAAACCAGTAATTTTGTCTACTTCTGGGCGCTCCATATTTCCTAAAAACTGACGCGCATAAGCATTAAAAGTTTCCAAATATCGTCTTTGCCCTTCAGCATGTATAGTATCAAAAGCTAGTGATGATTTTCCAGAACCACTTTTACCTGTAAAAACCACTAGTTTTTTTCGGGGTATTTTTAAGTTCACATTTTTCAAATTATGAACACGTGCGCCATAAATAGAAATAAAATCTTTTTGATTTTCCATTTTACTTTACTGAATCAACTAAATTTTCAAAATCTTTAAAAATTAATAAATCAGTATCTGTTGGGATCTTTAAGATATACTTTCTTCTTGATTTATCTGGCAAAGAAGAGGTTCTCAACCAAGGATTAAACTGCTTCAGTAATTTGTAATTTATCGCCTGTATTTCTGCAAAATTACTCAAATTAGCTATTGTTGAATCCACTTCTAAAGCTTTATATTCTGGCATTACATATAAATCTTTATCACGAAACATAAAACCATATTTTTTAGGATTTTCCATTATCTCTTTTACAGCGATAATCCGAAATACATATCTTGCTGTTTCAGAATTTAAATGAAGATTATAATAATTATTAGTCCCTTGTTTTGACATGCGTCTTCTGACTCCTCTTTTTCCCATATTATAAGATGCGGCTGCCATTGTCCAATTCCCAAATTTATCATAAGCATCTTGCAAATAAGCACAAGCCACCTCTGTAGATTTTTCCAGATTATACCGTTCATCAATAGCTGAATTAACCTCTAGCCCATGCTCACGAGCTGTACCTTTAAGTATTTGCCAAAAGCCAGCAGCGCCAGCAGAAGAAACCACATTGTCCAATCCACTTTCAATCACAGCTAGATATTTAAAATCATCAGGAATATTATTCTTTTTAAGAATAGGTTCGATAATTGGGAAATACTTATTTGCTCTTTTAAAGAATAACATAGTGTTAGACTGCCAATAAGTGTTCTTAAGTAATTCCTTATCTATCCTCTCCCAAATTTCAGGAGATTGAATTGGAATTTCTTCTCCTGCAAAATTCAATCCTTCAGGCTTTACAATTGCAAAGATTCCATATTTCATGTTAAACTGTTGTTGATGCAACTCATCATCACTTTTTAGTTCAGTAGCATAAATAAACAGCTGAACCAAAACAAATACAAGTATTGGGGATCCCAAAAAGTAAAAGTGCTGTCTCTTCATTTAAAATTTGCTTACAAAACCTTTAAAAGTACCAGCCCCCAAATCCTTTTCTGAAACCAAGGGATCATTAACTTCCCAATTAATATTCAAATCTTTATCATTCCAAAGCAAAGCTCCTTCAGACTCCTTATTATACACTTCTGTACATTTATAAGTAAAAATCGTGTTATCTTCAATGGTTACAAATCCATGAGCAAACCCAGGTGGAATCCAAACAATAGTCTTGTTTTCTTCTGACAACTCTACTGAAAAATATTGACCATAAGTAGGTGAATCTTTTCTGATATCTAAAGCAACATCTAAAACAGCTCCTTTAATTACTCTAACTAATTTGCCTTGTGCGTAAGGCGGGCTTTGAAAATGCAAACCTCTTAACACTCCTTTACTAGAAAGAGATTGATTATCTTGCACAAAATCAAGGTCCAATCCAACTTTAGCAAATGATTGTTTACTCCAGCTTTCAAAAAAATAACCTCTATCGTCTCCAAAAACTCGTGGATTTATTACTAGTAATCCTTCTAAAGGAGTTTTAATTATTTCCATCTCTTAATTTATTTTTTTCCAAAAGCCAAATATAGAAAATGAACTACTCATTTTCAAGGAAAAACAAACAATATTTGTAGTTTTGCCAACAAATTTTAAAAATAGATATTATGAATAGAACAGCACAATTATTAATCGTTGGTTTTGCAATTATTTTGAGCTCATGTTCAAACAATGCAACTGACAAAACACCAGAAACAGAAATGGAAAAAGTAAGTTACAGCTTAGGAGTAAATGTGGCAACAGGAGTAAAAGCACAAGGATTGGATACTATTGATGCAAATGCAGTAGCAACAGCATTTAAGGATGTATTTGCAGGAAATGATTTAGATATTTCAGAAGAAGAAAGCATGGAAGTATTACAAGCTTATTTCGGA